>JADJGZ010000002.1 GCA_016707785.1 Bacteroidales bacterium | reverse complement strand
TGGAGAAATAGTATCATTTACTGGCCTGAGTCAATTATTTCCTGTTGGTACCTCTTACTTGTTTATCACTGCTGACTTTGTAGCTACCGCAACAATTGGAAATAATATTTCCTGTGAATCTACAACCAATTCAGATTTGACTTTTACCTCTAATCCAACATTTAGTGGTAGCTCGTTTACAGCAGCAAATCTTCATTCAATTATTGTTGGACCAACCATTTTACAACCAGGTGATATCTCTTTTATTGGATATGGTAATGATACACCTGACAAATTTGCTTTTATTGTACTTAAAAACCTGAATGATAATACGTCAATAACCTTTACCGACAATGCCTGGACTGGAACAGCATTGGCCACTAATGAAAATACAGGAACATATACAGTTCCTTCTGGGGGATTATTAATAGGCAGTATTGTACATATCGAGGGAACAACGGTTATAGGAGGTGGAACAATGTCAGCTGGTTTATCGGGACTAGCAATAGATGGAGATCAAATCCTTGCTTATCAGGGAAGTTCTGCCACTCCAAATTTTTTGGCTGGAGTTTCTTCTACCGGTTGGCTTACTTCAGGATCTACGAATAGCAATAGTTCTTATCTGCCTTCTGCTCTAGCTCTTTATGTTTCTGCTATCGGATTCTCTAGTGAAGAAGACAACGGCTATTATAGTGGTCCAATGACACTGGCAAACGGAGCTGTTGCTGCATTTATTTGTAATCCTGCAAACTGGACCCGTAGTAGCACAGTTCAGACTTTCCCTGCATGGTCGTTCACATTGGGTAATCACACTTTGGTTGATGTAACCTCTGCTGTGCAGAACCTGAATATTTTGAATATAGAATCTCTTACAATTGATGCATCCAAACAACTCACAGTTGCCGGTAATCTTGTATTAGAATCTGATGCTACCGGAACTGGTTCTTTGATCGACAATGGGACACTTGTTTCCACCAATAATACGGTTGAACGTTTCATCACCAAATACGATGACGCAGGTGACGATATGTACCATTTCCTCTCTTCACCTGTAGCATTGCAAAACATCTCTACAGAATTCAGCGATCCCCGGCTAATAACAGCACGATCGACTTCTTCAAATTGATGAAGCCACCTATTATTGGATCAATCCAGGGATAATACTGGTAATGGAATCAAATGGTTTTGGAGATCTATAAGTTTGTTGTTGGGAAGGGCTGGTTGCTTATAATGCTGATGTAACCAAAAGCTTCACTGGCACACTGAATACAGGTGCAGTTTCTGCTCCAACCATGAGTTACACCTCTTCCCTTGGCTAATGCCGGATGGAATCTCTTAGGTAACCCTTATCCTTCAGCCATTGATTGGGATCTTGTTGCTACCGGTCAATATGCGAACATGGATAATGCAGTGTATGTTTATGACAATGCTTCTGCAACTTATAAAAGTTATGTTGGAGGAGCCGGAAGCCTGACCGATGGTATCATTCCCGCCATGCAGGGATTCTTTGTCCATGCAAGTACTGCCAGCCCAACCTTATCACTCGAAAATGCTGACCGTGTTCATGGTGGCGCAACTTATTACAAAAATGGCACCCTGGAAAATGTGGTTCGTCTGAAAGTTGTAGGCAATAACCGCTATGATGAAACCTTTATCCGTTTCAACGATGAAGCATCCACCGGATTTGATGCTTCACTGGATGCTTTCAAGCTCTATGGTGGCTCTTCTGTGCCCACTTTCTATACTTTGGCTGACGACAGGAAACTATCTGTTAACTCTTTACCAACTTCAAGTCTTGAAGGCTTTGTTCCTCTTGCTGTTGAAGCCGGTGCAGCAAATACCTACAGCATCAGTCTTGTAGAAAACGGCTTACCCGCTTCTACTTATGTAACCCTTGAAGATACAAAAACAGGAAGCCTGCAACGTTTGAATGACCAACCAACCTATTCATTCACAGCTGCTCCCGGTGAAGACCCTAACCGTTTCAGGTTACATTTCAAAGATGCTACCTCTGTGTCAGATCCTTCTTCAAAAGTTGACTTTACTGCCTATGCAATAAACGGACAACTGAATGTTCTTTCAAGTGTATCGGGCAAATTAAGCATCACCGATATGTCAGGCAAAACCATTTCCATTAGGAATATCACAAAGGGAGAACTCAATACCGTTTCACTGAATGGTGCAACCGGACTTTACCTGGTTAAAATATCCACTTCTCAGGGTAATTTCATCCAGAAAGTAGTTGTAAAATAACCTAGCATCTTGTTAATACCAAAAACCCAAACGAAAATGAAACGGTCAATATATTTTCTCCTCACTTTTGCCTTCCTGTTTGCAATCAGTATGCTAATAAACACTGTTCAGGCCCAGGAACCTCCACATCCGCCAACATCCGGACATGGAAGCAGTGGTAACCAGTCTCCTAATGGATCCGCTCCAATAGGCGGTGGTTTAGGAATTCTGGCAGCATTTGGAATCGCCTACGCCAGTCGGAAGATTTCCATTACCAGATCCAAAAAAGAGGACTAGTTTATACAATCGACATCCTAATTAAAAGGTTTATTTCACCTCGGTGGTGGAATAAACCTTTTTCATTTAAATTTGGCAGGAACTAAACCCATTGTTATGTCATCACACGACTCCGGCCCAATCAAAGGGTTACCAGAAAATGCCTATACCGAACTCAAACCGGGTGAATCTTATGAACCACTTATGTCCCCCGCAAAAGTGTATCCTGAGGTGAATACATGGAGTGTTATCTGGGGGATTATTATGGCGGCTATCTTTTCAGCTGCAGCTGCGTACCTGGGATTGAAAATCGGGCAGGTGTTTGAAGCTGCCATTCCAATTGCTATCATTGCCGTTGGGCTTTCAACTGTTTTCAAGCGAAAAGGGGCTTTGGGTGAAAATGTCATCATTCAAAGTATTGGCGCCAGTTCGGGAGTAATTGTTGCCGGAGCTATTTTTACCCTTCCTGCTTTATATATTCTGAACCTGGAAGCACAGTTTTACCAGGTTTTTCTTTCTTCTTTACTGGGAGGTTTCCTGGGAATATTATTCCTTATCCCTTTCAGGAAATATTTTGTGAGTGAAATGCATGGGAAATACCCTTTCCCTGAAGCAACAGCAACTACTGAAGTTCTGGTTTCCGGTGCCAAAGGAGGTGACCAGGCACGATTACTGCTGGTGGCCGGTCTCATCGGTGGAGTTTACGACTTCATTATTGCCACATTTGGTTGGTGGGCAGAAGTTTTCACTACCAGGGTTATCCCTGCCGGAGAAATGCTTGCTGATAAAGCAAAAATTGTATTCAAACTCAATGTGGGGTCTGCAGTACTCGGACTTGGATATATTATCGGGCTGAAATACTCCGCCATAATTTGTGCCGGTTCCTTTGTGGGCTGGTATGTTGTGATTCCCATCATCAATTATTTTGCTGATGGACAAACACTGGCTGTTGGTACCGGAATTACTGCTCTGATTTCATCCATGTCGGCTGAAGATATTTTTAAGGCTTATGTCCGCCCGATCGGAATTGGTGGAATTGCCATGGCCGGTATCATTGGGATCATACGGTCAAGCAAAATCATAAAGTCAGCTATTTCTTTAGCTGGCAAGGAAATATTTGGCAAGCATGAGGGAAAGAAAGACAATCTCAGGACACAGCGCGATCTTCCAATGGCAATAATTGCAGGAGGTATTGTTCTCACGGCTGTTATCATTTTCATTTTCTTCCAGTTCGGTGTGGTTCATAACCTTACGCATGCCTTTGTAGGTTTGGCCATTGTAATGATCATTGCCTTCCTTTTCACCACTGTGGCTGCCAACGCCATTGCCATTGTAGGGACTAACCCGGTAAGCGGAATGACATTGATGACCCTGATCATCTCTTCGCTCATATTAGTATCGGTGGGTCTAAAAGGCACCTCTGGCATGATTGCAGCCCTTATCATCGGTGGAGTGGTTTGCACGGCATTATCGATGGCCGGTGGCTTCATTACCGACCTTAAGATTGGTTATTGGTTAGGAACTTCCCCCTATAAACAGCAGACCTGGAAATTCCTGGGAACCTTTGTTTCAGCTGTTACAGTTGGAGGTGTTATCATTGTCCTGAATAAAACTTATGGCTTTACAGGTGATACAGCCATGGTAGCTCCCCAGGCAAATGCTATGGCTGCTGTAATTGGCCCAATGATGAACGGACAACCAGCCCCCTGGATGCTTTATGCTGCAGGAGCATTCCTGTCTCTCATCCTCACTATGATTGGAGTTCCTGCCCTGGCATTTTCATTAGGCATGTTTATCCCATTGCAATTAAATACCCCACTATTACTTGGAGGAATCATTGCCAACTTTGTGAGTAAGAGAAGCAAGAACGAAAAACTGAACCAGGCCAGGAAAGAACGTGGCACCCTGATTGCATCCGGTTTTATTGCAGGCGGTGCTTTAATGGGTGTTATTAGTGCTGTACTTGCTAATTTCAAAATCAATTATGTAAACAGGGAATGGTTTGAATCACATGCTGCTGAAGGCTTAGCCGGTGTGATGCTTATTGTCCTCTGTTCCTATTTTATCTGGGATAGTCTCAGGGCTAAAGCGGAAGAGTAGGGATGTGGGATGTCTAATGTCGGATGTTTAATGTCGGATTGCGGATTGTTGCGGATTGTAGAATGGCGGATGTTGGATGTCTAATGTGGGATGTTTAATGTGGGATTTTGGATTGTTGCCCAAGCTCAGCACCCAGCACTCGGGACTTGAGACTTGGCTCTTGGATTGGGACTCAGACCCGGGACTTGGATCTTGGATCTTGGATTTTGGGATGTTTGATGTCGGATGTTTAATGTGGGATTGTGGATTGCGGATTGCCCTAAAGAAGCTCAGCACCCAGCACGCACCCAGCACCCAACACCCAGAGCCAAAGGCTCCCCTTCGGGGCACCCAGCACTAGCTAGATCATTTACCTAATACTTAAATCAATTTTAGAATGAAAAAAGAGATTCTTGACCGGTTTTTGAGATATATCGCCATCGACACACAAAGTGATGATAGTTCTCTAACGATGCCTAGTACAGCAAAGCAATTCAACCTGCTCAACCTGCTGAAAGAAGAGCTCCTGGCTATGGGTCTCGAGGATGTATCGCTGGATGAGAATGGATATATTATGGCCACTCTGCCTGCAAATACTCAAAACAAAATCCCGTCGATAGGATTTATTTCGCATGTGGACACAGCTCCTGATATGAGTGGTGAAAATATTCGTCCACAAATAGTTGAGAATTATGATGGGGGGGACATTACTTTAAATCAAGAATTAGGAATTATTCTCTCTCCGAAAGACTTTCCGGAATTGACAGAATACATTGGACAAACATTAATAGTAACTGATGGAACCACTCTATTAGGTGCGGATGATAAGGCCGGTATTACTGAAATAATGGCAGCTGTTGAATTCCTGGTAAAGCATCCGGAGATAAAACATGGTCCCATTAAAATTGGCTTTACCCCTGATGAAGAAATTGGGAGAGGTGTTGACAAGTTTGATGTGGCAAAATTCGGTGCAGATTTTGCATATACCATGGATGGAGGAGCCATTGGAGAACTGGAATACGAAAACTTCAATGCTGCTGGTGCCAAGGTGTTTATCCAGGGTAGAAATATTCATCCGGGTTATGCTAAAAATAAAATGCAGAATGCCTTGTTAATGGCCACCGAATTTAATGCCTTGCTTCCTGTAAATGAAAGGCCGGAATTCACACAGGATTATGAAGGATTTTATCATCTGATCCGCATGGAAGGCAGTGTTGAAAAAGCGACTATACAATATATTATCCGCGATCATGATAAAGCTAAGTTTGAGCAGAAAAAAGCGGTATTCCTGCAATGTGCCGAATTCATGAATAAGCGTTATGGAAATGGGACTTTCACACCTGAACTCAAAGACCAGTATTATAATATGAAGGAAATGGTTGTCCCGGTATTTCATGTAGTTGAAACCGCCCGCCAGGCTATGGTTGAACTGGGAATAGAACCCAGGGTAGTTCCTATCAGGGGTGGTACTGACGGTGCCCGGTTAAGTTATATGGGACTTCCTTGCCCCAATATTTTTGCCGGCGGACATAATTTCCATGGCAAATTCGAATATGTTCCCCTGGAATCAATGGAAAAAGCGGTATTGGTAATTTTGAAGGTGATTGAAAAGTATGCATCTAAAGAATAGGATGCTTTAGTAAAACGACTCCGGGGAAATTTTTTATCCTTTATTATTTCAACACATAAACCTGACAGGCTTAATAGGAATTATCCAACTTGTGATTTTTTGCTTGATAATGAGTCAAGATCTACGCAGTGTTGGCATTTCTAAATGATCCCCAAACCTTCAGGTTTTGAACCTGTCAGGTTTATTCTGATAGCTAAATCTAGGAGGCAACGTTAATCTCCAGATTTTCCGCCCATTTCATCCGATCCTGGGGTGAAAACTGCCAGGGTGCTCCGTTATTTTCAATATTTGTGAACATCATATTCAGTCCGGTAGGAGCTGCCGACTCTTCCATGACCAGGTACCTCCGCATTTCAACGATCAGTGTAGGATGGTTGATATTTACAGGGCATTCCTGGGCACAGGCGTTGCAAGTGGTGCAGGCCCATAATTCTTCAGTGGAGATATAATCCTTGAGCAGGGATTTATTGTCATTGTATTCCAATCCTGATTTCACCATCCCGGGTCCTTTTTCTTTCATTCGGGCCCGCAGGTCGATAAAAATCTTACGGGGAGATAGTTTTTTCCCGGTAATATTTGCCGGGCAAACATCAGTGCATCTCCCGCATTCGGTGCAGGCAAGGGAATCGAAGTAATTCTTCCAGGTAACATCTTCAACATCCTTCACTCCGAATCTGCCCGGAGGAGGAGCATCAGCCGGTGCTGCAGCAAAAGCAGTCTCCGGGTTCAGCATCAGTTTTACCTCGCGGGTAACCGATTCCATATTGGGAAGGTATCCAAGCGGTTCCAGACGACTAAGGAAAACATTGGGCACAGAAGTGAATACATGGAAATGTTTCGAGTAAGGCAAAATATTGGCAAAAATGAAGATCAGCAGGATATGCGACCACCAGTAAATTTCATGTAGTACTTTTGCATTTTCGCTGTCAAAAACGCCTGAATACAAAGGGAGCAACAAGCTGCTTAAAGGGAAAACGCCTTTGTAATCATCGGGATGAAGGGAGAGATAAGAGAGATTGAGTCCAATGAGTGATTTCATGAGAAAAAAGATGATGGCTAAAGCTACCAGGGCGTCCCATTTTGATTTTTTCTGCATTTCGATGCCATAGAACCTGTTTACATGCATAAAAAGGCGTCGGGCAAGAAATACAAGAATAGCCACAAGGATAACATAAGCCATGATATCTCCTGAAGCTGTAATAAAAGTATAAAGCCAGCCTGTGACAGCCATCGGCCTTTCCCAACCGGTAAGACCTTCGAGAACCATCTCAATGCTTCCCAGGGTAATCACAATAAAACCCCAGAAAACAAGTGCGTGTATTAGTCCTATTAACGGTTTTCGAAGAATCTTCGTTTGCCCGATAGCCACCGACAACATGCGGTTAAATCTCTTGCCATAATCCTTTACTGGAAATGGTTTCGTAAATCTGAACCAGCGTGAAAGCCTGAAAATAGTAAAGGAGAACGCACCCAAGGTAATGAGCAGGGCTAATAAAAAGAGGAGCTGTTTAACCATTTCTCACATGTTAAAAACTAAATCTAAAATACATAATATTTCCAGTTCACAACATGATTGAATTATAACAATTCAACGTCTGCAGATCTGATGGCTTGTGAATACTCTAATATACCAAACAGATGGGTGAAAGAATAACAATCCACTCCCCTCTCTTCTTTAGAAAAGAGGGGCCGGGGGAGAGTTGTTTTTCGTCATTTCAGAAAACTTAATATAACCTCAACTAATTTTTATTAATTTATAGTTTCCTGTTTATCAAGCATATAAATTATAATCAATTGAATTATTTTGCATTATTTAGTACTATGTATTGCATAGTACTGTTTATTGAATTATCTTTGTCGCGAAATTCATATTAGATCCAAATGGAAAAAGCAGAATCAACCATAGCCCAGATGAGGAAAGGGGTACTTGAAATGGGTGTGCTGGCAGCCATAAACGGGAATGAGGCCTATGCATCCGACATCCTTGAGAGGCTGAAACAGTCACACCTGATCGTTGTGGAAGGAACCCTTTACCCCATTCTGACCAGGCTCAAGAACGAGGGATTTCTCAGCTACCGCTGGGAAGAATCTACCTCTGGTCCACCCAGAAAGTATTACTCAGTGACTCCTGAAGGACATTCATTCCTGGATGAACTACAGGTAGGATGGAACGAACTTGTAGGGGCTGTTAACCTCTTATTATCAGGTCATAATACTATTTCAGATCAAACAAACAACCAATAACCATGAAGAAGAATTTTTCAGTCAACATAGGAGGGCGGGTATTTAACATCGATGATGATGCTTATGAGCGCCTTAATAACTACCTGGCGAACCTCAGGCGGCATTTTTCTGCTGATCAGGGATGTGAAGAGATATTGGGAGACATAGAAGGAAGGATCGCTGAATTGCTGGAACAGAAAGTATCGGCAGGAAACTCCATTATTACATTATCTTTAATCAATGAAGTAATTAACAGTATGGGAGAACCCGATCAGTTGTCGGGACAGGAAGCTGAAAGCCGTTACAGGAGTTTTGACGGAAAATCGAGTGGCAAGTTATTCCGTGACCCTGATAATCGGCTTATTGGTGGTGTTGCTGCCGGGATTGGCGCCTATTTTAAAATAGATCCCACATGGGTACGCATTCTGTTCGTGCTTTTTACCTTCCTTTATGCTGTTGGAGCTATAATTTATGTCATCCTGTGGCTTATCATCCCTCCTGCCCGAACCACTTCTGAAAGGCTTGAGATGCAGCGCAGGCTGATTAATATCGACACCTTAAGGGAAGAAGTGTTGTCAGCGGGATCAGGCATCAAAAAGACCAGTAATTCCCTGCTACGGTCCTTAGGCAAATTCCTTCGTTTTCTCACGGAGATTGTGACGCATGTTTTCAGGCTGATCCTGCAACTGCTTCGGCTTGCTTCGGGCGCCTTTTTACTCCTGCTGGTTTTAGGGATGTTTGTAGGGCTTAGTCTTATCTATATCATCAGGGAGCCCATGAATACCGGGCAATATTTCTTTGAAAATACAACAGTTGCCAACCTGTTTTCATGGCTAATGCCGGGTCCATCTATTCTTTGGCTGGCTTATATTGCCATTGGGCTAGTTGCTCTTGGACTGGCAGGAATGCTGATTTACCTTGGGCTTCGATTGCTTCTCAAGTGGCCGCCTGTGCAATGGCAGGTCTTTGGAGTCTTCGGACTGCTCATCGTGGCCGGACTGATTTGTGGAGGAGGGGCTATTTATCAATATTCAAGAAGTACTCTTGAAACAGCAAGTGACTCAAAAGTGGAAGCATTTCCCTATAATCAGAAGTTGATTCATCTTTCAATGGCACCAGATAACCCTGAACAATACTGGAAACCATTGGAAGGCAATGATATTGAAATATACAAGCAACAGGTATTAGGCAAGATAAAAGTAAGCCTGAGACCCACAAACGACAGCCTCTTTCTTTCAAGTATAAAGGAAGCCACAGCTTTCAGGCAGCATATAGCGGCGAATTATCTTGAGAACATTAGGTATTCCTATACTATAAAAGATACATTACTAACGTTGTTACCCTTTTTCACTTTCCCGAAATCAGAGGGAATGCACCACCAAACTATGGAAATTATTCTTGGTATACCAGAAAACACAGTTGTGAATATGGATGACAATTTTTTCTGGTTCTGTAACAACAGGGATTTTGTCGACTGGTCAAATTCCGGAGGGAAATATATTATGACTAGCATGGGACTTAAGCCCGTCAGGCCGGTAGAACCAGATTCCACCCAGGCTAATTAACACTTTTCGATAAAATCAGGAGGCTGCCCCTACTTTTAGGGACAGCCTCCATCATTCTACCACCAGTTATAAGAAGAGTTATTTTTTTGTTAACCGTATCATCGCACCTTCTGTAGGAGGGTAGTCTGCTTCAAAGTAATTACCCCCCTGATATATTTCGATATCACCATAAAAATCAAGATAGGTAGGAACTTCCCGTGTAAAATCGTTGTAAGGCCCCCAGTCGAGATCGAAGTCCATTTCCCGGTTAGGATCAAGGGAAACGGTATCACCCACCCTCAGCGAAATGTTGTTAACGGTAACATTGGCCTGGAGCATCGACATGCTCTGCCAGCCAATAGTTACAAGCCCGGCAGGGTAGGAATTGTGATAGAATCGCATGGTCCAGGGATATGTTCCATCAACATCCCATGTAAATACACCACTATAGTACCATGATTTTGCAGTGTTATTGGGTACGGTGTCTACAGCTTTTAAAACTACCTCCTCGAAAACGATTTTTATTTTTTTACTATCAAACAAAGGATCTCCTGTTACTGGCGTTGTACCTTCCCAGGTTCCCAGCAGCCAGTTTTCATTCCAGAATATATCATCGCTTGTATCTTCTTCGTCTTTCTTGCAGGAGGTGGCTAATACCACATAAAGGCATGCGGCAACAACAATGAACAGTCCGCTTAATTGAATATATTTCTTCATAATATTAAGTTTTGAATGATTAATCTACACTAAAGCAATATACATTTCCATCAGAGCAGGAAACATAGAATCGGTCACCATCAAGGGTTGGACTGGTGAAACCGTAAGCCTTTCCGTTACTTTCCGAATTGAATTCCCAGAGAATATCGCCCGAGGTCGCATTGAAACACAGCAGTCCCTTGCCATAGCCGACAATCAGCTTGTTACCAACCACCAAGGGTTCACTCACCGCACCGGCACGCATTTCATAATGCCATATTGCTGATCCATCAGTAGTAGAACGGCAGTGAATGGTTGACATTCCAATGGCATATACCTTATTTCCCTCAACAACAATATCTGACCAGATTGTACCAAGTTTAACACCCCATTTTTCCGACCGGTCTGATAAATTCAGGCAACGAAGCGTTTTGGTATTGACATTGGCATCCTGTACCCCGATATAAATTTCATTATCAGTAACTGCAGGGAAATTGGCAAAAGCTGATTCAAATGTCTCGAACCATTCAATCAGTCCAGAGCTTTCAATAAAGGAAGTTATTGTAAATGGTCCGGTTTTACCAAAGTAAAGTTTACCACTTTTGTGAACAAGCCTTGAGTTTCGCAAATTAGTCCATGTTTCATCGTTTACAGTTTTCCAAACCCTTCCTCCGCTGGTTGCAGAATGTTTTGAAACACCTAACATACCGGCAAAATAGACCGCATCACCTACCAATAGTGGGTTGTTATACAAGGAGTATTCAATAGGAAGATAGTCAGGGTCAATATATCTCCAAACCCGATTTCCATTATTCAGGTTTAACGCATGTGGATTCGCTCCTCCTGAGATTATAAGGTTGTTATAAATTACAGGACTCACCGCACCAAAGGCCAGGCTATCGAATGCTTTCCAGATGAGATTCCCGGTATTCCGGTTAACACAATAAAGAAAGACTCCATCATCAACATTTTCATCAGAAGCGTAAAAGACCACATTATCTCCTGATACACAGGGTTTTGATTGATAGGGGTCGGCACCGGCATTGTAAACCCATAGAGGCGTTTTTGTTTTACTGCCATCTTCGTCCTTTTTACAACCGGTGGTAAAAACGACAAGACAGCAAAATAACATAAGGAGGATGTTCCTGTATTGTAGTGTTTTAGTTTTCATTTGCTATGTATAAAAAAGTTTAGAATAACAGAATTGAATCAGTATTTCAGAGCCTTTATCTCATTCGAAACATCTGCGATAGAAGGTTGGAAAACCTCACTTAAAAGGATATGCTCACTTAGGACAGGATTGGATACCAGTTTGTTGATTTTGACTGATTTTTCCCAAAAAACCTTCCCGTTATTGCCTTCGATGATGATGATTTTAATAGGAGCCACAACATTTTTGTCAACCATTTGAATAGACTCTATGGAACATTTCAGCAGGTAATGAAGGTTTTCTTTCTTACTGATGATTTTATAAGCTTCCGCTGAAAGGCTTTCGGGATCAGGTGCAGGCATTTCCTTAAGCAGTAAAAGGATATGCTCTCGCGACAGTTTGCTTATTTTGCCAATGCTTGTCAATTGTCCTACAAAATGATCCTGCATCTGTAATGAAACATTCTGCCATTGATGTACATTCAGAATACTGGCATTGACGGCCGTTGTGTTAACAGGAAGGATACTTAAAGTAACCTGACAGCTTGACTCCTTCACATATAGCATAACCATTGTTAACAATACTGCTGAAGCCACTCTTTTGAAAAAGGTATTTGTTTTCATTTTCCGATTTATATTGGGTTACCATGTGTAATTTAGGTTTATTAATATCTTGACTACTAATATGTTATGTTTTATCTGGAAAGGACAAAAGGCTTACAAATGCTATCACACCGTGAAGAGAGGTGGCATAAATAGATACCATTCTTTAATGTTCCAAGGTTCAGCAAAATAGAATGATCGCCTTTGGAAAGAAGGCCATCAGATACAACAGAGACAACCCGTCCTGTTGCATCACGCACTTCAACTCTCACATTTTTAGCTTCCTTTAGGGTGAAAGTAACATAAGAGTCTTTCTCAACGGGATTAGGTGAAATCGTGAGTTTTGCGGCGAATTCCTGGCGACTCTTATCTCCGGCGCTATTAGTCCCTTCGAATCTGAGGATAGTCCCAAAATCGCCAACAGCCCAGCCAAGGGTTTCAGAGATAAAGAAAACTGCATTCAGCTGGTTATCAGTCACCGATGGTTCCTGAATCCAGTTCTCCCCCCCATCTGTCGTCTTGAATACTTTTCCATTGGAACCAACGATGTATCCTGTATTGGCATTTATAAAGCAGATGTCCATAAGGTTATCTTCCGTTCCGGCGATGGAACTCCTGCTCCAGTAGTTCCCGCCATCAGTTGTGCGGAATATAACACCAGAATCTGCAACAGCTACTGCATTCATATCCGAGTTTGCATAAACACCCCAAATCCTGATCCCGGTAAAATCTAAGTAGCCATTCCATTCATAAACCTGGAAATTATCTCCTCCATCAGTGGTCTTACAGAGAACCTGGTTATCGCCAACAGCATACCCTGTGTTTTGATCGAGCATAAATCCGCTAAAAAAGTCCCATGCTGTGAAACCAGCTCCAGCTGCCAATGACCAGCTATTTCCACCATCAGTAGTTTTCGCCATTTGCGCCCAGGTCATAAATGCAAAACCATTGTCGGGGCTAATGAATTGCAAATCATGGATTGCATAATTAATTGTTTGAGTATAGGCTGCTTGCCATGACAACCCACCATTTTGGGTCGAATAAACAGAATCCCATCCTCCGAGATAAGCATGGTCGGAAGAAGCTGCCCAGACTGAATTAAAATCAGCATAGGAGGGAACTGGAACTGCTGACCAGTTCAGTCCGCCATTTGAGCTTTTCAAACAACGGTTGAGAGCGCCTCCGATATAACCAGAAGAACTACTGGCAAAATGTACAGAAAGAAGGTTCTCATCTACTCCACTTGGAATAATTTGCCATCCTTCAGTAAAATGATGGTCAAAATATTCTGACCCAATTTGGCCATTAGCAGGAATGACAGCCCATAGGACAAATGACAATAAGAAAATAGTTGCGGTTTTCATAAGCAGGATATTAGGTTGATCGATATGATTTACTTTGAAAGCCCCTTTGCAGAACTGCTTTCCAGCTTACAAAGTTGTATCAAAATAAAAACGCAATCAACTGTTTGCCAGCTTATTGAATGAATCAACCAAAATTCATGGCGAATCCTTACATACGAATGATGAAGGGTAGCTTGATTTTTTGAAATTCTTAGATTGTAAAGGAGAGAAGAGCATTACCTATTTTCATCGAGCAATTTTTCAAGCTCCCGGATATGATTAGGGGGTATTTCCAGGAAAACGCGCTCTCCATCCTTAACCAGTAAACATTGCTTTTTCTGGCGGTCGGCTTTTGAAAGATACTGCTGATTGATCAGGATAGATCTGCTGATTCTGTAGAATGAATATGGGGCAAAGATTTCTTCAACCCGTCCAAGGTTTACTGTGATGGTTTCCTTATTGTCCTTCCCTAAGTAGATATGGGTATAGTTTACATCTGCCTCACAATACATAACCTCATCCGGCAATACGAGGATATATCCTGTGCGGGTATTGAATTTGATTTTGCAGGGCCTTGATATCCTTTGCTGTGGTTGTTCACCCTTTCTTTCGTTTGCTGTTTGCATCCGCTCAGCTTTATACCTTAGAATTGTCTCGGTGAGTTGCTCCATCAGTACGGGTTTAAGCAGATAATCGAAAGCTGAAACTTTCATGGCGTTGATAGCAAATTCGGCGTGGGCTGTGACGAAGACCACTTTAGCATTTAACATGAGCTTTTTAAAGTAATCAATCAATTGAAATCCGTTCCTCTCAGGCATCTGAATATCAAGAAACACTAGTTCCGGCAAAGTGCTGACCATCATTTCAAGTGCTTCATCTGCCGATGCAGCCTTGCCGACTACACAAATATCAGGAATACGATAGAGTAGCCTTTCGAGCAGATTCCTGGCCTCTTCTTCATCATCAACAATTAATACCTTGATGGATCGGGGATTTATATCATTATCCTGCATGATTAAGATTTTTTATTGATATCAAACATGTTACTTACCGGTAAAGTCATCTCCAGAATTACACGGGTACCTCCGGCATTTCCTGCATCATCCACCAGGTCAATAACAGATTGGGAAATTTTGGTATGATAAAGTTTACTATACAGGTCAAGGATTTGCTCCATGATCCTGTATCCCTGTTTTGTAGTATCAGTATTGAGTAGTGCAGCCTTCTCCCTTCCTATTCCATTATCTTCAATTACGACAAGCAGCTGGTCATCAATTTTATCAATCCTGATATGCAGCATCCCTCCCGATGTTTTATGCATGAGCCCATGTTTAATGGCATTTTCAGCATACGACTGTATAATCATCTTAGGAATTGGTGTTTGATAAGATATCGATTCATGGACTATTATCTCATAATCGAATTTATCTTTAAACCTCATTTTCTGCAGCTCCAGGTAATTCTTCACAAATTCAATTTCTTCTGACAATGTTCTGGAAATCTGCTCATTATCTTCCAGAATATTTCTTACCATATGGGCAAACCTTGTAAAGTAGTCATAGGTTATATCCGGTTGTTCAGAATAAATAAAACCAGCAATGGTATTCAGGGCGTTGAATGCGAAATGAGGGTCTATCTGGCTTTTGATTGATTTCAGTTGCAGTTCGATGAGTTCCTTCTCTCGTTTTGCTTTCTTACGTTGGTAATTCAGAACTTTATGCATAATCAGGAAGAGAAGCAGAAGTACTACTATAATTCCAAAAATAACAAACCAGCTTTTCTGCCAGAAAGGCGGGGTTATGATGATTTGAAGGACCGTCTCCTGCTGGTTCCATATTCCGTCCGAATTAGTTCCTCTGATCAGCAAAGTATACTCTCCGGGATCCAGGTTGGTGTAAGTGGCAATGTTCTGTGGGCCTACATAATTCCAATCTTCATCAAAGTTGATCATCTTATAGGCATACTGATTTTTGCCCGGGTTAGAGAAATCGAGAGCTGCAAATTCAAAGGAGATGACGCTTTCGCGATAAGAGAGCTGAATCTTTCTCAGGTAAGAGATGCTCACGGGAAGGTAATAATTCCTCTTATCTTTAAAAACTACAGCATCATCTGCCAGCTCATTTCCGTCACCCTGCATAATCAGCACCTCCCTGTTGAATATTTTCATTGCAGTAATTCTGACAGGAGGTTGAAAAGAACTGGCCTTCACATCCTTTTCAGAGAAATAATTAAGTCCATTATTCCCTCCGAAATACAATAATCCCGAAGCTCCATGAAAACCTGCTCCCTGGTTAAACTCAAGTCCCTGAAGCCCATGATCGGTATCGAAAGAACAGAATAAAGGATGGGTAAAAAGGTAAGATGGGTCATTAAGATTCTCTTCCGACATTTTTTCAAACGTTTTCATTTCGAGTCGGGAAATCCCATTAAAGCTGCTTAGCCATAGATTTCCTTCAGAATCGTCGAGAATGCCAAGAATAGTATTGCTCTTTAGTCCATCCTTTGTAGAAAAATACCTGAATTCCAACTGATTTTCGGGCGATTCACACACATTCAGCCCACCCTGAGTCCCGACCCATAATCTGCCCTTTTTGTCAAACCTGATAGACCAGACATTGTTATCTGAAAGGCTTCCGACATTATCAGCATCATGTTTCAATACCAGGAACTGCCGGCCCCCTGGCTTTAAACAGGCGAGTCCACCTTCATGAGTCCCTGCCCATATCCCACCAATAGCATCTTCAGCCAATGAAAGCACAGTATTGGAAGGGAATCCTGAAAGATTGGCCTTGTCATTTGAATACATGGTAAACTGACCGGTAACCGGATTCAGGCAACTTAAGCCTCCACCTCTTGTTCCGATCCATACTTTCCCATCACTAGCACATAACATGCACAACACTCTTGGATTTGCAAGTTCTGATGCCCCATTTTGCCCGATGGGATATGCACTAATTTTGCCGGTCTTTCGGTCGAATCGGTGGACCCCTCCCTGGTAATTCCCTATAAAGATATTCCCTTCTTTATCTTCTGAAAGTGCCCAAATGTTGTCGTTTCTCAAAGCAGAGTTAGAAGAATTGTAGACTTTCACAACGCTTCTGTCAGGCGACAAACAATTAAGCCCTCCCCCATCCGTTCCCAGCCATAGGTAACCATTGTGATCCTCCAGAATAGCCATGATTTTGGCAGAAGAAAGGACATTGGGCTTCTGGTTTCCTGCGGTGATGAGGTTAAAATGTGCAGATGAAGATTTTGATTTTGAAATGCCATTGTTTGTCCCGGCCCACAAGAAACCTGATGGATCTTTGAGCAGGCACCAGATATTGTTATCAGAAATGCTATTGGGGTCTACCGGGTTATGAAGATAGGCTTCAATGCCTTGTCCCTCAGTCTGGCATTGAAACAAACCACGGTCAGAGCCCACCCATACTTTCCCCGGATATTGAGCTGTGACCGACCAGGCCACCAATGGCAAATCTTTGGGAGAACCTGCAATCCGTGCATATTTCCTTCGATCAGGATCCAGCACATACACACCATTATTAGTCCCAGTAATGATTTCTCCGGCAAGTGATTCAGTAATTGACCAGATAAGGTTAGCCCCGGGGAGTTCCTGTTCAAAAGGGTTATGGAACCTGGTAAACCGGTTTTTTGATCTGTCGAGCATGCACAATCCTTCGACTGTCCCGATCCAAATACGTCCCCGACTATCTTTATAAAGGCTTACTACCATATCAGTGGTAAGGCTGTTGGTATCTCCTTTTACCGGTCGGAAGACGTCAAAACGTTTGTTTTTTTTATGATAACAATTTAGTCCTTTACTGGTACCACACCAAATGTTCCCCTCACCATCGGCAATAACAGTCCACACTGTATTTTCCGAAATGGAATTTACTGAATCCTGATGCCTGAAAGCCTGAAAGGAACCTTTTCTTTTATCAAGCCGGTTAAGGCCTCCGGTCATGGTTCCCATCCACAGGTAACCCTGTTCATCCTCGGCGATTGAAACTACATAATTGTTTGATAAACTGTTAGAATCGCCTGGTTGATGCTGGAAGACAAGGAATTTCCGGCCATCGTACTGGTTCAACCCATCCTGGGAGCCGAACCACATAAATCCATCCCTGTCGCGAACCATGCAGTTAACACTACTCTGAGAGAGCCCTTCATTTCTGCCAATCCGGTCGAATCGTAAGGGTTGCTGTGCTTGCAGATTAAAATGTAGAAATAGCCATAAAAACCCAAGAATATGGCAGGAAGAATACCGGGCTTGAATGATACTACTTATAAACAAGATATAGCTGATTAAGTGATAAATATACACAATGAAAAGAGTTCTTCCAAATCTATTAAATATATATATTTGCATATATGATCAACTTTGAAACCCAAATACTTCCATGGATTCCATAAGCCCTTATTCGCCAAAAAATCATGTCAGGATTGTAACAGCAGCTTCCCTCTTCGATGGACATGATGCCGCTATCAATGTTATGCGAAGAATTCTTCAGAGCACAGGGGTTGAAGTAATCCATCTGGGGCATGACCGTTCGGTGCAGGAGATTGTGGATTGTGCAATTCAGGAAGATGCCCAGGCTATTGCCCTAACCTCTTACCAGGGGGGACATATGGAGTTTTTTAAGTATATGTATGATTTACTGAAAGAGAGAGGCAGCAATCATATAAAGATCTTTGGAGGAGGTGGTGGAGTCATCTTACCTCATGAAATAGAAGAATTACAAGCTTATGGTATTACCAGGATTTATTCTCCGGATGATGGCAGGCATATGGGATTACAAGGGATGATTAATGAAGTAGTCCAGCTCTCTGATTATCCCACCGGGGTGAATCTGCAAGATTCTGATCTTGACCTTTCAGTGAATAATCATCGTGGACTTGCCCGATTGATATCAGCTGCTGAAAACCATCCACAGGAAGTTAAACCTTTATTAAAGAAACTGGGTAAAGATTGTTCTCAAAACCCTACGCCTGTATTAGGAATAACCGGAACCGGCGGAGCCGGGAAGTCATCACTGGTAGATGAGCTGGTCCGTAGATTTTTACAGGACTTTCCGGAAAAGAACCTTGCCATTGTTTCTGTGGATCCCAGTCGCAGAAAAACAGGCGGTGCTTTGTTGGGTGACAGGATACGGATGAATTCCATTCACAGTACAAGAGTTTATATGCGCTCGCTTGGCAACCCGCCAGGCCAACCTTGCCCTTTCAAAATATATACCGGATGTTCTTTGCCTTGTCAAAAATGCCGGCTTCGACATGGTTATCCTTGAGTCATCAGGTATTGGACAATCCGATACGGAAATCGTTGAATACAGCGATGTTCATATGTATGTGATGACCCCGGAATATGGAGCTGCAACCCAATTGGAAAAGATAGACATGCTGGACTTTGCCGACCTGGTGGTAATCAATAAATCGGACAAGAGAGGTGCCCAGGATGCTCTGAGAGATGTCAGAAAACAATACCAGAGGAATCACAAGCTTTTTGAAACCGATTTGGAAGAGATGCCTGTATTTGGCACGATGGCATCCCAATTCAATGATCCTGGTGTAAACAGTCTATACCAAGCTCTGATTTTTACCTTGAACAGCAAAGCACAGGCTGGTTTCAAGTCCACCTATATTGCGCCTCCCACAGAGAAAGCTCATCAATGGATCATTCCTCCTTCAAGGACACGCTATTTGACTGATATATCAGATATTATCAGAAATTATAACCGTTGGACAGAAGAACAAGCTGAAAATGCCAGCCGGATTTATGCGCTTCAGAAATCAGCAGGTGCTTTTTCAAATAAGCCGGAATTACAGAAACAACTGCTTGAACAACTCCATGAAGAGGAGAAAAAGCTGGAAACTGAAAACCGAAAAATCCTTGAGGGCTGGGAACAGAAAGTGAAATCTTTTCATAAGGATTTCTATACATATAAAGTTCGTGACAAAGAAATCAAGGTACAAACCTACTTTGAAAGTCTTTCACACCTAAGGATTCCCAGGATCAGTCTGCCCAGGTATCGTGACTGGGGCGATATTTTAAAATGGAACCTTAGGGAAAATATGCCCGGAGAGTTTCCATATGCTGCCGGGGTTTATCCATTCAAACGTGAAAATGAAGATCCAACCCGCATGTTTGCCGGGGAAGGCGGACCAGAAAGAACTAATAAGAGGTTTCATTATGTTTCGTTGGGGATGCCGGCCAAGAGATTATCTACGGCTTTTGACTCCGTCACCCTATATGGGGCAGACCCGGATATCAGGCCTGATATCTATGGTAAAATAGGAAATGCAGGTGTTTCTGTTGCCAGCCTTGATGATGCTAAGAAGCTCTATTCCGGGTTCGATCTATGTGACCCGGCAACGTCGGTTTCAATGACAATCAACGGTCCGGCTCCGGCGATGCTGGCTTATTTCATGAATGCTGCCATCGACCAGCAATGTGAGTTATACATCAGGGAACACGGACTTGAAAAAGAGGTAGAAAAGAAACTGGCTTCCATTTGGGATAAAGCAGGCCTGCCCAGGCCAAAATATGATTCTACCCTTGCAGATGGCGGCAGGAAAAATTCATACCCTAAGGGAAATAATGGACTTGGTCTGATGCTTTTAGGAATAACAGGAGACCATGTTTTACCGGCAAAGGTTTATGAAAAAATCAAAGCTGATACCATCTCTAAAGTAAGAGGCACCTTGCAGGCAGATATTCTGAAGGAAGACCAGGCACAGAATACCTGCATTTTCAGCACCGAATTCTCTCTCCGTTTGATGGGTGACGTACAGCAATATTTCATCCAGAATAATGTCAGGAATTTTTATTCTGTCTCTATTTCCGGCTACCATATTGCCGAAGCCGGGGCAAACCCTATCACCCAGCTGGCACTCACCCTTGCCAATGGATTTACCTACGTGGAATATTATGCCTCCAGGGGCATGGAAATTGATGCTTTTGCTCCCAATCTTTCTTTCTTCTTCTCCAATGGACTGGATCCTGAATATTCAGTGATGGGCAGAGTGGCACGTATCATTTGGGCAAAGGCGATGAAAGGACTTTATAAGGCAGGACCCCGTTCGCAGATGCTGAAATATCATATTCAGACCTCCGGCCGTTCCCTTCATGCCCAGGAAATTGATTTCAACGACATCCGAACAACCTTACAGGCCTTATACGCCATTTATGACAATTGTAATTCATTGCACACAAACGCCTATGATGAAGCTATAACCACTCCAACCGAGGAATCGGTGCGTCGGGCTATGGCAATACAACTCATCATTAACCATGAATTAGGACTGGCAAAAAATCAGAATCCTTTACAGGGCTCATTTATTATTGAAGAGCTCACAGAACTTGTGGAAGAGGCTGTTCTTGCTGAATTTGACCGGATTACTGAGCGTGGAGGCGTATTGGGTGCCATGGAAACTATGTACCAACGAAGTAAAATACAGGAAGAATCATTGTATTATGAGCATCAAAAGCATTCCGGAAAACTCCCGATTATGGGAGTGAATACCTTTCTTTCTTCAAAAGGGTCACCGACGAATGTTCCGGGAGAAGTGATCCGTTCAACCGAAGCAGAGAAGCAATACCAGGTAGCCATGCTGGCCAACCTCCACAATGCCTGGCAGAAAGAGAGCCGTCAACATATGGAACGACTGAAAGAAGCTGCTATTTTGGGATCAAACCTTTTTGAAGCACTCATTGATGCTGCAAAATACTGTTCTCTGGGACAAATCTCCCAGGCCTTGTTTGAAGTGGGTGGCAGGTATAGGAGGAATATGTGATTGTGGAATGTCGGATGTTTGATGTTTGATGTCGGACCTGGCCGACTGAAAGCATATTCATTTTCGGGGGGGGGGGGTTCCTTCTGTAGTCGAAGGATGGCGGGAATTTTCATAAGAAAGATGTCTAATGTCGAATGCTGATCTTGCACCTTTCCGGCTTAAGCAATTAAAAAATCACATTGCAATGGAAAAACCCCACCCCCCCAAAACTTTTTCCCCCCCCACCAAACCCCTTGGGGGGGGGGGGGGTCCCCTAACCCCAGGAAATAATTGACAATGATAACAATTAAGGCCAGGAATTCCTGGCCTTAATTGTTGAAAAAATGGAGACGTTTTTTTATCTGTTGAATTTGTCTCTAGCAATAACTCAGGGAATAATCTTCCCTATAAACAGGGTTGAGTTATTGTTGACCATTACCATATCAGCAAAAGTAACATCTCCATCACCGTTAATGTCTGTGGGGAGATAACCCTGGGCGAAGGTTGCAGACTGATTGTCAACACTTATCATATCGGCTGCATCTATTAACCCATCCTGGTTTACATCACCAGTATAAATTACATACTTCCCGTTTATTTGTTTTAAATTATTTCCATAAGCCTGGTTTGCTGCCAAACTAAAATTATAATTGACCGTTCCTACGCCTAATGACAGAGGTGTTCCATTCCAGGTTTCAACACTATTCCTGTGTTTTACAACAATATAATAACTGGAATTCATTGAAACTGGCAAAGAAAGTGAAGCTGAACCATTTGTATTCAGGTTCACAATAAATGGTCCTGCGGCTAAGGTAAAAGGAGGAGATGAATTATGCAGTTCAATGGCAATCTTATCTGCTATTGGACCGGTGAATTGATTACCTGTTTCATCCTGGGCTTTGTTCATGGCTGTGCCAGCAAACAGGCTCTCCAGGAATACCGTAAGATTAAGTGTTGCGGGTAAATACCCATGAGGACCTGCAGCTGTAGGAACAGTGCCATGGCATACTTCACAACGGCGAAGCACTCCTGAAAAACCCTGCAGGGCAATATTCTGGACATTATCATTTGGCTGAATGGTGGGTTGAATTGCGTGGGGGGAACCATGGCAGGCACTGCAGTATAATCCACCATGTCCAACTGAATTCCTGAATAATTTTCCTGTTTCTTCCCCATAATTTGAGCCATGGCAGTTTGAAGCTCCACATGAAGGTTCTTCCAACCAGGGTTCCCGACCATTTTCAATACTAGATGAAACATTACTCATATTTCCATGACAGTTTTGGCAAGTCATTCCATCTGTGAACATTACATCACGAAAACATTGAGTATTAGGCCCAGGGTGGCATTTATAGCAGTCGTTTGTCTTATCCTTATGTTTATCATGAATAACAAAAGAAAAAGAAGGAACGCCTTGCTGACCCGGCATCCCAAGTGCATTATCTGAATGGCAATTAGCGCATAGAATGGGGGTGGCATTTGGATTAAAGCCTCCTTCCCGTGGATGTTCGTTTAAAATGGCTTGCTCACTTGAATGGCATCCAGCACTGACACAACTTAGCTCATTTGAAACCGGGATTACCGGCTGTGTTGATGCCAATAGAGTATTGGAACTGTTATAGACTTCAACTAAAGCTAATTGGTACGGATTCTCCGTCAACAGGTTATTGTCGGTATAGGGTGTGATCGGTACGCCCTCAACAGCATAGTGATTACTGAAAGGGTTCATGGTGCCAGTTAAACCAACTCCGGTAAGTCCGATATTGGGAGCTAAACTCACCCCAAATAATTGCTGAGAATAACTCCAGAAATTTGTCTTACCTACTGAATATGTATTCCCCGGGATTGAATAGTGAACGTTTAATCCTGTTGTAACAATTTCAGGCAGAGTCTCAGCAGTTCCTTTTCGAATTACCTGGGCCTTCAGATTATTATAAGGTGGAAGCACTGCAAGTTTTGAAAAGTCCTTATTGGAGCAATGCATCCCTAAATCATTCCAACTAAGTACAATGTATTCATCTCCACTAATATTTGCAAAAATGAAAGGTAACAGAAGGATAGAAATCACAATCGGCCATTTTGTTTTCATAATAAAGGAGTTTGGGTTTGGTATACAAAGATACAATATTTATTTGATATCTAGATATGTACATGTGTTCTATATGTAAATGCGAATGAAAATAAGTATACATATTTTCGATCCAGTGCAGGTTGAGTTGGTACTGAAAGTAATGGCGAGCCTATCATTGTGATAAACTTTAAAAGTGTACCATCTAAAACACCCAAATATTTCGACTAAAAACCCTCAAAAGAGAATACTCAACAAGACGAAAACTATCAAATTCTATCATCTAAACTTATAAATGGCTTTCGGGAGGAGATTTATCAAATATTTCTAACTTTGACAAACCAACAAAAACAAGCATTCCATGAAAAGCATTCTGGTCATCTATCCTGAAGTTGATATTACTAAGATTGCAGTTTATCGCAATACCAGTCTCATATTCCTCAAATCTATCCGCCACAAGGCTGAGGATCAGGCTGCCTTTGCTGATGTGATTGACCAATTGGAATACCGCACAAAACTTATTATGCAGGAGTTAAACAACAACCAGATTGAACTGGCGGAAATTACGGTGGTGATGGCTCGTGGTGGCCTCATCAAGCCGGTAAAATCCGGAATTTATGAAGTGAATGAAGCGATGAAGAAAGACCTTCGGACAGGCGTTATGGGACGGCATGCTACGAATCTCGGAGGCTTAATTGGAGATAGAATTGCTGGTATGCTTCCCAATGCTAAAGCTTACCTTGCTGATCCTGTGGTTGTTGATGAAATGGAGCCGATTGCTAGGGTTTCCGGGATACCACAAATTGAACGTACATCCATTTTTCACGCACTCAACCATAAAAATGTTTCGCGGGAATATGCCAAGAGTATTAATCGCAAATATGAGGATCTTAATCTTGTTGTAGCATATATCGGCAGTGGAGGTGTATCAGTTGGAGCTCATCATGGAGGAAAAGTTGTGGATGTGAACCAGGCTTTCGATGGTGATGGCCCTTTCTCTATGACCCGTTCAGGAAGTCTGCCGGTTGGTCAACTCATAGACCTTTGCTACAACGGAAAGTATACGCGGGAACAAATGCGTCAGTTGATTACTGAGAAAGGAGGCATTCTTGCCTACCTGGGAACAAAATCACTCAGCCAGGTCCTTTCAATGGTAGATGAAGGCGACGAACAAGCCACATTGATTATGGATGCAATGGCTTACCAGGTTGCAAAAGAAATCGGTTCTATGTCCACTGTCCTGGACTGTAAGGTAGATGCTATCCTCATTATGGGAGCAATTATGAATAGCAAATTCTTCACCACACAACTGATCAGGAGAATTGAAAAAATTGCCCCTGTTTCCATTTATCCAATAGTAAATGACCTGGATTCACTTGCCATGAATGGTGTCACAATTGTCAGAGGGGAAGCAGAGATCCTGCTTTACCAATAGTTTATATCACTATTAAACAATCATATTTCTGCTCACATATTTAACCCGGAATTTCCACACAGGAAAATCTTTCACTTCGTCGTGCTACACTGAACCATAATACAGAAGATTTGTTATAAAATCTGCACTGTTTCTCGATATGCTTCCCATTACTCTTCTATTGCATTAAAAAGGCAACAAATTGAGTTGATAATATTCTAATAATCAACAACTAACACCTTTGTTATGGATCCTTCAAACATTAACTGGCTGGCTGTTCTGGTATCAACCCTTTCTTTTTACGGAATTGGTGCTATTTGGTATTCCCCTTTACTTTTCGGGAAAATCTGGATGAAAGAACTTAATATGAGTCCGGATGCACCAAAGAACGCCAATATGGCTAAGATCATGTCATTTACCTTTATTTTATCACTGATCATGGTAACGAACCTGGCATTTTTCCTTGCCGACCCTAAGGTCGGTGCATCTGAAGGAGCACTGTATGGTTTCCTTACAGGATTCGGATGGGTAGCAATGGCAATGACACTGAATGCCTTATACGAAATGAAAGGCTGGCGATATATGCTAATCAATGCAGGCTATATGGTGGTTGGGTTCACCCTCTCCGGCTTTATACTGGGAGCGTGGAAATAACCGTTAAAGTTGCTGGCAATCAATTTTCTGTTAGTATAGCCTTTCACCTGCCAATCGCTGGTGTATCCGGAATTCCAAAAACTGTATACACTCTAATTCACTTTAGGCACAATAGTTCACTCCAGGCATGTTTGCACTTTCAGACAAAAATGGAACACGGATCCGCCGGCTGGCGGACGGATTTCACCACGGATTTTCGCAGATTCAATTGACAACTCTAGTTCACTTTAGCTCACTCTAGTTCACTTCTTTTCAGCCTTTCCCTGTCAGAGATTTAGGAATTCTTCCTGTTCTAACGGTTTCCGAACGAAGCCTTCTACCCACGATCCGTTCTACCATTGCACCGATTTCGAGGACTTTATCAACATCAAGGCCTGTTTCAATACCCATTTCATCCATCATAACCACAAGGTCCTCTGTTTGTACCAACCCGGTAATTCCAGGATCAGCATAATAATAGGCACCGGTTCCGGCAACCGGGACACCATCAACAAAGTTCGCCGGCTGGCCACCAATTCCACCCATTGTACTTTCATAATTGGTCATACCAGCCTGCAGAGCGGCTAATACATTAGCCAATCCCCATCCCCTGGTGGTATGGAAATGAACAATTTGTTTTTCAGGACGGCCAATCTTATCCATTAGCATTGAATAATATCGGTAAACCCTATCCGGGGAGGCAGAACCGTCATGATCGGCATGTTCTACATCGCTTGCACCAATATCAAACCATCGCTGAGCAAAATCAACAGCTTTCTCCATTTTTGTAGGGCCTTCAATCGGGCAACCCCAAATAGTACTGACTGTACCATTCACCTTAAGCCCGGCATCTTTGGCTAAAGGAATATACTTTTCTGCCATTTTCCAATACTCATCAAGTGATAGCCCGGAGTTTTTCGTATGATGTGACTCACTGGTTGATACCATTAAAAGAATCCTGTCGGGGCCCCAGCCTTCCTGACGGGCTTGTATTGCTCGCTCAATAGCCTTTTCACGAATAGTAACGGCTGTAATACTCACCTGGGGTAAAAGATGTGCAACCGTTTTACTTGCGCGGAGTTTTTTCAGTATCTCATCAGCATCCTTGAATTGAGGCATGCCTGAAGGATTACCCAGGTTAGTAACTTCAATATGCCTGAAACCTGCAAGGATCAGTTGTTCCGATAACCATAATTTTGCAGGTGTTGGGATATATTTCTCTTCATGTTGGAAACCATCACGTACTGTAATATCTCCGATTGTTACTTTTTTTGGATAGTTCATAGGACGTTAATTTTTTATGGAATCCTTTCAATTATAAACGTTTACGACCAAATTTGTTTCTTTTCAGAACAAATATGGTACAGTAAAGTTAGTTTTCATTTATGCTGTTAGAATCAGTTCTTATTTAAAGTCAATGGCTAAAACTGCATTTCAGGTATTTCTCCTTCAATGATCAACCGGCCTGCTGTGGCTGAACGTATTTCTTCAACAGTAACTCCCGGCGCACGTTCCAACAATCTGAAACCGTCACCAGTTACCTCGATAACAGCCATATCGGTCACAATCTTTTTTACACAATTTACCCCTGTGAGAGGCAAGGAGCATTTGGGTAAAAGCTTGGACCCTTCTTTGCTGGTATGCTGCATAGCAACAATAATATTCTTTGCAGAAGCAACAAGATCCATTGCTCCGCCCATTCCCTTCACCATTTTCCCGGGAATTTTCCAGGAGGCTATATCACCTTTCTCAGAAACCTCAAATGCTCCAAGCACAGTAAGATCTACATGTCCGCCCCGGATCATTGCAAAGCTGAGAGAAGAGTCAAAAAAACTGGCACCTTCAACAACCGTTACCGTTTGTTTCCCTGCATTAATTAGATCTGCATCCACCTCTTCTGCGAATGGAAACGGTCCCATCCCCAGGATTCCATTTTCTGATTGCAAGGTAACCTGCATCCCTTCCGGTATGTAATTAGCAACCAGGGTAGGAATTCCTATACCAAGGTTCACATAATATCCATCCTTAAGTTCCCGGGCAATACGTTGTGCGATTTGTTCTTTTGTGAGTGGCATTATAGGGGGATTTTTGATTGCGGATTGCAGATTGCGGACTGAAGATTGGCAGAATAAATCCGAAATCAACAATCCGAAATCCGAAATTATTCTCTAACGGTTTTTCTTTCAATACGCTTTTCATATCCCCTTCCCTGGAAAATCCTTTGGACAAATATTCCCGGGGTATGAATATAATTGGGGTCAAGAGTCCCGGCGGGCACCAGTTCTTCAACCTCAGCAATGGTAATTTTTCCAGCCATTGCCATTGATTGGTTAAAATTATTGGCCGTATTCCGGTAGACAAGGTTTCCATGGGTGTCACCTCTCCATGCTTTGACAATTGCAAAATCAGCATTTAGGGCAAGTTCCAATAAATGTGGTTTCCCGTTAAATTCTCTGATCTCTTTCCCTTCAGCTACTTCAGTTCCATAGCCGGCAGGTACGAAAAATGCCGGAATTCCTGAACCACCCGCACGACAACGTTCGGCCAGGGTTCCTTGTGGAATGAGTTCTACTTCCAATTCTCCACTGAGCAGTTGACGCTCAAATTCAGCATTCTCACCAACATAGGAGGATATCATCTTATGAATCTGGTGATTCTTCAATAATAAGCCCAAACCAAAATCATCAACGCCTGCATTGTTGGATATACAAGTCAAACCTTTGATGCCACTGGCAGCCAACGCTGTTATACAGTTTTCAGGGATTCCACATAAACCGAATCCACCTACCATCAACGTCATCCCATCGGATATACCCTTGATCGCTTCAATTGCGCCATTTACCACTTTATTCATATTCCGGAATTTGCATATGAAAATATTAAAAATACCATTACTCTGATCATTTAACGAAATATTTTGTCAGAGAAGATCTTACTTTCGTTTAATATACCAGGATCAACTCCATGATTGATTCCTTTTCGGTTGCACCAATCTAATAAATTCAGGGTATCCAGGTTTGCCAAAAGCTCATATCCGGTCATCGGACAACCACCATGCCCCCCAATGGCACCTTCGAACCATCGGAATCCAGCTTGCCAGGCCGCTTCTACCTTAATTTCCCAGTCCATCTGTCCGACATGAAGATGAATTCCCAGGGTGAGTTGCTCAAATTCTTTGATTAATTTTGAACAGAGCCGGCTTATGACTTCCACTGTAGCCACACCAGTTATATCGGAGAAAACTATGTCGTTAAATCCAGCTTTCCCGAGTCTTTCCACCTCCACTACCACTTGCTCTTCACTCCATGGATCGCCATATGGATTTCCAAATGCCATGGAAACATATACCCTTATTTTCTTACCCGAATCCTTTGCCATTTGATGAATTATATTTAGTTCATCCCATGCTTGTTCCGGACTTGAATTGATGTTTCTCTTTAAAAAAGTGGGGGAAGTTGAATATGGGAAACCAATAAGATGAATCCTCTCAAAGGTGCAGGCTTCACTGCCACCTCTATGATTCCCAACAACCACCATGAGCTGTGTATTGGTATGACCTGGGTTCAGATTTGATATAACTTCCCGGGTATCTGCCATTTGTGGAACAGCACGGCGAGATACAAGGCTACCCACATCTACAGTGTGAAAACCTGCTGTTAAGAGCATATTTATATACTCCAGCTTATCACGCGTTGAAATGATTGTCTCCCAACCTTGCATCGCATCCCTTGGTGTTTCAGTAATATGAATGCTTTCCATATGATTAGTTTTGGCAAAGGAGAGGTGATTATTAAGACGTGCTAAAGGCATCCCTTCGGAACATCAGAAGCGGAAATCCAAGACAAAGCTCGCCTGCGGAGAAATGCAAAATCCATCCGCCAGCTGGCGGACCAAGTTTCAAGCTCTAAAATCCAAAATCCGCTTAACAGGAGGAATATTGCTGGTTTAAAATTGTTTCAGACATTAACATTGACATCTGAAATTAACCCGCCTGACTGAGGCAATATTAATCCAAAACGATTAAGATTTCAGTCGGGCAGGTCCCAAATCAAACATCCGACATCAAACATCCGACATCCCACATCCTAACATCCGACATCAAACATCCGACATTAGACATCAGACATTCCATCAACACCCTATGTACCTGGAAATCACCATTCTTTGTATTTCAGAGGTCCCTTCACCGATTTGAAGCAACCTTTGGTCACGATAAAACCTCTCAACATCATAATCTTTCATCAATCCATATCCCCCATGAATTTGAACTGCTTCATCAGCAACTTCTTTAGCGATTTCTGAGCAATACAATTTCGACATAGCGGCTTCTTTAGCAAAAGGAAGGTGGTTATCCTTTAACCAACAGGCTTTATAGAGCAGGTTCCGGGCTAATTCAATTTTCGTAGCCATATCGGCCAGTTTGAATGCGATAGCCTGGAATTTTGATATTGGCTGTCCAAACTGTTTGCGTTCTTTGGCATAATTTAATGCAAGTTCAAAGGCACCTTGTGCGCAACCCAGTCCCATGGCGGCAATTGAAAGGCGCCCATTGTCAAGGGTGGAAAGCATTATTTTTGATCCTTCACCAATTTTCCCCAACAGGTTCGCTTCTGGGACTTTACAGTCATCGAAAAACAATTCTGCTGTGTCACTGGCCCGCCACATCATTTTACCATGCATAGTTCTGCGTGTAAAACCAGGAGTCCCTTTCTCAACGATGATTGTAGAGAATTGCTTTTTCCCATCAACTTCCCCGGTAACAGCCTGAACTGTTGCTCCAATTGAAATCTCTGCAGAACCATTGGTAATAAAGATTTTAGAACCATTTACCACCCAATTTCCATTATCCAGATAGGCATTTGTTCGCGTTCCCCTGGAATCGGATCCAGCATCTGGTTCTGTTAGGCCGAACGCCCACAGAGCTTCACCTGTGCATAAAGCGGGCAAATATTTATGCTTTTGTTCTTCTGTTCCATAGTAGTACAGCGGTCCAATTCCAAGTGAATTATGTGCTGCAATGGTTGCTGCCTGTGAACCATCAACCCTGGCAAGCTCCTCAACAGCAATAATATATGAGAGAGTATCCATTCCATGTCCACCATATTCAACAGGAACTGAAATCCCGAATAATCCCAACTCCCCCATTTTCCTGGTGAGTTCAGGAGAAAACCGGGCTGATTCATCCAGTTCTTTAGCAACAGGCCGGATTTCACGTTCTGCAAAATCCCTTACGGTTTGCCGGATTAATGATTGTTCTTCTGTAAGCTGATAGTCCATAGTGCGTAAAGATCAAATAATGTATTTGTTACAGGCTAAAATAATAAAAAGCATAAGCCCTTTTCATCCTTGCCCGGAATCTACCCCCGATAAGATGCAAAAGCTTTGCTGGCAGTAATTATCTGATTCACAATCAGATTGTTCTGGTTTTTATACTGTTATTCCTAATATCAATAAACAATTAAATTCCTGTTTTGATTACAAGTGAAATCTGTCTGAGAAATGATATACTTCCTGATTGAGAAAACATAAAGCACTTTCATTATCTCTCCAAATGAAAGCCTATTACTCGTTTTCCTTCACATGTATGAGTTTCGTATTCCCATCGACGAGCTCTCCTACTGACACATTAATGCGATCCACTATCCCTTCACCTGGACAAACAATGTTGTTTTCCATCTTCATAGCTTCTACTACAAGCAGCAGGTCTCCTTTAGTAACGGCCTGGCCTTCTGTAACACAAATCTTTATTACCTTCCCTGGCATGGGAGAAATAATATTCTCAAGATTTGATGCTCCCATTCCTTCTGAACCGGAAAATTCAGGCTGAGGAGGCAGTAGGTCCAACCTGGTTACCTCAAATGTAATGCCGGAAGAATTTACCAGGATTTTTCCAGGCTCTGGTTGCGACAACCATGTAAGATGATGCTGGTTTCCAACGATAAGTTCTGTTTTACCATCAGGAAAGCAATGATAATCAACAACAGTTTCCTCGCTATTCCATATTAGTTTTAATTGATGCCTTGAGAACTCCCTGATTATTAATTTATGGATAACCGTTCCAATCTGAAGGCTTAGATGCATAAAAATTCTCCAATATCCGATCTTATCCCAGGTATTAGAATCTGCTTGTACTGCTTTCTGTAAACTACCTATTAATCCGGCAAACAAGGGAATCCGGATATCAACATCCAGCATCTTTTGCTTAATCTCTTCTATTAGGATGGTAGTATATTCATCGCAATATTTAGTAGAAATCTGATTGTCAATAAATTCTTTATGTTCAAGAATAGCATGAAGAAAGGAGATATTGTTTTTGATACCATGAATGACATAATTATTCAATGCATCAATCATCCCATGCCTTGCTGATTCCCGATCTTCACCGAATACAATCAGCTTGGAAATCATAGGGTCAAAGAAAGATTGAATAACGGGCTTACCGGCTATTCCTGAATCAACGCGGATATTAGCCCCAGATGGCTCATGGTAAAGATTCATTTTTCCTGGAGAAGGAAGAAATCCATTTTCAGGGTCTTCTGCATATATACGACATTCAATGGCGTGGCCCTTTTGTTTAAGGTCTTCCTGTTTGAACCTGAGTGGTTCACCGGAAGCGATTCTTATTTGCTCCTCCACGATATCAATTCCCGTAGTCATCTCAGTTACAGGATGTTCCACCTGAATCCTGGTATTCATTTCAAGGAAATAAAACTGCAAGCTGGCATCAACCAGGAACTCAATTGTTCCGGCACCCTGGTATCCAATAGCTTTCCCAATGGCTACAGCAGCATCTCCCATTTGTGATCGCACAGCAGGATTAAGAGTTGGAGAGGGGGCTTCTTCAATAATTTTCTGATACCTTCTCTGTATAGAGCATTCCCTTTCAAAAAGATGAATCACATTCCCATGCTGATCCCCGATAAGCTGAATCTCAATATGACGAGGGTTTTCGACAAATTTCTCTACATATACCGTCCCATCTGCAAAATAATTGGCTGCTTCCCTGGAAGTTGATTCTAATGCTTTTATAAGATTTTCTTTTGAACGAACAATTCGCATCCCTTTTCCACCTCCTTCGGCAGCAGTTTTAACAAGCAGAGGAAAGCCAATCTCATCAGCATGTTCAAGGATCGAAGAAGGAGTTCCTGTGAGGCCCGAGGTAATAGGAATCCCAATAGAGGCAGCAAAATTCCTGGCTTCAATCTTATTCCCCATTACATGCATCACATTGCTATCGGGACCAATAAAAATAAGTCCGGCATTCTGGCAGGCAGTAACAAAGGATGGGTTTTCAGAAAGAAATCCATAGCCAGGATGGATGGCATCACAAAAGGAATCCTTTGCGACAGCAATAATTTTTGCAGTATTAAGGTATGTATCAGCTAATGCTGAATGTCCAAGACAGTAAGCTTCATCGGCCATTTCGACATGTCGGCTATCAATATCGACTTCAGAATATATAGCAACAGTCTTGATTCCCAGCCTTCTGGCTGTTTTCATGATTCTAACCGCAATTTCGCCGCGATTGGCAATAAGAACCTTCGTAATTTTCATCAAACAGGATATTTACATTAAAACAGCATGCTTTATTGCTGTGGAACGCTATAATTCAAACGTTCCTGTTTCGTTTCAGGATTTGCAAATTGGTGGATAAAAAGTCCCCGGTATAATAGATATTGGAAAAGCATCCCATTCTATTCTGCCGGGTTTTCAACTCCAACATTGATTTTCACAACATGAAATGTACTGGAACTAAAACAAATCCAAGATACTAATTCCCGGAATACCTGACAAATGACTTGAAAATTAATTGATTTCTGATTCGTTGATCCAGTTAGGGCGGCGTTTTTCAAGAAAAGCGGCCATTCCTTCCTGTCCTTCTGATGAGGCTCTGATTTCAGCAATCATATGGGCTGTATAGGACAATGCTTCATCCAATGTTATATTATTGGTTACCTCATCGATCAGTTTTTTGCATTGTGCAATTGCTTTCGGGCCGCTGGATTTGAGCAAATCAGTAATATTCCGGCAATAGCTCTCCAGTTCAGAGGATGGCAAGGACTTATTTACAAGTTTATATTTTTCTGCTTCCGGCCCATTGATTCTTCGGCCAGTAAGCATAAGTTCCCTTGCTCCATACTCACCAACGCGTTTTATCACATATGGAGAAATGCAAGCCGGAACAATTCCAATTTTTACCTCACTGAGCGAAAAAACTGTTTCGTTATCACAGAGGGCGATATCGCATGCAGCCAGTAATCCGTTGGCTCCCCCGATTGCAGCTCCGTGTACAAGCGCAATGGTAGGTTTAGGAGAAGTATAGATGGTATAAAAACATTGTGATAATCGATAACTCTCTTCGTAATTCTGTTCAAACGTATATTTCGAAACATTTCGCATCCAGTTCAGATCAGCACCTGCACAAAATGATTTCCCTTCACCTCTGAGAATAATAGCCCTGATGGATTCCACTTTTTCAATTTCACGGAAAGCATCAGTAATTTCCGAGATCATAACTTCATTGAATGCATTCCTGATATCAGGGCGATTCAGGGCAATGGTTGCTATATCATCTTCAATTACAAGTGAAAGTGTGGAGCAATGTTTCATTTCAGTAAAATTATTATTCAGATTTTTCCCGGGGTTGTTCAACAACACGGGATTGAAACTTATTGGATACTACTTTCCAATCATCACCTATATATCTCCTGGTCGCAATACTACCTTCAGGAAGATGAGCAATTTCTCCAACGGATGGATCTATAATCAGTATTTCCTGAAGTGAAACCAGGATCGCCTGTTCATTTGGGTTTGACTTATCCTCCTTTGAAAAGAACTTCCAGTTTCCATCATTGATATCATGTATCACAATGGTAATAGATTTCCCGTGATTAATGACCTGACGGTTAGTGTAAACCGCGGTTGATAAGCTACATCTGAAACTGTTTTTAACCATAGTCTTACGAAATAGAACTTGTAAACTAGTAATGATTCTGAATGATGGCATTTAAATACCATCCTGGTTAAGTCACAATTAGTGGTAGATTCTTTCAAAAACCGGGTATTCAGATTTACATCCTGAACACACCAAATTTTGTTTCATCCCATAGTTTGTTTAGCGATGCAGAGATTCCCATTGCCAGTATCTTCCTGGTATCAACGGGGTCAATTATTCCATCATCCCATAGTCGGGAAGTGCTATAATAAGCTGATCCTTCTTCCTCATACTTCTTCAGAATGTTAGCCCTCATTGCTTCCTTCTCTGATTCCGACAATATTTTTCCTTTTGCTTTCAGTTGGTCTTCCTTAACCGTAATGAGTACACCAGCTGCCTGCTCGCCACCCATCACACTTATCTTGGCATTCGGCCACATAAATAATAGCCTGGGTTCATAGGCACGTCCGGCCATTGCATAATTTCCCGCCCCAAATGAGCCCCCAAATACTACTGTAAATTTGGGCACCATTGCATTGGCAACAGCATGCACCAGTTTTGCACCATCACGGGCAATACCCCTTCTTTCATACTCTTTCCCAACTATAAAGCCAGTGATATTCTGTAGAAATATTATAGGGACGTTCCTACTGGTGCATAATTCAATAAAATGAGCACCTTTAAGGGCCGTCTCAGAAAAGAGGACTCCGTTATTTGCAATAATCCCAACAGGGAAACCCATGATTCTGGCAAAACCAGTTACCAAAGTTGGTGCATATCGGGCCTTAAATTCATGGAACCTGCTTCCATCGACAATCCTGGCAATGATCTCATGAGAATCAACAGGTTTTCGCAGATCAACCGGTGCAATACCATACAACTCTCTTGGATCATAAAAGGGTTCCTCCACAGGAGCTAAATCAAGAACTTGCCTTGCAGGCTTTTTCATAGTCAGGAAAATGTCCCTGCAGATCTGTAAGGCATGGCGGTCGTTTTCTGCAAGGTGGTCGGCCACTCCCGAGATACTGGTGTGAACATCAGCTCCACCGAGTTCCTCTGCACTTACTTCCTCTCCTGTAGCCGCTTTTACAAGAGGTGGGCCCCCAATAAAAATCGTACCCTGGTTGCGCACAATAATCGTTTCATCGCTCATCGCCGGAACATAGGCTCCACCTGCAGTGCATGAACCCATTACAATTGCAATCTGAGGAATGCCAAGAGCAGACATCCTTGCCTGGTTGAAGAAAAATCGTCCGAAATCATACTTGTCAGGAAAAACCCGGGCTTGCTCAGGTAGAAACACGCCTCCTGAATCCACCATATAAACACAGGGTAAATGATTCTCCATGGCAATTTCCTGAGCCCTCACATGTTTCTTTATGGATTGCTCTATATAGGTACCCCCTTTTACTGTCGCATCATTAGCAACAATGATCGTTTCACGGCCATGAATAACACCAATACCGGTAATAATACCTGCACTTGGAAATTCATTGTTATACATACCATATGCTGCCAGTGGAGATAATTCAAGAAAAGGTGTATTGGGATCAATGAGAAGATCAATCCTCTCCCTTGCCAATAATTTCCCCCGTTCCTTGTGTTTTCTGATAGCTTCTTCCGGAACAGAGTTCAGCACACCATCATACAATGACTTATGCCTGGATAATAAATCCAGGAAACCGGCTTCTCCTGTTTTAAATTCAGCAGAAGTAGTCCTTACTTTTGATTCAATACGGTACAAATGATCAGGGATAGTGTGAAAGAGTAAATTTATAGAAATAAATCCTTTAATTTGAAGCAGGAGCAATAATTTTTCTTCCTTTTTCGATAAAATCATTGAGCGCAAAGCTTTTAGAACACTTATACCCCTTCTCTGTAAGCTCAACAGTGCAGCATTCAGTGAAAGCATCATGTTCAAAAAATAGTATATATCCATTTTTTACTGCTGCTTCCAGGAACTCTTCCTTCTCTTTTAAGCTGATAAGCGGCTGCGTATCATAACTCATGATATATGGAAGCGGAATATGGGCAGAAGTAGGGATGGTATCAGCCATAAATACAATGGTATTGCCCCGATACTGGATAAAAGGAATGGCTTGTCCTACTGTATGACCATTAAAGATGGCTATTTCGACACCGGGTATAAGTTCGAAGGGTCCGTCAAACAGGCGCAATTTGCCGGAATCAGCAATTGGCAAAATATTTTCCCTGAGAAAAGATGCTTTCTCCCTTGGATTTGCATTGACAGCCCATTCCCATTGGGGACGACTGATCCAATATGTAGCATTCGGGAAAGTGAGCTTGTAATTTTCCTGCGAATCCTTGCTGATACTACCTCCGGCATGATCAAAATGGAGATGGGTAAGAAACATATCAGTGATATCTTCTCTGGTTAGCCCAATCCCGGCCAAAGATTTATCCAAACTGTCATCACCATGTAGATAATAGTGTTTGAAAAATTTTTCATCCTGTTTATTCCCAATCCCATTATCAATCAGGATTTTACGGTCCCGGTCAACAATTAACAAACACCTCATGGCTAATGGAATCAGGTTATTTTCATCGGCGGCATACACTTTATTCCAGATAGATTTGGGCACTACTCCGAACATAGCCCCTCCATCCAGTTTGAAATTTCCTGTTGGAATTGAAAATAGTTCCATAATTGAATTGCTAAAATTATTCTAAGACAACAATCATTCACCTTGTATGTTTGGAATACATAGGATAATGATTTCCAGATTAGTCTGAATCTGAATGAAATAGCGATAGAATAACTGTGCTCAGATGCTGATATTGCTGCAATCAGTGAGAGTTGGCGATATTCAAATAAAAAAAGGGAAAATCACTACATTTGCCTAAATGAGCATTTCAAATAAATCTTTCTTACAGATTCTATTATCGGGTATAAGCCTGGTGATCATACTTGAAACAGGACAATTTCTAAATGCCTGGAGTCTTGGATTATCCTTATTGACTATCTTCCGCTGGCTTGCCCTTGCATTATTGGTGTGGTATGCTTTTCGCAAGAAATCCCTCACCACATGGATTCTCATCAGCATGGTGCTGGGGGTGGAATTCGGGCACGATTTCCCTTCTGTGGCAATCCACCTGAATCTTTTCAGCAAGATTTTCCTCAGGATGGTAAAGACCATCATTGCTCCCTTATTATTTGCAACGCTGGTTGTTGGCATTGCCGGTCACTCCAGTCTTAAGCAAGTAGGAAGGATGGGCTGGAAATCAATAGTTTATTTTGAAATTGTTTCCACCCTCGCATTATTCATCGGTCTGCTCGCTATCAACCTGAGTAAGGCTGGAATGGGTGTGAGCATTCCACCTGATTTTGCCCAGCAAAATGTTCCCGAAGTGAAAGCGCAGACATTGGAAGAAATCATCCTCCACATCTTCCCCGAAAATATTGCAAAAGCAATTTATGAAGGACAAGTTCTGCAGATTGTTGTTTTCAGCATCTTCTTTGGAATTGCTGTGGCCATGCTGAAAGAAAACCATAGGAAAAGAATGGTAAATTTTGCTGAAAGTTTATCAGAAGCCATGTTCAAGTTTACCAACCTGGTGATGTTTCTTGCCCCGATAGCTGTTTTTGCTGCAATTGCTTACTCAGTAGGGCATATGGGGACTAGGCATACTGGCAAATCTATTTAAGTTGCTGGCAACCCTGTATGTCGCTCTCATTGCTTTTGTGATGCTGGTATTCATTCCAATTATGGTTATTCTTAAAATTCCCATTCGGAATTTTATAAGAGCTATATCAGAACCGGCAACTATTGCATTTGCAACCACGAGCTCCGAATCGGCTTTGCCCAGAGCCATGGAGGCTATGGAGAAATTTGGTGTTCCCAGGAAAATTGTTGCCTTTGTAATACCAACAGGCTATAGTTTTAACCTGGATGGTACAACTTTATACCTATCATTAGCTTCAATCTTTGTAGCCCAGGTCGCAGGAATCCACCTGAGCATTGAAAAACAACTGCTGATTGTGTTTACTCTCATGCTTACCAGCAAAGGTGTTGCCGGGGTGCCCAGGGCATCATTGGTCATTTTGCTGGGTACTGCTGCCAGTTTTGGATTACCGCTCTGGCCCATATTTATTATACTTGGAATCGATGAACTAATGGATATGGCAAGAACAGCAGTGAATGTGATTGGTAACTGCCTTGCAACCGTAGTTATTGCCAAATGGGAAGGGGAATTTGACCAGGAAGCGGCTAATAGCTTTAAAACAGAACTACTGGATAATTAAGTAGTTATAATCTTTTTGAATAACATTCTCAACTACCTCATTATGAAGCTCAAAAAGATACTATTTTACCTGGGAGGAGTCATCCTTGTAATGATGATGGCACTCATCATCTATCTCTACCCGTTTTACACCTTTTTCTTTACTGATAATTCCACAATTATCGATGAAAAACTGACGATGATCAGTGGGGCAGGGAATAGCTGTATCCTGGAAACAGATAGTGCTATTGTTGTGATCGACACAAAGATGGGAAAAATGGGAAAAAATCTCGAAGTACTTGCCCGGGGAAAAGCCAATAACAAGAAAATCATTGTGATCAATACACATATCCATGGCGACCATATCTATGGAAACAGGAATTTTAAGAATTGCGACATTTACATGGGCGCTTATGACTCTATTTTTGCGAAAGATAATATTGAGCCTGAAGATTATCCCACCCATTTTGTAAAAGATAGTATTGTGCTTAAACTGGGAGATGAAACCCTTGTCCTTTATAACATTGGCCAGGCTCACACCTTCGCTGATATGGTGATTTATATGAAAACCAGGAAGCTGCTGGTATCTGGAGACCTTATCTTTAACCAGATTCATCCGGCACTCATTCGAGAAGATGGCACAAATATTGAAAAATGGAGCCGCGCCCTGGATATTCTGCCGGGATTGTGGGAGATCCAAACGATTATTCCCGGCCATGGCAACCCAGGTGGAATCGATCTGCTGCTGGATCTCAAAACCTATTTTATAGATCTGAAAAAAGCTTCACTTTCTGAAAAGACTTCTGAAGAGATCTTATTGAAATACAAATCCTGGATGAAGATGCCACTTATGTCTTCTCCGGGAATGACAATGGATTATATCAGAGAAAATCCATAAACATATAATCCCTCATTTATTACTGATTGTCTTCAACCTTTTGAAGCCATTGTAGCAAAGGTTATTCACCGAAAATCTGAGTATTAACCAGCTCTGATCCAATCGCTATATCAAGTGATAGAACAGAATTCTGAATTTGTTGTTTTCATTGAACGTAATTCCAAGATATTGATATCAGCACAAGACATAAGGAAAATCAGGCTATGGAATCAGCATTTAGCCGGTGGGCATTGTAACACCCCTTTAGAGCTGGTAAAATGGATGGGAGCTCTCCAGGCCCAGGATAAAAGCATGGTAAAGTGGGCAATAGGAATCAGGCTGGCAGATGCAGGATTATCTTTTGTTGATGAAGCCCTTGATAAAGGGGATATCCTTAGAACGCATGTCCTTCGTCCAACCTGGCACCTGGTCCCTGCAAAGGATATTGGATGGATGATTGCATTGACAGGCCCAAGGATCAGGTCATCCATGAAATCAAGGCTTCAGCAACTTGAATTAAGCCCTGAAATATTAAAACTTAGCATTGATCTCATATGCAAGGCTTTGGATGACTCCGGGCATATGAGCCGGGAAGGTTTAATGGAACACTTGCGAAAGCATGGCATCTTAACTGATGAGAACCGATCATCACACATCCTTATGAATGCTGAACTGGAAGGGATGATTTGCAGTGGCCCCAATCTTTCAGGTAAACAAACCTATGCACTATTGGCAAAAAGAGTACCTAAAAGAATAACTCTTACAAAGGAAGAAAGTCTTTATGAACTGGCGAGAAGATATTTTTCAAGCCATGGTCCGGCTACCCTGGCAGACTTTTGCTGGTGGTCGGGCCTGGGAACCCGTGACGCAACGATCGGCATCAATTTAAACATTAACGGTATGATACGGGAAACGAACGGTACTAATGATTATTGGTTTTTTGAACCCCAAAAACCCTGTTTTGACCTGCCTCCCCAGGTTATTCTTCTTCCAGCTTTTGATGAATTCCTGATTAGCTATAAAGATCGCAAGGAAATAATACCAGTGTCAATTCAACGAAAAGCCGTTTCGAATAACGGTATTTTTTATCCCATTGTATTATATAATGGAGAGGTAATTGGAACATGGACAAGAAAACAAGGTCCTCGCCAACTATCAATCAATATCAGTTACTTTAGCAAGCCAGGTCTGGCCGTTCAGGAGCAGGTTAACCTTCGGGCTGAAGAGTTTGGGGTTTTCTACGGACAAAATGTGAAAATTTCCCATGAATAAACCTCCGAATTCATTGTTTTACAACTCCTACTGAATAATAAAAGGCGGACAATCATCCGCCTTTCATATAAATTATGCGTATCCGTTTCTTATTTTATCATTTTCAAGGCTTCATCAACAGCTCTCAGCATAGGTTCAACGGCAATTGGTTTCCCTACAGCACCTTTCATCCATGCCTGTGGGACAAGACGTCCCTGCTGGTACATGCGATCTACCTCATCAGCAAATTTCCTGTCTTTAATAAAACCATCGATTTGAAAGTCGATAAGATGACCAACAGGATAGTTTGAAAGATAAAGTGGGTTATCGATCATATGTGAATAGATGGCAAGAATAGGTTCATCTTTAGTTCCAAAAACCGGAGCATAGTACTTATTCCAGACTTCCTTGGCAATACTGATTACTGATGCTTTCAATTCTGCAGGAGTAGCTTTAGGATTTTCGTACATCCACTTCCATACCTGCATATCTACCAGAGAAACACCCATTATTTCGTAGCTTGACCATAGGGCATCCAGTGCTGCATTGTATTCCTTATTGGGATCATTATCATTAATGCCAAGAAGGGAAAGATCTCTTTTTTGGAAAAGGAAAGCCAGGGCTTCTGTAAATGCAGTGTTTGGCACCCCGGATAACATGTAATAATCAATATCGTAAAGGTCAATGGTCTGTTCAACATTATGCCCAAATTCATGAGTGGCAATATTATACCCCTTGTAATTCATTCCCTGGGGAGAGAGGCGGGTTCTTAACCTTGCCTTATCACCTTTCATATAGGCGCCGGCAGCATGGCCGGAACCTCTTGCCGGGTCTACCTGGATTTTCGATGCAATGTAGTCGGCACGTTCCGGGGCCCAACCCAGTTTCCTAAGCATCAAAGGCATATCCTTTTCAAAGGCTTTGGCATCAGGGTAAAGACCGGTAGTTTTGGCAGTGAGTTCATCTTCATTGATACTGCTTCTGGCTTTAAATCCATCGTACCAGATGTCAAAAGGCTGTAAATCGCGGCCAAGCCGACGGCTGATCAGTTTTCCAACTTCGCTTACCTGAGAAGAGGTAATCAAGGTGATAAAGAGTTGCTCCACATCTTTTTCAGGGATTTCCATACTCAGTTCGAATGCTCTCTGGCTGTAAGTTGGATATGCCGGGTAATAAGGGTCCACAGCTTTCATGGCTTTAAAGTTGTTGAGCAGCATTTCATAACGTCTGTCGGGTTCCGGAGTAGCTGTTACCTCTTTAGCATCTTTAAACAACTTGTTATCAATAGGATTCCATTTGAATTCAGGGTTATTGATCACATTTTCAGGGATACTCTGATCGATAATTCTTTTCATTACCGCATATACCATCTTTTGTTTTTCAAGTCCATCTGGTTTACCGTAATGAGATTTCAACTCATCTCTTAACCCCCAATGTGAGATCAATTTCATCTCCGAAGGGAAATAGGTTTTGCCGGATGCGTCCACCAGGTTGCCCATCATGATATTGTATTCCGAAATATACAAATCAGATTTGCTCAAGGCTTCTGTAACCTTTTGATTCAGTGCTGCAGGTACTCTGGAAGTGAATACATCTCCCATACGGGCATAAGCCCATTGTTTTCTTGTCCAGGATGCTCCTAATTCTGTCTTTTCAGTAAGGGTATAGAAAGGAAAATTTAAAGCTGTAATAAATGCTATTTTATTTTGAAAGGTCATCTGTTAAATGGGCTGAAGGAGAAATGAAGCAAACATTTCATCAATGGGAGTTAAAGCCGGACCATCCATATCAACAGGTAGGCGAAGATCCATTCCCATTTTATTAAAATTGCCATATAACACTTCAAAAGCATCCTGCAGCTTTAGGAAAAGGGTGTTTAATGCAGCCGTGTCATTTACAAAATGCTGTTCGCAAAATGCAGTAAATTCCTCAGAAGAACCGTCTTCCTTTTGCCAGAGGGATGCTACTTGTTTAACCCCTCTTTCAATCCTGAACTTTGCTGTTTCTCCGCAGGAATCCGTTAGTTGTTTGATTACTTTATCCATGGTTGCCTGTTTGATAAAGGTTACCGATGCCCCGGATTTCCCGGACGGTTGTTTACAACCTGCTATAACTAAAAGAAGGAAAGCAGGTAAAAGGAAAATTTTTCTCATCTCAGTTTGTGTTGAATGTGAGTGGTAGAATGGTGTAAATGTATATAGTTTTTTGAATGGACGACAATCACTGTTTTCAATTTAAAACTGACTATCTGGAAATCGTCAGAATGAATTGTAACTGGAAATTTCTTCAATTGATTTTCGGATTTTTTTCGTGTTGGATAACCCTCTTCGGCATATCCAAGGCTAATTACAAGAGAAACCGTTTTATCGGAGGGTATATTTAGTAATTTTCTCAACTGCTTCTCATCATACCATCCCATCATGCAGCTGCCTAATCCTTCTTCTGCTGCCTGCAAACAAAAGTGCTCCGCTGTAATTCCCACATCAATTAACCGCCACTCCTTCTTTTTAAGAATCATGGCAAACCTGTTAAGCAGCCTTGGTTTAGTCATTACCAGTACTACTAATACCGGAGCCTGTAACGCGAATTTATTGAACTTCACTGAACCGGAAAAAGTCGCTTTTGCTACTTCTGTCCGAAGCGGCTCTTTGTCAACAATAATGAAATGCCAGGGCTGTGAATTACTTGCTGAGGGTGCAAGACGGGCTGCTTCAAGACAACGGCCTAGTTTTTCTGCTTCCACAGGCCTGTTTGAATACTTCCTGACACTTTGCCTTTGGGCAACCAGGGAAAGAAAAGACATTGAATTGTTTTTTTGAGTAACTTTATAATGAAATAGCTTCTTGCACGCTATGATACCATCAAAAATACAACTTTTAGCCTCAGTCATACTAATGAGCTTCCAGGCAAGTTGCTGTTTAAGAAATAATCAAGCAGAATTTATGAATCCTCCTGACTCCATCCTGATTGATAGAAAGCCAGCAGTAGCCGGCCAGTTTTATCCTGCAGAGGCAAAAAAACTGGAATTAATGGTGGCCGGTTATTTAAAAAAAATAAACATACCTTCTGATGCAGTTACAACCCAGGCTATTATTACCCCTCATGCAGGCTTTGTATTTTCCGGCCAGGTTGCTGCAGCCGCATTCAGGCAGATTGATCCCAATAAGGCATATAAAACAGTGTTCCTCATCGGGTGTAGTCATCGGTCCTCCTTTGCCGGGGGCTCTGTTTATACAGAGGGTAATTTCATAACTCCATTAGGCAAAGTGGAGGTAGATCTGGAATTGAGCAGACGTTTGGCTAAAGACAACCCATTTCTCTCCTTCAATCCTGCCTACCATAATGAAGAACACTGCCTTGAAGTACAATTACCCTTTTTACAACAAACCCTCTTAAAGCCTTTCAGGATTGTCCCTATTTTATTGGGGACCAGAGACAAATTAATTTGTAAGCGTATCGCAGAAACTTTAAAACCCTATTTCAGGGAGGAGAACCTGTTTATCATCAGCAGCGATTTCTCACATTATCCTTCCTATTCTGATGCCAACAAAGTGGATAAAGTGCTGGCTGATGCCATTCAAAGTAATGATCCGTCGGGATTTATCCTGGCCGAAGAATCCTGCCTGACAAAATCTATTCCCAACCTTGCCACAGGCTGTTGCTCATGGCCGGCTATACTGACATTGCTATACATGACCGAAAATGACACATCCATCGTTTATAAGCAAATTATGTATAGAAACTCGGGGGATTCTGATTATGGTGATCATGAAAAAGTTGTCGGATACCATGCCATCAGCATAAAACGTATGCCTAAAGATACCGGGTTCTCGCTGTCGAAAGAGGAACAACAAATGTTGCTTTCTATCGCACGCAATACCATTAAAGAGTATTTGAACAGTGAGAAAATCCTGAAAATTGATACAAGTTCCCTTTTGCCCGGATTAAAACAACTAGCCGGAGCCTTTGTAACTTTAAGGAAAAATGGATCGCTGCGAGGTTGTATTGGTCGGTTTGAATTCGACAAACCGCTTTTCCACATCGTTCAGGAAATGTCCGTTGCAGCTTCTGTAAGTGATTACCGCTTCTCACCCCTTGAACCTGAAGAGTTAGAAAGTACAGAACTGGAGATATCCGTTCTCACTCCTTTGAAAAAAATTCGCTCAATTAGTGAAATTCAGTTGGGACGAGATGGAATCTATATAAAAAAGGGAAATCTCTCAGGCACTTTTTTGCCCTCCGTTGCCACTGATACAAAATGGTCCCTGGAAGAATTCCTGGGTCATTGCTCCAGGGATAAAGCCGGAATTGGCTGGGATGGCTGGAAAGACAGAGATACTGAGATTTTCATTTACCAGGCTTTTAGTTTTGGGGGAAGGCAAATCTTTATAAGAAAAGCTTAAACCTTACTATACCAGAACTATTCGCTTATAAAATTTTGAGGCAGTGCTGAGTTACCTATCATTGCAATTCAGTATATTTGACTCTGTTTTTCAATTTGTCAATTCAAAATATTCAATTTTTATACCACTGTAATTCGCTGATTTATAATTTGTTTCTTTTCTATACCTGTTCAATTATTAAACTTTTCATCCGATGAAGCTAATCTCTTATGTTTCAGATTTTTTCTCATTACTCTATCCAAGGTTATGCCTTGCTTGTGGAAACTCTCTTTTTAAACACGAACAGGTACTATGCACTCAATGCCTTTTCGATCTTCCAAAGACAAATTACCATAAAGTCCTAGATAATCCATTGGACAAGATTTTCTGGGGCAGAGTACCTGTTTTCAGAACCGCAGCATTATACTTCTTTGTGAAAGGCGGTAAGGTTCAGCATTTAGTTCACCAACTTAAATACAAAGGAATGAAGGAAGCCGGAATTTATCCGGGAAAACTCCTTGGTAAAGAATTAATGCTGGAACAGGATTTTAAAAACATCGATGCGATAATTCCTGTACCACTTCACTGGAAAAAGTTTAAAAAAAGAGGATATAATCAAAGCGAACAATTTGCCATTGGACTGTCGGAGTCCACAGGAATACCAATAGATACAACATCTTTTATCCGAAGCGTTGCTACTGAAACACAGACCAGGAAAACCCGTTTTGCCCGTTTTGAAAATGTAAAAGAAATCTTTAAAGTCACAGATGTTTCAAAGTTGAGCAATAAACACATCTTGCTTGTTGATGATGTGATTACAACTGGATCCACTCTGGAATCCTGTGCCAATATTCTTCTGACAGTTCCGGGACTTAAAGTTAGCATCGCAGCCATTGCCTATGCTGTCGAATAATTCCTGAATTTATAAACCCGCTACCGCTAATGAGTTCTTTCCCGGGTATGATCTGGAAATTCTTATAAATATCCTGCCAGAACAGCTGTGCGGTTAAATTTTTTCAAATTCCCGCTCATATCAAATACTTCTACATGAACAATATAACGACCAATAATAGCTTTTTGCCTCCTGTTATCAATTCCATCCCAGGTCCAGCTTCCTTGTGAGCCACAAAGTTCATTGATAACCAGGTTCCTCACCAGAACTCCGCTGGCATCATAAATGGTCACAGTTGCATTATTTCCGGGAGACTCAAATGAATATGCAATTATGAGGTTGTCATCGCGACCATCATTATCAGGAGAGAAAATATTGGGCTCAAGAACGATAACATCCTTCATTTCAGGCAATTTCCCATATTGGGAATTCTGCAAAGCCGGAGTTGCAAATCCAGCACTTTCTGCTGCTGAATGCCAGTTCCTGCTATCAGATCCTGGTCGTTCAGGGTGTATCCTTTCCAGTGAAACGCCTTCATTATCAACCAGGAGCGGGTAGTGCATCTCTTCTGAATAGCACATCCAATCAATTAATTCACCTGTTTCCCTTAGCAGGGAAATTGCCCCCTCATCATTCCCCATAGCGGGGAGTGATTCAACCTGGATAAGCCCGGCCGGGTTCCTGGAGGAGTGACATCGCTGAAGAGTAGACGTATCCGTTGTAAATACAATATATTCCCCTGGGAAAATCAACCTGGATTCTACCTGTAATTCTGACACACCTGATGAAATTCCAGACAATGTATCATACTCACCCAGTGTTAGTTCCGAGAGATCCAACACTTTTTGGGAACGGTTAAAAATTTCAATAAAATCACTGCAACCTTCTGCAGGATTAAAAAGTATTTCATTGATAACAAGGTCATTGCCTGATGTTTTTTCAGGTAAGGCAAACCGGGTCACCAAACCTGTATCCATGCGATTGCCGGAACAATCCTCAAAGAATCCCTGGAAGGTGATGGTATAAATTTTCCCTCTGCTGATTACTTCAGGCAGGTTCAACACAACCTGTTTGAATTCCGGACTCACAGCTACTGCAGATATTGGATAACCTATACCCTGATCTATACTATAATTCATGGTTTGCGAGAGTACCAGGCTATCCATGCTTTCAGAAAACCTGACGGAGACATTAAGGGAATCCATGATTCCTACAGCCGAGACTGTCGGATTCTGTAAATCAGGATTAGGCCGGGAAACAGAATTTATCTCCCCGGGCGTCCCTCCCCGGTCATCAGTGGAAGCCATCCAGTTTCTATCTGCACCACAGGGATTCAAAGGATCTATTTGTTCCAATGACCACCCCCCTTGTTGCTTAAAATCATTCTTATACCAATGATCCTGATAAGAAACTGAATGAATCGTTGCATTGTAAGGACTCCTCAGCGTTATTTCAGCCCCTGTATTTGACAACGAGAATGATGTAAAGCCATTAACCATTGCAAAAGGTGCCAGTTCAGCAGAGGCTCCGTCGTCGCATAGAAGAATAAATCCTTTTGGAGATATTGTTTTCGTAGATAGTTCCTTAACGGTATTTCCAATACTGATACTCCAGCCGGTCAGATCAATTTTAAAATCCGAATTGTTGAAAAGTTCAATATACTCATAGCCCGGCAATCCCACAGGAGGATCCGGGTCAGCCATGATTTCATTAATCAGCAAATCAAATCGGTGCGGTACATGCCATGTGAAATTAAGCATAGTGTCCTCCATATAGTTGCCATAAAGGTCAGTAATGCCCTTTGCACTAAGAACATAGACGGAATCCTCCTTGAATGCCTTGCTGAATGCAAGAAAAAGCTGCGCATGATCATAGGGATCTCGTTCAGCAAGGATGGGACTTCCCATTCCTTTATCAACATTGAACATGGAAAGTTCATTCATGTTAACAGGACTGATCGGTTCACTGAAAATCAATTTCAGGCTGTTGGATGAAAGAGCGGTAACCTCATAAAGCAAAGGAGGAACATCGTCTAACAGGATATTTCCAGCATAGAAGTCATCAAATACAAACTTTGTACTATTACTGGAAGTGTATTTGCAAAGCAGACCAAACCAATTTCCATTGATGAAAGAGGTATCAGTCGCTGATGCTTCGGGAAGATATTCCTCGCCTCCGGATGGATCTGCAAAAATTGACCATTTGCCATTATTTTCATGAATGACTTTGATCTTAATAGTAAAAGAAGATGCCAGTAATCCGACACTTCCCCGGCATAAGGAAACGGATTGACTCCCTGATTGACGGAAAAGTTCGATCGCGTCACCAGATCCTGATTCTCCTAACTTCAGGTAATAGCCGTTAACATCAGATTCAAGATTGGGCTGATCAGAAATAAGGTAAACTTTACAATAATTATTATCACTGGGACTAAAGCTCATTTTCACCCAAAATGACCATTCCATCTCCTGGTTTGTTATACATTCAGAAGAAAGATGAGATACACCCTCTCCGGAAGCATTTATTTGTAGTTGCATACTGCTGTTGACTTTGAAGTCAGTGGAGTCGCCCACCCAAACAGGCTGGGATGTAAAATTACCATCGCCGAATGAATCATTCCATTGGGCTTTCATCATCCCCGGAAACAGGATGAGAAACAATAAAACACAAGTGTTCTTCATTTTAAGGCTCCTTACGATTAATTTAAATATCCTAAATTTGCAATCTGAAAAAAAATATCCCTAGTCAATATGAAAATAGCAGTAGTTGGAGCAACAGGCTTAGTAGGTGGAGTGATGTTGAAGGTACTTGAGGAAGGCAGATACCTTCCATTTGATAAAATTACGGAAATTATTCCAGTTGCATCAGAAAAATCTGTTGGGAAGGAGATTCATTTCAACAATATGCCTTATAAAATAGTTGACATGAAGGAAGCTATTTCGAGGAAACCTGACATTGCTATCTTTTCCGCCGGCGGATCTATTTCAAGGGAATTTGCCCCTGCTTTTGCCAAAGTGGGTACCACTGTTATTGATAATAGCTCAGCCTGGAGGATGGATGCTGATATTCCACTGATTGTGCCGGAAATAAATGCATCTATTTTAAAAGCTTCTGATAAAATTATTGCCAATCCGAACTGCTCAACCATCCAGATGGTATTGGCCCTGGCCCCTTTACACCGGGCATTTGGGATCAAAAGAGTGGTGGTTTCTACCTATCAATCAGTTACAGGAACCGGTCAAAAAGCTGTTCAACAACTTAAAAATGAACGTTCGGGGGTAAATGGTGAACGCGTATATCCCCATCCTATCGACCTGAATCTATTTCCTCATGGAGGTACCTTTGAAGCCAATGGATATACTTCGGAGGAGACGAAACTTGTAAATGAAACCCGGAAAATTCTCGGTGACAACAATATAGGAGTAACTGCAACAGTTGTGAGGGTCCCTGTAACCGGGGGGCACTCCGAAGCTGTAAATGTTGAGTTTGAAAAGGAATTTGAAATAGCATCCATTCTAAAACTCCTTTCATCTTCAAAGGGTATTATTGTCCAGGATGAACCTGATAAATCGATTTACCCTATGCCCAAATATGCAGAGAACAGGGATGAGGTATTTGTTGGAAGAATCCGGCGTGATGAATCCCGGCCTAACACTATCAATCTTTGGATAGTAGCTGATAACCTGAGGAAAGGTGCTGCAACCAATGCAGTACAAATTGCTGCATACCTGGTAGATAATGAGTTGGTCAATGGTTAGTGTCCCATAAACCCCAGAACCTGATTTCTTGTGAGGATTTATACTTCCATTTCTGATTTTCATTCTCATTGCCGTCCGGTAGTGACAGTAGGAGTTTTCGACGGTGTACATAAGGGGCATCTTGAGATTCTTAACAGGCTCATTACTTCAGCATCTGAAAATCATTGTGAATCCGCTGTGATTACTTTTGAACCACATCCAAGGCTGGTACTGGGGAATGTATCCGATGTTCGTTTGCTGCAATCCCTGGATGAAAAAATTGAGCGCTTTCGTGAGGCAGGAATCGATATCCTTCTGGTAATTCCTTTCGATACAGCATTTTCAACACTTACACCTTCCGATTTTATTAAAAATGTCCTTGTAGATAAAATCATGATTAGTAAGGTGATCATGGGGTATGATCATTTTTTTGGACGCGACCGAATGGGTGATTTTACGCTTCTTGAAGAAATGGGAGCACAATATGATTTCACGGTTGAACAGGTTGAACCAATAGAACATTGTCATCAGATAGTGAGTTCATCTGCTATCCGTGAAGCTCTGTTGGAAGGAAACGTAGCCAGGGCTAACTGTCTGCTGGGTTATAAATATTCAATCAGGGGCCGTGTTGTAAGGGGAAACCAAATAGGCAAACTTATCGGGTTTCCAACAGCCAATATTCAACCCTATGATAAACACAAACTCATTCCCTCTCTCGGAGTTTATGCTTCTCAGATTAAGTGGAACGGAAACGTATACCAGGGAATGAGCAATATAGGCATTCGTCCGACCATAGATGCAAATCGCCTGACTGTTGAAGTAAATATTTTCAATTTTAGTGAGGAGATATACTCAGAAGCGATCAGCCTCTATTTCCTCGAGAGAATCCGGGATGAAAAACGGTTTGGGGGGTTGGAACAATTAAAGGAACAACTTTTCAAAGATCAGATTGAGGTTGCAAGGTTCTTCGAAAACCTTGGGTCAAAAAATTAATTTTGTCACAAACCGGGGAAAGATTTCCTTCAAAAGAGGTCGCAATTTTAATGCTCAACCTTTTCCACAATAACACCAATTTCAGCGATTCCCTGGGTTTGGATTTTGGGGATCATGTTTTCAATGCTAAGCTTGCAGCTACCTTTTCCTGACATTCTCAGTTCTTTCCACAACACCGATTTGATAATCAGTGGTTTTCCTTCTTCCTTGCCGATAAATTTATTGTCTTGCTTTACCGGGATCTTAATTTCATTCATCCGCTCTTCACCAGAAGGTGTAGTAATAATCACATACACTGGCATGGTGGAATATTCATACTTTTCAGTGGGTTTAAGAATCAGGGAGATCGAATAATCCGATTCTTCCGGTTCCATCGGAATAGTGAAAACCACCTGGTTAAACCGGTCCCAGGTATTATTATCAAATTTATGATACTTCTCAAATACAGGGCCCTTATTAGCGCATGAAGCAATGATCAGGACGAATCCAATGAGAAGCCCTATAAATCCTGTTCTTTTCATAAAGAGATGTTTTCTTGTTTACAATTATAATACTTAGTTAATCAATAACTCCGCTTCCCAGGCAGATTTCATGCTCCTTGTCGTAGATTACACCAAATTGTCCGGCAGCGATTCCTGCGACAGGTTTTTCAGATTGCAGGATCCAATGATCTCCATGATAAGTTAAACTACCTTTAGAGAACTCGGGTGTGTGCCTGATTTTAAAGGTAACCGGATGGGGGCCAGATTGATTGAGCCATGGATTTGATGTGATAAAGTTCAAATCAACCAGCCTGATCTTGTCACCATATTGGGATAAAGGATCGTATCCGTTTGAAACATAGATAATATTCTCATCGATATCCTTTTTGACAACAAACCAGGGTCCCTGGCCGAGACCCAATCCTTTTCTTTGTCCGATGGTATGAAACCAGAATCCCTTGTGTTTTCCCAAAAATTTCCCGGTTTCGAGCTCTATGATCTTTCCTTCCTTTTCTCCAATATATTTCCTTAGAAAATCAACATAATTTACTTTTCCCAGGAAGCATATTCCCTGGCTGTCGCGGCGGTGGGCGCTGGGCATTCCCACTTCATGGGCAATAGCTCTTACTTCCTGTTTTAGTAGATTACCAACCGGGAACATCAATTTTTTGACCTGGTTATAGGTAATCTGGGCAAGGAAATCTGTCTGGTCCTTGATCGGGTCTTTGGCTGTCCCTAACCAGGAAAGACCTTCCTTTTCAACAATTGTGGCATAATGCCCTGTTGAGATTTTGTCGAAATCTTTTCCCCAATGATTTTCAAACTCCCCAAACTTGATAAGCCGATTGCACATCACATCAGGGTTTGGGGTTAACCCTTTCCTTACAGCATCAAGGGTATAGGCCATTACATTATCCCAATACTCCTTGTGCAAAGGCACAACCTCCATTTTTAGTCCAAAATGCCTTGCTAACCAGGTAGTGAGTTCAATATCTTCTTCTGATGCGCAATCCATAAAGCCTTCCTCTTCCTTCATACCAATCCGGATATAAAAGATCGTAGGTTCATACCCCATTTCCTTCAACAGGTACAACATTACGGAGCTGTCGACTCCACCCGATACCAGGGCGGCAATTTGCATATTTCAGATTTTGGCTGCAAAATTACTCCAAATACTCACAAAAAATAAAGTTCATTCAAGGCAAGGGCATTAAAATAAAGAAGCCCGGAAAACCGGGCTCCTGTATTCAACTGGCAGATTATATTAAACCTTTTTCTTTCTTTTCATTGATTGCGCGAATCATATCAATGGTCATTTTCTCAAGATTCCACTGAGGATTCCAGCCCCATTCTTTTCGGGCACAGCTATCATCCATACTATTTGGCCAGGAATTGGCAATTCCTTGTTTCATAGGGTCAACCTGGTAATCCATTGTGAAGGACGGGATATGTTTCCTGATTTCTTTAGCAATGATTTCCGGATCAAAACTCATGGCAGTAACATTGAAGGCATTGCGATGAACCAGTTTTGAAGGATCGGCTTCCATAAGATCTATTGCTGCATTGATTGCATCAGGCATATACATCATATCGAGGAATGTTCCGGCTCCAAGTGGACAGGTGTATTTCTGGGATTTTATTGCTTCATAATAAATTTCAACGGCATAATCAGTAGTACCTCCACCTGGTAAAGTAACATTGGAAATAATTCCGGGATAACGGACCGAACGGGTATCTACTCCAAATCTTTTGTAATAATAATCGCTGAGTAATTCACCGGCAACTTTGGAAACACCGTACATTGTACCAGGACGCATAATGGTATCTTGTGGTGTATTGTCCAATGGAGTACTGGATCCGAAGGCTCCGATTGAGCTAGGTGTAGAAACTGCACAATTGAATTCCCTGGCTACTTCAAGGCAGTTCATTAATCCGCCAATTCCAGTATTCCAGGCAACGAGAGGTTTACTTTCACCAACAGCCGATAAAATTGCTGCAAGGTTATAAATAGTATCAATTTTGTACTTCTTGACGATATCGGCAATTTGCTGTGCATTGGTAGCATCCACGATTTCTGCCGGGCCAGATTCCAATAGCTCACCAGTAGGCTTTGTTGATCTGAAGCCTGCCACTACATTTGCATTTCCATAACGTTTACGAAGCTCCATGGTGAGCTCTGAACCTATTTGTCCTACTGAACCGATGACAAGAATGTTTTTCATGAGAATTAATTTGTATGGTTTATTGTTATATGATTCACAATGCGGGGCAAAATTAATGAAATTTGGATTGCTTCAACCTAATTATCCAATCTCTTGAGAAATATTGTAATATGCTATTTATAAGATACTTATAAAACACAATTCTAATTATGAAGAAGAATTTCAGGGCTAATATCCGACAAGATTTTTATTATGATCAATTTAACTTTAATACCCCGGCAGATAATAACAAATATTTATCTTTGCGCCACTGTTAATCAATAAACAATAGAGTTTAACCCCATAAAAAAGACATTGTTATGTACGATCGCATGCAATCCCATCTTCAGAAAGAGCTTACCGACATTAAGGAAGCTGGTTTATTTAAAAACGAAAGAGTAATTACCTCCCACAGGGTGCTGAGATTACCGTCAATTCCGGAGCTGAAGTACTGAATTTTTGTGCCAATAATTACCTTGGTTTGTCAAATAACCCCAAATTGATTGCAGCGGCTAAGGAAGCTCTTGATTCACACGGATATGGGTTGTCATCTGTCCGTTTTATCTGTGGAACCCAGGATTTGCATAAAAAACTGGAAGCCAAGATTGCAGAATTTTTTGGCACAGAAGATACTATTCTTTATGCTGCCTGTTTTGATGCTAACGGTGGCGTTTTTGAACCCCTGCTTGGAGAAGAAGATGCAATTATTTCAGATGCTCTGAACCATGCTTCAATTATTGATGGAGTGCGTTTATGCAAGGCTGTACGGTACCGTTATGCCAATGCTGACATGGCAGACCTTGAAGAACAACTCAAACAGGCTCAGGCTCAACGATTCAGGCTTATCGTTACCGATGGTGTCTTTTCAATGGATGGCAATGTAGCTAAAATGGATAAAATCTATGAACTGGCACAGAAATACGATGCTATGATCATGGTAGATGAGTGCCATTCGGCAGGTGTAGTTGGACAAACAGGTCGTGGGGTTACTGAACTTCATAACCTTCGCGGTAAAATCGAAATTATCACAGGTACCCTGGGTAAAGCTTTCGGTGGTGCAATTGGTGGATTTACAACAGGCAAGAAGGAAATTATTGACCTTTTACGCCAGCGTTCACGCCCATATCTTTTCTCAAACTCTATCCCTCCAATGGTAGCAGCCGCCGGGATAAAGATGTTTGATATGATGAGTGAAACCAATGAACTCCAGGATAAACTGCATACCAATACTGCATATTTTTCAACCAAAATGGTTGAAGCCGGATTTGATGTTAAACCTACACAAAGTGCAATCTGCGCTGTAATGCTCTATGATGCAAAACTTAGCCAGGAAATGGCCGCTAAACTCCTAAACGAGGGGATCTATGTAATTGGATTCTACTATCCTGTTGTACCTAAAGGGCAAGCACGAATCCGGGTTCAGATATCTGCAGCTCACGAACGTGAACATCTTGATAAATGTATTGCTGCATTTACTAAAGTCGGAAAAGAATTAGGCGTATTAAAATAATCTGACGAGTAATCCATTTACAATTCAGGTGCTCGCATAACCAACCGCAAGTTAAGTGTGAGAAAGCTGCTTTTTGGCAGCTTTCTCTGTTTTCCGGTTAAAACAAGTGCATTGTGAGCCGGGAACTTTAGACCTGATAAACCATATTCATGGAACAATAGATGGGGTATGCTGATTTTAAGTAAGTTTGAATACGATAAACTCTTATAATTTTTCCCAATAAACAGAATTACTACTATGAAAATCAAATTTCTGGGTGCAGCAAGAGAAGTAACAGGAAGTAAACATCTTATCACAACCGGGCAAGGCAAAAAAATACTCCTGGATTGCGGGATGTTCCAGGGGAAGGGAATGGAAACTGATGCCATGAACAGGAATCTCGGGTTTGACCCTTCCGAAATTGATCATATTATTCTAACACATGCACATATTGATCATTCCGGGCTTATTCCTTTTGTTTATAAATTGGGATTCAGGGGGTCAGTAATTTGCACAAATGCTACCAGGGATTTATGCGCTATCATGCTAGCCGATAGTGGTCATATCCAGGAACATGATGTAAAATGGTTCAATAAAAGAAGAACCGACAAGGGATTAGACCCTGTTGAGCCAATTTATACTGAAAGCGAAGCAAAGCTATGCATGGAATTATTTATCGGGATCGCTTACAACCGAAAACTGAAAATTGATGAGAATACCACTGTAAAGTTTATCAATACCGGCCATATGCTTGGAAGTGGTGTTGCTTTTTTAGAAATTACAGAAAATGGCATCACCACACGACTGGCATATACAGGTGATATTGGACGTCCTGAAAACAGGATATTAAAATCACCTCAACCTTTTCCGCAATGCGACTACCTGATAACTGAGTCCACTTATGGCAACAGACTTCACCCAAAGATGCAGGAAGCAGAAACGGAGTTGCTTCGTGTAATCAGGGAAACATGCGTAGAAAAGGGCGGGAAGGTCATCATTCCATCATTTGCTATCGGAAGAACTCAGGAAGTTGTTTATGCTTTGAATAACTTTTTCAATGAGGGGAAACTGCCTAAAATCAACATCTATGTGGACAGCCCACTTGCGGTAAATGCAACAGAAATCTTCCGGATGCATACTGACAACCTGAATGATGATGTACATGATGTGATGATTCACGACTCAGATCCTTTTGGTTTTGGCTCATTATTTTACCTGAAACGCCCGGAAGAGTCGAAACGGCTCAATTCAAATAAAAATCCATGTGTAATCATCTCTGCATCAGGAATGATGGAAGCCGGCCGGATCAAACATCATTTAGCCAATAATATAGAAAATCCTTTAAACACCATTCTTGCCGTAGGGTATTGTTCTCCTTCAACCCTGGGAGCAAGGATTTTATCCGGTACAGATATGGTTTCCATTTTTGGAGTCAAACATCCGGTGAGAGCAACTGTTGAGCGCATTGAAGCCTTCTCCGGTCATGGTGATTACCAGGAAATGATCGATTATTTAGGTTGCCAGGATCCCAAACAGATCAAACAGGTATTCCTGGTCCATGGAGAGTATGAATCCCAGGAATTCTACAGCAGAAAATTATACGAAAACGGATTCCGGCAAATCACAATACCAGCTGCCGGTACCGAAATAAATCTATAAACTTCATCAGGCCAGTAAGTTGCTTTCAGGATGTTTTTTTTGTACCTTTAGAAAAACAACTGAATCTCATGAGATCATTAACCCAATTAGTTGGCTTGCCTTTACAATGGCGGCAGCCTCACCTGATGGCACCGGCATTTGAACTCAAATATAGCGAAGAGGTTCTGGCCACTTTAGTTTTCAAAAACAGTTTTGGATCCCTGGCTGAAGGTACGATTGCTGAAGGCACCTGGACATTCAAGCGAGAGGGATTCCTTAATACTCACGTCACTGTCAGGTTGAAAGATAACCCCACGAATATGGGAATCTTTAGAAATAATACCTGGAGTGGTGGGGGTACGCTTCAACTGGCCGACGGCAGGCTTTTTCAGGCTAACTCAAACTTCTGGCATTCACAATTTGAATTTACCAATGAAGCCGGTATGGCTCTCATTCGTTACACAAACATTAGTGGATTTAAACTTCATTCCCAATTAGATATTCTGAAACCCGCTGCAGAAACACCGGAAATGCCCTGGATGGTGGTTTTGGGATGGTACCTGGCTGTAATGACCAGTCGTGACGGGGAGATGGTTGCTGCTTTATTCTAATTTTCCCAGTTATCTTTATTCAACCCGGGAATCTGTCAGCTATTCCCTTAAACAGCTGTTTTCTTATAAACCAACGGTTGGTAACTATTGTTCCAGCCCATTCTACCATTAAACAGAATTATTATTTTTGAGGTAAAATCGCGAATTTAATAGGGCCCTGTTAATGATTACATTCTTTTTTTCAATCTTTCTTTTGATTGCCGGCTACTTCCTTTATGGAAAATTTATTGAGCGAGTGTTTGGCATTAATACCAGCCGTAAAACACCCGCTGAAACCATGAATGATGGCGTGGATTTTGTCCCTATGAAGTGGGGTAAAATCTTCCTTATCCAATTTCTCAATATAGCAGGTCTTGGACCTATTTTTGGCGCAATAGCAGGTGCTGCATGGGGTCCTGTTGCTTTCCTTTGGATTGTACTGGGATGCATTTTTGCCGGAGCGGCGCATGATTATTTCTCGGGAATGATGTCGTTAAGAATGAATGGCCTCAGTATCCCTGAAATCGTTGGGAAAATCATGGGGAATGGCACAAAACAGTTTATGAGGGTTTTTACTGTAGCGATGATGATATTAGTTGGAGCGGTTTTCATTATAGGCCCGGCTAAAATCCTGACTGGGCTTACTCCGGGATTCATGGATGTGACAAAATGGGCTGTCCTGATTTTTATCTATTATGTCCTGGCTACTTTGATCCCTATTGATAAACTTATAGGAAGGATCTATCCTTTTTTTGGGTTTGCCATGTTATTCATGGCTGTCGGTATTGCCGGAACAATGATATTCAATGGCTTACCTATTCCAGAACTCTCTCTTAAAAATATGAATGCCCAGGCAGAAACATTCCCAATTTTCCCAATGCTGTTTGTCACCATCGCCTGCGGGGCCATTTCAGGCTTTCACTCCACACAGTCACCATTGATGGCAAGGTGCATAACCAATGAGAAATATGGCAGAAGAGTGTTTTATGGTGCTATGATCACTGAAGGCCTGGTGGCGCTTATTTGGGCTGCAGTTGCCATGAGTTTCTTTGGAGGGGTAAGGCAATTAAACGGGGTGCTGGCCGAACATCATGGAAATGCAGCCTGGATTGTTAATGAAATCTCAAATTCACTATTGGGTAAATTTGGTGGCGTTTTAGCTATCATTGGGGTAGTTGCCGCACCCATAACATCCGGGGATACTGCTTTCAGGTCTGCACGTCTCATTGTAGCCGATTTCATAAACCTGCGCCAGGATATCATCAGGAACAGGTTATACATTACAGTCCCCCTGTTTATCTTAGGTTTTTTACTCACTCAGGTGGATTTCTCCATCATCTGGAGGTACATGGCATGGTCAAACCAAACTTTGGCAACGATTGTACTATGGACAATCACTGTTTATCTTTTCAAAGAGAGAAAGCTATACTGGGTAATGCTAATTCCGGCAGTTTTTATGACGGCTGTTGTAACCTCTTATATTGTAGTTGCTCCGGAAGGCTTATCACTAAAACCGGCAATTGGTAATATCACGGGGGCTTCGATTGCTTTTCTTAGCCTAATGGCATTTATTATGTATGTAACTAAGAGCAAGACCTCCCTTGAAAAGAAATAACTAAAACACTGATTGAAAGCGTTTCCGGTTAAACCTGCTGGACCGTGACCCCTAGCAGATCAATTCCAGGTCAGTGCAGAAAAAAGTAAAATTACTCAGCCTTTAAGTGGTTCAGTAATATTTGTCTGCCATTTTAATAGCTTTTCGCATTTCTAAGGACTCCGAACAACTTAATCGGTTCTCTGTTAATATCAAGTCAGAGAATAACAGGAAAAACAGCATTATACTATATCACTGTATATGATTGTCATTTCTGAAAAATCATCTCCATCATTTATTGGCTATAACCTTAAACCCTTTATCATGAAGAAGATTTTCGCTTTAATTTTAATATTGACAGGTTTCAGCGCTTTTTCCCAGGTAGCCATTAATCTGGACGGCAGTCTTCCGTCAGCCTCGGCTATGTTCGACATTAAAAGCACTAATAAAGGCCTTTTAATTCCGAGAATGACAACCGCACAACGGACTGCCATTGCAGCTCCTGCCGAAGGGCTAATGGTTTATGACCTAACTACCGGAACATTCTGGTTCTATAAATCTGCAACATGGACCGAGCTTACCTCATCACCTTCATACTGGCAACCCTCGGGAAGTAATATTTACTATTCAACAGGTAATGTTGGCATTGGAGATGCTACGCCTGCTTCTCTTTTTACAGTCGGCAATGGAGAAAAGTTCCAGGTGGAAGGAACAAAGGGGACCGTCAGCTTCACCGATGATGAAGCCAGTATTCGTTTCCCGGCAACAGCCGGCATAAATAGCCCAATGATTTATATGTTTTCATCCGGAACACAAAACACTGACAGGATGGTAATTAGCCATTCACCTGGTTTCCCTTCATGGGGAATTGAGTATAAGGATACTACCGATGTAATGTATTTCAGATCCTCTTCAGGTAGAAAGTTTGCCTTTGAACTGAGTTCCGGCCATATGGGAATTGGCCTTGAAAATCCTTCCTTCCCCCTTGACATTGTTGGAAGAGCTCGATTTAGGTCAGATGGGAATATCAATAATTCACCCGGAATGTGGTTTTCTGCCCTGGATAACGAATTTGACAGGGCTTTCCTTGGAATGTCAAAACCTGACTCTACCCTCGGTATTTATAGTCAGAATCTTGGAAAATGGGGGATTGAATTCGAGGTAATGCGTGAGCCACGAATTGGAATTAACAATGTGGCTATCGGACATCCTCCCAGGGCTGAATTGCATGTTGTTCATACTAACTTTGGTGGCAGTAATGATGGGGTGAGAATTCAAAATGAAGGCGCTAATGGCCATTATTGGAATCTGTATTCAGCCAACACTACAGGATTCTTTGAGTTTTATCACACCGGCATTAAACGTGCTACCATTGACCCAGCTTCCGGCGCCTATACTGCAGTATCAGACGAAAGTCTTAAAACCAATATTAACACCCTTGGGACTGTATTGTCCTCAGTGAAAAAACTCCAGGCAAAAACCTACCAGTTTAAAGATGTGGAATCTGATAAGAGCTACACCGGCTTTATCGCTCAGGAATTGCAGGAGCTGTTTCCTCAATTTGTTTACTATGGTGGCGACAATCAGGTTCTATATACTGTGGACTACGCCGGTATGAGTGTTATAGCTTTGAAAGCTGTTCAGGAACAACAGGAAATAATTGAATCCCTGCAGGCGCAAATCGAAGACCTCAAGGCTAAACTCAACAATTTACAGACAGCTCGCTAAATAGTCGTATTTTGATACCTTTGCACTCTATTTCAGAGTCATGGAAAATACGCTCTTTTTATACAATACTTTAAGCCGCACAAAGGAAAAGTTTGTCCCGATTCATGAAGGACATGTTGGAATGTATGTTTGCGGTCCAACCGTTTATGGGGATGCTCATTTAGGTCACTCACGTCCGGCAGTCACCTTTGATATTGTCTTCCGCTATTTGCTTCACCTTGGTTATAAGGTAAGGTATGTAAGAAACATTACCGATGTTGGGCATCTTGAGAATGATGCCGATGAAGGGGAAGATAAAATTGCAAAAAAAGCGCGGCTTGAAGAACTCGAACCGATGGAAGTGGTGCAGTTTTATAGCGACAGGTATCATGAATTTATTGAAAAGCTGAATGTTAAAAAGCCCAGTATCGAGCCCAGGGCTTCAGGGCATATCATTGAACAGATTGCAATGATTCAACAAATTCTGGATGCCGGATTTGCCTATGAAAGCAAGGGTTCTGTTTATTTTGATGTTGCAAAGTATAATAAAGAAAACAGATATGGGATTCTGAGTGGCAGGATACTAGAAGACTTGCTCTCTAATACCCGCGACTTGGATGGTCAGGACGAAAAACGCAATAGTTTCGATTTTGCCCTCTGGAAAAAAGCACAACCGGAGCATATTATGCGCTGGCCTTCACCCTGGAGTGACGGATTTCCCGGTTGGCATATGGAATGTTCAGCAATGAGTGCCAAATACCTGGGAGAGCAATTCGATATTCACGGAGGAGGTATGGATTTACTTTTCCCGCATCACGAATCAGAAATCGCACAAAGTACCGTTTGCCATCATAAAACCCCGGCCCGATACTGGCTGCATAACAATATGATTACCATTAACGGGCAGAAGATGGGAAAATCACTGGGGAATTTCATTACCCTGGAAGAATTCTTCTCCGGCACACATCCCTCCCTGGAAAAGGCTTACAGCCCAATGACCATCAGGTTTTTTATCCTAATGGCTCATTACCGCAGTCCCCTTGACTTCAGTAATGAGGCATTGCAGGCAGCCGAAAAAGGATTCTCTAAAATGATGAAGGCATTGCTTCTCCTGAAAAAACTGGCTCCTTCCGACACATCATCCGTTAATGTCGATGATTTGGCGAGCAAGTGCTATGAAGCAATGAATGATGACCTTAACACACCCATTGTAATTGCCAATCTATTTGAAGGGGTAAGAATTATCAATTCAGTCAATGATAAGAAGGAAATGCTGACAGCAAGTGATATTGAAAAACTGACAAGCCTACTGACTTCCTTCATCTTCGATATCCTGGGACTGATTCCTGAAACCGACAACTCAGCAAGTAATGAATTGGTTGATGGTTTAATGAAACTTATCCTTGAAATAAGGGCTAATGCCCGTACAAACAAGGACTGGCCTACCAGCGACCAAATCAGGGACAGCCTGGTCGGATTAAAAATTTCCGTAAAAGACACCAAGGAGGGAGTAACCTGGAGTGTGGAATAGTTAAAAAATCTTTCAGTAGCATAATTTTCTATAGGACTCACAGATCATCAATTCACCCTAACCTTTAAAAGATGAAATCATTAAACTGGATTGTGGCTGTCATACTCATTGTATCGATAACCAGCTCATGTACCAACAAAAAGGAACAAATGGAAAAAGATCTCAAAGCCTTCATTACCCGCTTCGACTCAACAGTTCAGCCTCTAATGAAAGAGTCGAACCTCGCTTATTGGAATGCATCATTAAGCGGGAAATCAGAAGACTGGAAAAAATCAGAAGACCTCAGCATTGAACTCACCAAGGTTTTTGCCAATAAAGAAGATTTTGCTGTTCTGAAAAAAATTAAAGAGTCAAACACCATTAATGATGAGCTTTTAAAACGTCAATTAGAGGTTCTTTACAATGGTTATCTAAGCAACCAGGTGGATACCAGTTTGTTGAATGAGGTGATTAAAATGCAGACAGCCATTGAACAGAAATATTCCAATTTCAGAGCTGAATTGAATGGGAAAAAGCTTTCTGATAATGATGTGGAAGAGGTTCTCAAGACCTCAACGAACTCAGAAGAATTACAGAAAGCCTGGGAAGGCCATAAAGCAATTGGAACCGTGGTTTCTGATGACATCAAAAACCTGGTTAAAAAACGCAATGAAATTGCCAAAGAACTGGGATTCAATAATTACCATGAGATGAGTTTGAAACTCAGTGAACAGGACCCGGATGAAATAAGTAAAATTTTTGATGAACTTGATATCCTTACTAAAGATGCTTTTGCCGGTTTAAAAGGTGAAATTGATGAATACCTGACAAAGAGATTAAATGTTGCAAAAGAAAACCTGATGCCCTGGCATTACCAAAACCGTTTCTTCCAGGAAGCCCCGAAATTTATAGTGTTGAACTGGATAAATACTATAAAGGCAAAAACATTGAGAATCTGACAACGGATTATTTTACCAGTATCGGGTTGGATATTTCTGATATGATAAAGAACAGTGATCTCTATGAAAAACCAGGTAAGAATCAACATGCCTATTGTATAGATGTCGACAACAAAGGAGATGTAAGAGTTTTATGCAATATCAAGCCAAATTACAATTGGATGGGGACCATGCTTCACGAGTTTGGCCATGCGAATTATGATAAATACATTGATCAGCAATTACCGTTTGTATTGCGCAACCCGGCTCATACTTTTACAACCGAAGCCATTGCCATGTTTTTCGGCAGAATGGCAAGCAACCCTCAGTTTTTGCTTGACATGAAACTGGCTGATGAATCTGAATCCAAAAAGGTAGCAGATGAAAGCTTCAAAGTTTTGCGTCTTGAACAGCTCACATTCAGTCGTTGGGCACAGGTGATGTATCGGTTCGAAAAAAGTTTATATGATAATCCTGATCAGGACCTGAATAAACTTTGGTGGGATCTTGTGGAGAAATACCAGATGCTTAAACGTCCTGAAGGCCGTAACCAACCTGATTGGGCAAGTAAAATTCATATCGCAACGTCTCCTTGCTACTACCACAACTACCTCCTGGGTGAGCTTCTGGCCTCTCAATTAAATCATTATGTCGCTGCAACTGTATTGAAGTCAACTGATTTCAAACAGAGTTATTATGGAAAAACCGAAGTTGGCAAATATCTTACTGACAATGTATTTATGCCGGGAGCCCGCTGGAATTGGAATGAAATGATTGAGAAAGCCACCGGTGAAAAGTTAACAGCTAAATACTATTCAGATCAGTTCGTTAAATAGTTCTACGAAGGATTTCCCAATTTAAAAGCCCGTCAAATAATCCTGACGGGCTTTCATTTTATACCGTTGCTGAATCATTTTGCGAAACTATGATACCTGTGCGCCCCGGTATAACTCAATCTGCAAGAATCTTGCTTTGCAAATTCATTGCGATTGAGTATAATTGATCAGGGAAGATCTTGTGTGAACTTATTAATGAATGTGGATATTTGAGATTTTCCAGGATTGATCTGATTGCCTTGCCCATACCAGTGAATAATATCCTTTCTGATTACCAACAATGGAATCGTTCCTGGTCCAATCATGCGAATAGGATCCGGATTGACAAGCTAAATCTTCCGAAATAGCCTCTGCTATCTTTACGCAATGCAGGTTTCTGAGTATGGCCACTGAAGGAACCACAAAATCCTTCTCTAAATTGCTTTTTCCGGAATAAACTGTATCCATAAACAAATGAATATCATCAGTAAACAGAGCCATAACGGTTGCTGCATCAGCTGAATTCCATGCATTATCCCATTGCAGTATCAAACTATCGGTATTCTGCAAAGCAGAAGGTTCTTCCTTGCTATTTCCGCATGATGATATAATCAGAAATACAAGCGAATACATGATTACTCTTTGGAATGATTTCATTTTGATTGGATTTAGTGATTGGTGGATGATAGGTTAATTATACTGATTCTCTATAGCTTAGAGAATTTCATGAAGGAAGTCCCTGATTGGTTATAAATTTTCAGGATATACATGCCTGGAATAAGTTCAGACACATTAATATCAGAAGAGTGGGCTTCTTTGATTCTCAATCCTCCCGACATGTCAAAAACCTCAACTTTTTCTATATTCCCTGCACCCCTGATATGTAAAAAGTCATTTGATGGCACTGGATAGATCCGTATTGAGGAATTGTTTTTCATTTCTTCCATGCCTACGATGGTCGAGGATTTATAAAATGAGAAATTACCTCCGCCTTTTGATCCATTTTCCAGTATTGATCCTACTTCACCAATCCCTTCAGCAAACCATCGGTAATTATTCCACTCCGAATAACCGACTTCTTCAAAATTCCAGCCCATTCCGGGGGTATAACTGTATACTGTATCATACCCGAAAACATGTTCATGTACTCTTAGGGCATCAAAAGATCCTGTGGGTGTAATAATGATACCGGAACCATCAACTTCCTGGTGCACGGTGAGATGGGCTACCATCAATGATGTATCATATTGCACGCCGCCACTTAGTCCGGCATTATAGGTCGACCAGGTGAACTCCTGGTCATAACTGAGACCGTAAAACATAGGGAGGTGACACATATGAGCAGCCGGGGTAATCATTGTATGCCAGATCCAGGACAATCCCCAGAAATTTATCCTGAGTTCCTGACCATGGTCGAACCACCCATCTAATGTAGTTTCACGAAAAATATAGTTATAAGATCCATCGTAAGTTGCTCCAATATTCATCGCTTTCTCAACAATATTTGAGCCCGGGTGATTTTCGGCACCAGGCAAGCCTGCGGGAGAAATGTACAATGTGGAATCTGTATAAGATGTGGTAAGATTGCTGAAATCCCAAACTCTGTTTAAACCTGCCTGTCCGGGCAACAGAGCAGATGTGGAATCAACATCTCTGACAACCAGCATGCCAATCGTTGGGAAATCGTTAGCATTAATTACGATTTGTGCACCGAGATTCCAGGGAATGAATATACCAATCTGGAAAACTATCAATAGTGCTTTTCGGAAGAATTGAGTAAAATAATGACTCATTGTACAAGGGCTTTTAGTGGAAACAAAAGAAGAAGGATAAACTCCAGGCTATACCTGACAAATTTCCATGAATTGGAAAGCCTCCGCAATCACCCTTTGATGTGATTTTGTCAATTATAAAAAACAGCGATTTTACAGGTTCATGCTTTTCAAAAGCATTTCGGTACGGGTTCTCACCTGCAGTTTCTGATAGATTTTCCGGATATGAGTTCTAACAGTCTCAATACTAATAAAAAGTTCAGCAGCAATTTCTTTATATAAAAACCCTTTCTCCAGGTAGGAAAGTATTTCCTCCTCCCGGTGGGTAAGATTAGCCTCGGGGAAATGTTTCAGCACAGGTTTATGAAAGGTCTGCACAACTTTACGGGCGATTTCCCCATTCATTGGTGAGCCTCCGTTAGCAAGGTCAGAAATGGCTTCCAGCAATTTGGCCGGTGGTGTCTTTTTTAACATATAACCTGTGGCTCCTGCAGATAAAGATTTAAAGATATCGTCAGTATTATCAAATACTGTAAGCATCATTACCTGGATTTCAGGGTAAGTGCTTTTAATACAAATAACACACTCTATCCCGTTCATACCGGGAAGGTTAATATCCATGAGAACCACCTCCGGTTTGTGAATCGGGATTGAGGCAAGTGCATCTTCTGCTGAAGCGCAACTGCATATACAGGAATAACCATCCGAACCATCTATCAGTGCTGATAAACCTTCCCTGACGGCTTTATCATCCTCAACAACCATAACATTAATTCCTGCTGACATTTCAATCTGTTTATGACATCGTACTTCACAAATTTACTGACTGTAATTACAAAAAACATCACCCTTTAGTATGATTCCATATCAGGTAAGCGGGATACTGAAATGAATACCTGTTCCTTCGCCAGGAGTAGAATTCAGAGTAAATTTCCCTCCCGATTCATCTATTCTCTTCTGCATATTTATTAAACCATTACCACTTTCTGATAAAGAATGAATGTCAAACCCCTTTCCATTATCTCTTATTTCAATCCTTAATTCCCCACCTGAATAATCAAGAGAAACAGAAACCATGTCAGCGGAAGAGTGCTTAACCAGGTTATGTAAGGCCTCTTTGCAGGTCAGAAAAATGTTTCTTCTTAATTCAGCTGACATTTTAACAAGCGGAAGATCATCGGCAAAACTCAACTTCCCGGGTATTTCGGCAGACTCCAGGTAAGTTGAAGCATAATGTCTGAAATAGGAAGAAAAGCTCTGAAGATTATCGTTTTTGGGATTAATTGCCCAGATTATTTCACTCATTTCATCCACCACACTCCCTGCTATTTCATTGATTTGCTGTACAATCTGGACAGCTTTGGGTGGTTCCTGAACCTGCTTCTTCCCCAGTTCACTTAGGATTGAAATTCTTGTAAGACTGGCTCCTATCTCATCATGCATGTCTTTTGAAATCCTTAATCGTTCTTTATTAATAGCATTTTGATACTCTAGCTCTCTTAATTTATTGCCATATCTAATCTCTTGTATTTTCCTGACAATCAACACGGTAGTAGTAATTATTGTAAGGGTTAACAAGGTGAGAAACCACCATGTTTTCCAAAAAGGTGGCTTAATCAGGATCTTCATTAAACATACTGGGTTCCCTTCATTTTTATTTGAATCCCAGCATTTCACCCAGAGCTGATATTCACCAGGAGTTAAGTTCCTGTAGGTGAACAAGGAATTGAATGAGGGCTTGCTCCATTCTTCCTGAAATCCTTTAAGAAAGAATGAAAACTCCTGCATTCCGACCTGCATATAATTGGTTGAAAATACTTTCCCACTGATATGTGCTTTAGTCCTGTCTAATTCCAATTCAAGATATCCGGGAGGAATTCCTTCAGAATACTCCTCGTCAGAAACCATTAGTGAAAACAACCTTGCCTGTGGCACTTTGTCTCCCGGTTTAAATATGGCTGGATTAATACCATTTATCCATTGATCCCTCCAAAATACAATAGACCTTTATTGTCCTCATAAAATGCATTATGGTTAAATTCAAGGGATTGTAGATTATTATCAATTCCAAACATAACCACTTTTGTATGGTCTGCTGAAATACAGCCAATTCCTTTATTTCCTGAAAACCAGACGCGTTTATGAGCATCCTTTCCTAATGCATAAACAATATTATTCTGCAGTCCTTGAAGCCGGCCAGGCAGTGGTATATTGACACCCTCCAGATTAAAGAAATCTAAGCCGTTTTCGTTGGCCACCCAGACTAATGAATCAACTTGCATAATTGAAAAGACTGGTTTAGATAGAAATTCCTTCCTTTTATCAAATAAACTGAGACTCGGTGTGGTAGAAATAGCAGGTATCCTGTATAATCCAAAAGGATATCCAATCCAGTTCCAACCGTATAAAGTAATTATCCCTCTGATGAACGGATAATATTCTTTTCCAATCAATACCGGAAGATCTTCGTCGCTGAAGTTCAAGATATAACTATCGGTAGAAAGCGATATCTGATGATTATTGATTGGCAAAAATTTAGCATTATCGGTTTTCAATGTCTTGCTAAAAACAACATTTCCTGATGCATCTGTAACAAACAGCCGTGTGGTGGTAGCAATCCATAGCCTGTTTTTGGAATCAGCAGTCAGATCGAGAAAGTAAAGATCATTACTAAATAATGCCGGATTTATCCTTTATTGAGCCTGATAAATCAGGTTTCATTTTCCATAATCCATTATGGAAGGTGCCGGCATAAATAAATTCTCCTATCCTTGTTATACACCTTGTAAAACCTACAGCTGCAGAGGAAAACATCAACAGATCAGGTGAATAAAGAAGAGCTCCTTCTCCATCAGTTCCAAACCAGATATTACCGTCCTTATCTTCAAAAATATTTTTAACTGAGGGGGCTATAGTATCTATTAATTTCCCTTCAGTAGTTAATAATACCACTTCTTCTAGATGCCTGTCAGCTACCTTGTAAAGCTTGCGATGAGAACGGTCAGAGATCCACAGGTTGTCTTTGCTGTCAGCAAATAAGTTGATACCTGTTACTGGCCGGATATCCTGAAAAGGAACAATTCCGGAACCTTTCATATACTGTAAAATTTCTGATCCGCTGAGGCAATAAACCTCGCCAGATTTGCTTATGGTTATTGATTGGCATCCATGATCCAGGGCATACCATTTCCCTTTGTAAACAGTTTCATTGTTCTGCACTGAAATCTGCAATTCCAGAATTCCCTTATTAGTGGAAATTAGTAATGTACCATCAGGAAGCCATAATGCAGAATTGGGATTTGATTTTAGCGAAGTTAAATCTCCTCCCTCAAAAATGATCCTGATGGGCTTTTGGTGGTCACTATCTATGATCTGGTAACCTGTTTCCGGCCACCAGCAAAGTTCCTTACCTTTGATATTGGCATGGATAAGGAAAGGATATTGACCAGGCTTTTGTCCTATCAGATTGAACTTGCCATTTTCTGAATTGAATGAATAAATGGAAGAAGACGTCGAAACCAGCATTTTTCCGTCACTGTCGATAATAAGTTCTCTCATGGTTTGATCTGATCGCACCGGACCGGCAGCAACAGGTACTTTAAAAACCCTGAAGTCTTCTCCATTGAAACAATTCAGACCGTCTCCGGTAGTCATCCAGATTAAGCCCCGGTTATCTTGTACAATCCGACTAACCATGCTTTGGCTAAGGCCCTGTTCTAGCCCGAACTGGGTTACATAGATATAACCCACTTTTTGCTGATTCTGTGAAATAGCCAGATCTTCCCTGAAAAAAAACAGGGTAAATAATATTAAACCAAGGAATACCCGTGGTTTGATACGGGTTTTAGCGGTCATAATGGAAAGTAACTTGATCGGGTTAAAGGTATTGTTTCTGTAAATATTACAGGTGCCTTTAAAGAAAAAGAGGCTGCAAAACTGCAGCCTCTCCAATTAAAACCGGCTATTTATCTGGCAATCAAAATCTTTCGGTATGAAACCTGCTGTTCATGATTTAATTTCAGAAGATAAAGGCCTTCTTCCACCCGGCTAAGGTCAATTTCCTTTTTGTAGTTTCCACTAATCTCTATCAGGGGATTTGTCCATACAACCTGTCCTAGTTCATTCAAAATTTCGATTTCACAAAGTAAGGGGGTTTCTGATTTTAAGGTAAGCGTAAACACTCCGAAGGAAGGAACCGGATAGATGCTGATGTTGATGGTGGGTTTTAATTCCAGGGTTGAAACAGGAAGGATTAATATAGCGTTTGATACTGCGGAACTGCATTCATTGATGGTAACAATCACAGTATAATTTCCTGAAATTGAGGCTATATACTCTTTTTCGGTAGCACCTGGAATAAGGACTCCTTCGAGATACCATTGATTTCCTTCATCTGGCACTACTAACAAGGTGTGTCGCCATGATGGGTTATCACCGGGGTTACGGGCGTAGGATCAACAGTTACAGCAAAAGCCGGTGAGGGTTCACCTATGCAATTTCCATTTGAGGGAGTTACTGAAATATTTCCTGATACAGCATTGGTTGTAAAATGAACTGTAATTTGAGGAGTATTGACACCAGCAGTGATTGATGCACCAGCAGGCAGTGTCCATGAATAGCCAAATCCATTTGTCACAGGTTCTACTGAATAAACGACCCCGGAAGCCTCTTTACAAATATGGACGGGACCATTAATTGAACCGGGAGTACCTGGTAATGGATTAACACTTACAGGCAAAGGATTTGATGCAGTCCCATTCCCACAGTCATTTGATCCAGAAACCGTTATATTTCCAGAGATGGATCCTGGTTCAAAATCTACAATGATTGTTGTTGTATTTTGTCCAGATACAATAACAGCACCTGTGGGTACTGTCCAGGTATAATCGGATACTCCCGGTATAGCCGGTACTGAATACTGGACACCCCGGTCGCCTCGCATACTACCTGAACGCCAGAAATAGGCCCGGCTTGTATAGGAAGCGGGATTACAGTAACAGCAAGGGCTTGGGAAGGCAGACTATTACAGGTTCCGTCTGTAGCATAAACACTGATTTCACCCGATACAGCAGAAGTTGAATAGGTGACAGTTATACTGTTGGTATTGGCTCCTGAAGTAATGGTGGCTCCTTGCGGCAATGTCCAGATGTAGGATGTGGCTGCGGGAAAAGGATCAACAGAATAGGTAACTCCCACTGTACCTGCACATAAGGTGCTAAGACCTGAAACGGGGCTAATAGTGCCGGCCATGAGACAGAGAGTTGTAAATGTGAGATCCTGCCCATAACTGTTTCCACCACTATTTGAAGCTACACAACGGAAATGATAGGTTGTTCCGGGCAATAATCCTGACAACGGTGATGATACAGCAGTAGCTGTATTCCCTGAAACCTGGTTCGGTGTGGCACTAACTGTGTTACCGTAAGCATTGGTTAGCCCCCATTCAAATGAGGCTGTACTTATAAAAAAGTTGGCATTTACACTTCCGTTTAACTGGGCTGCATCGAGACTGATCCCACTTGCTGACAGTGTTATAACAGTTGGAGGTAATGCTACCTGGTTGGTTAAAGTGATCTGTATGGAATCTGAAAGTGTCAGATCCTGCACAGAGGTGGCTTTTGCCCAAACCGTTCCATTACTTATCCCTGTTACCAGACCGGTTGCCGATATGCTGGCTGCGCCTGTCACCGGTAAAATACTCCAGGTTACACTCTGATTGGCTGTAACAGGATAAACTGTAGCCATCAGTTGAAGACTCCCTCCGGCAATCGTAATGGTTGCCGGTACTCCACCCTGGGTGGCAACATCAAGGGCAATTAAACCACCCGGAGTAATTCCCTGCGCATAACCCATATCTCCCCCACCCCTGTCTTCTGTCCAAACTACTGCACATCGTCCATCGCTAATTTTTGTAAATCCGAATCTTCCTTTAGCAGTACCCGAGGTTGAACTTAATTCAACGCGGCTACCAGGCCAAACAAAGTTTCCATTATTATCAAGGCGTGTTGCAAAAATCTTGTAATCACTATTGTAACTGGCAAACATGGGGTTGTCGTCAATGATGGCGATTTCTCCTGCCCTCATATCGCGATTTGAAGAGACGGGGTAAACCATTTTACCCATATCAGTAAATTGCCTTGCTCCGGTAGATTTCAGGAATTTCTGCACATACACCCCGTAGTTTGTCTGATTAGGATCACAAAATGAAGCTACTGACCAGATATATTGTGAACCGGGCTCAAGTCCGATGCTTGTCTCCATCTGGTAATTATCGGATCCGCTGGTATAAGTATTGAAAGCAGCCCCGTTCATTCCATAAGGGATGGTTCCGCCGGGATTGATCCTTTGAACAAAAGAATTGAAACGAAATCCGGTTGAACTGTAATACCCGAAATAGGTGGTATCGGCTTCAGCAGTAATTGAATAATACCGGTATGGAGCGGTAGTCTGGCTGCAAATCTGCAATGGCGCATATAAGGCTGTTCCACTGCTGTTAAACATCTGGGCGTATAGGTTGGTAGAAATTCCGCCTGCATTTTTCTGGTAGACAATTGTGAATTTATTGTCTGTATTGGCGATTAACTGTCCTCGGGTAGTAGTGGTTGAACCCACAAGTAATGAAACAGCATTTGCCCAGGCAAATGTACCAGCAGCAGTAATTTTTTGGAGTTTTAAGGTATTACCTGTGTCAGAATTCCAGGCTACTGCAATCTCGTTATTGGTTAATGCTGTCATATTGGGTACCATACCGGCTCCAAGAATAACCCCTGTAGAGTTCCATAAATGGCTCCCAGAAGGAGAAATTTTATATACTACCGCTTGCAATGTACCTGCCCGTTCATCCTGGCATCCGATAATCAGATTGTTACTGTTATCAACACAAGCATTAAAGACAAAAGTAGCTGTCCCTGAAGGCTGATTGCTGACCAGTACACCATCATTGCCCAGAAGTTTGAAACCATCCTCATCGATTAATTGCGCCCTCATATCATAATTTCCGGTGTTCTCATGGTAAAAAGCGATCCATGTTTTACCATCAGAGGTTGGGACAGAGACCATATCGGCTATGGGCAATCCTGAAATTTCCAGATTTACGGAAGTGTTGGTATTCCATTGAGCCATTAATGTTGTTGGAGCAAGGGTAAGACTTACCATGCAAAACACCAGGAGAAATGATTGAAGAATTCTTTTCATTGACAAAGGTTTATGAATAAAGATTATAGGCAAATTACATCACACTTGATATAAACAAATGTAATCACAAGCTGGAAGAGTTTTATACATCTTATGTTTGATACACTACGGCAAAAAAGAGATATGCCGATATTTTACTACTGCATTACATGATAATAATTTGATATTCAGATATTAAAACTGCGCAAGAAAATTGGTAATATTTACATCTGTTGAAATTCCCAGTTTTTTACGAAGCCGGTTTCTTGCCGACTCAACACTTCTTAATTCGCGAAAAGTAATGGATGCAATATCCTTCGTTGACAAACCCAGTTTTAGTAAGGCACAGATTTTCTTGTCGTTAGGGGATAAATCCGGGAAGGCTGCTGTTAAGTTTTTTTCGAATGACTGATGTACTTCCTGGAAATATAGCCTGAACTCTTCCCAATCGTTACCGGTGGAATATTGCTGAAGTGTAGATAAGAGGTTTCTGATACGTTTTGAGCGTTCTTTATCCCTGGCACTCATCCCCAATAGAATAAGTTTCAGCTCTTCAGAGGTTTTCTGGATCAGCTCATTATTCCGTGACAGGTTGAGGGCATGGGAAGTAAGCTGCCTGTTTTTATAATCCAGTTCGAGCTCCAGCGAATGTTCCTTTTCCAGCAACATCTCCTTTTCCCTTTGATGGAGTGCTTCTGATTTCTGCGACAAAGCTTCATTGTTTGCGCGCTCCCTCCTGCGGTTCTTTAGCAGGGAGAAGAAGAAATAAGCCAGCAGGATAAATATCACTGAAACAGCAAGCAATATGATCCGTTGACGCTGGATCGCAAGTTGTTGCAAGTTAATCTTTTGCTGAAGAATCTGGTTATCCTTCTCTTTGTTGATCACTTCGTAAACTGCTTGTATCTGCTCAATTTTCATAAGACTATTTAAAGATTCCAGGGAGTCATTCAGACTTTTGTACTCAGCATAATAGTCTGACGATAGTTTGAATTGTCCGGTTTCATGAAAGAAACGGGCTGCATCCTGCAAAACTACCAGCGTTTGAGAGGGGTTCCCGATTTTTTCGGCCAATATCAACGATTTCCTGATATATGATTCCGCAGAATCTGCCCTGATTCATTTCTTGGTAAGCTGAAGAAACTGATAAGATAGGATCGTATCAGGGCAATCTGGAATGATTGGCTTTCCTGTATTTCGATCGCTTTCTTGTAGTAAGAAAGGGAAACAGGGTGGTTACCAAGGTCCTGGTATAAATTACCAATATTTGAATAAACCAGTGCAAGGTCATAGAAATCTCTTTCCTGGTCTAACTGATTCAAGGCAATCAGGGCATAATCCAGGGCCTTTTTTGTGTCATTCTTTAGTTTATAAACACCTGCAAGATTATTGTAGTTAATAAATAATTCCGGACGGATATTGAGTTCTTTGTTGATCTGAATGGCCTTCAGGAAAAGGTCTTCGGCTTTTTTCAGCTCCATCCTGTTGAAGTAAAGCTTGCCAATATTGTTGTAAACCTTTGCTTTCCCCGGATTGAAGCCAATTTCATTACAAATCTGCAACGAATTCATATAAAAGTCGAGAGCGCCATTCCATAGTCCGGTTTCTTCATAAATAGCCCCAATGATGTTATATACAGCAGATAGACGTTTTTTCCTGTCAAGGTCAAGGGGTTGGTTTTCATCCAGATATGACTTGACACTATTAAAAATATCCAGCGCTTGCGGGTGCTTCCCCTGCTCCAGAAAGTATAATCCTATTTCCCAGGATAATTTATAGGCTGACTCAAAACCCAGACTTTCGGATTTCCTGAACTGATTGGTGTCAATAGGCCTTCCTTCGGTTGTCCTTTTTTCTATTCCCGACTGATCTGCTCTGTAATAAGATACCGCTTTGGAGAAAAACGAAAATTTCCCGGGAAATTCATTACCGGCTGTCGATTCCAATGAAATGACAAGAAATACTAAAACAGAAAATATCGCATACTGGGCTTTCATATCACAATCCGAAGGCAGGCTTAACAAATATACAAAGCCTTTGATTCACAAAGGAAGTGACAAGAATAAAAGTGCGATTGCAAGAAATTTCCTAAGGTCGGATTTTATCTAAACAGCTTTTACCAGGAAGTAGTTCTTCTTCCCTTTCTGAGCAAGGATATAGCGGTCGTTGAGGAGATGAGCAGATGAAACGATAAACTCCTCCGCCACTTTAGCCTTATTGATCATTACCCCTCCGTCTTTCAACATTCTCCGGGCTTCTCCTTTACTTGGGAAGATGGCTGTTTTGTCGGCAAGGAAGTCTACCAGGCCAATTCCATTTTCAAGCTCAGTCCTGGATATTTCGAACTGTGGCACTCCTTCAAATACATTCAGCAGCGTTCTTTCATCCAGTTGTTGCAAGGTTTCCGTGGTACCTTTTCCAAAAAGAATTTCCGATGCTTCAACTGCCTGGTTATATTCGGCTTCTCCATGCACCCGAATGGTAAGGTCTTTGGCAAGGGCTTTCTGCAATATCCTGAGATGTGGGGCTGCATCCTGTTCTGATTCGAGAGCTTCTATATCGCTTTTTGAAAAGAGGGTGAAAATCCTGATATATTTCTTGCTGTCTTCATCCGAACAATTCAGCCAGAACTGGAAGAAGGCATAGGGTGATGTTTTTTCAGGATCAAGCCAGATATTGCCTTTTTCAGTCTTCCCGAATTTACCTCCATCCGCTTTGGTGATTAGCGGACAAGTCAGGGCAAATGCTTCTCCCCCGGTTTTCCTGCGGATAAGTTCTGTCCCGGTGGTGATATTTCCCCATTGGTCGGAACCACCCATCTGGAGCCTGCATCCTTCTTTTTCATAGAGATGCAGAAAATCATAACCCTGAACCAGCTGATAGGTGAATTCAGTGAAAGAGATGCCTGTTTCGAGTCGTTTCTGGACCGAATCCTTGGCCATCATGTAGTTAATCGATAAATGCTTGCCAACTTCACGGAGGAATCCCAGGAATGAAAACTCCTTCATCCAGTCGTAATTATTCACAATTTTGGCAGCATTGGCGTGTTTCGGGTCAAAGTCGAGAAAACGCAGCAGTTGCTGATGGATACACTCCTGGTTATGCCTGAGTAAATCCTCTGAAAGAAGGTTTCGCTCTTCACTTTTCCCTGAAGGATCCCCGATCATCCCTGTTGCTCCCCCCACTAAAGCCAGCGGACGATGGCCGGCAATCTGGAAATGCTTGAGCATCATAATACTAACAAGGTGGCCAATATGCAGGGAGTCGGCTGTCGGGTCAATTCCAACATAGGCCGTAGCCATTCCTTTTTCGAGCATTTCCCCGGTACCGGGCATACAGTCATGGATCATTCCGCGCCAGCGGAGCTCTTCAACAAAATTCATAAAATCAGCTTTGGGAGCACAAAGATAGGAAAAAGCGGGAATCCCATTCTTGCGTTCTAAGGCGGGTAATCTGCTAATGGGCTGGCAATATTTGGTTTTGGTTCGAATTAGTTCCGATCTTTGAAAAAAACATATGATGAAAAAGACCATCCTCATTCTGTTACTCATATCTACGGGTATTTCAATTTTTGCACAGGACTATTATGTTTGCTCGGATCTAACGGATGAACAGCTATTTACGCATAATTGCGAAGGCCCTGCCGTGGATGCCCTTGGTAACCTGTATGCGGTGAATTTTCAGAAGGATGGGACTATAGCGATCATTGCTCCCGGAAAATCCCCGGAGGTTTTTCTGCAACTGCCTGATGGTTCGGTGGGTAACGGGATTCGGTTTAACAGCAAAAATGAAATGTTTGTAGCCGATTTTATCAATCATAATGTGATAAAAGTAGATTTGAAAAACCGCTCAGCAGAGGTCTTTGTGCACGATACAAGAATGAACCAGCCAAACGACCTGGCCATCAGCAATAAAGGGATACTCTTTTTAAGTGATCCCGATTGGGCTAAGAATACAGGGCAGATATGGAAAGTGATGCCTGGTGGCACTTTATCCCTTCTCGAAACCGGCATGGGTACGACCAATGGGATAGAAGTAGCACCTGATGATGACAAGCTCTATGTAAATGAGAGTATTCAAAAACGGATATGGGTTTATGACCTGGATGAAAATGGAAACATCACCAATAAGCGCCTTTTTGTTGAGTTTGAAGATTTTGGACTTGACGGGATGCGTTGTGATGCCAAGGAAACCTCTTTGTAACCCGGTATGACAAGGGTGTGGTCTGCATCATCAGTCCGGAGGGTAAAATCCTGAGAGAAGTAAAGACTAAAGGAAAGAAAACCTCTAATGTTACATTTGGCGGTACCGATGGTAAAACGGTATTTGTCACCCTCCAGGACAGGGGATGTATTGAGTGGTTCCGTTCAGAAACTGCCGGGGCAAGATAGGGTTGCGATTGAGTGGGTAGTCTATTTAAAAACAAAACCCTTATTAATTGGGGGCTTTCATTTTTCCTCACATTCCCCATAGTCGCCATCATTTGCTTCTTCCTTACATCATACTATTGAAGCCTGAAAATGTAAAATTGCGGTACATAACCCTTTCAGGTTTCGAAAACCTGACAGGTTAAAATAGCCCTAATGCTATCGTCCGTCCCCCTTTTTCTCAAAGGGGGTGTCCGCCCCCGTCGATGACGGGGATTTACCGCAATCTCTGTAAAAAAATTTTTCCCAAGAGTATCCATTACTAGTTTTATCTGGATAAAGCCTGAAAATGCAAAATTGCGGTTCTTAAACCTGTCAGGTTTCGAAAACCTGACAGGTTTAAATTACCATAAAGATTGTCACCAATTTTTCAAAAGGGGAGTCAACCCCCGGAGTATATTTTATCTTTATCTCAGAAGTAGACACGTAAATCTAAATTCTAATTCCTCCAACTCTCCCACTCTCCCCTTCTCATAATCTCCTCATCTTCAAGCCAAAGGCTCCCCTCCGGACATCTCCTCATCCCTTCATCTCCCCATCTCCTCATCCTATCATCTCCTAGCCAAAGGCTCTCCCCCATCTCCTATCTCTTCTCCCTCATCTCCTCATCTCCTCATCTCCTCATCTCCTCATCTCCTCATCCAACATTTAGGCACATCTCCCCCCTAATTACCGATCCTGAACACCCACGCCCATTCACAGGGTAATTCTGCAATTTTAATACTACTCAAATCAACACTGATGCCTTTTGATTCCCTTTTCCAGGGAAGTTCTCCGGGCCGGCCCAGCAGCTCAATTTTTGCCTGATCAGCCAGGTCCAGGTTTAACCGGAGCACATTATCTTTTGGCCATTCAAGGGCAATAGCATAGGTATTTTCATTCTGACGGGTATAACAATGCCAGGTTGCTTTTGAACGATAGGTGGCCTGCAAGCCCGGTTGTGAGCCTCTGTCGGCTTTGAGCGAAAAACGATCTGCCGGTATCACTTCTTTTAACTGGCTGGCTGATGACCAACGCAGAAATAGGTGCGCATTCTGGGTTTTTTCCTGGTATTCTACCCTTACAGGATACTTTCTCCCGGCCTGAAGTTTTATCATTCCATTGTTTTTCAATCCTTTACCCGCTTCCATCACATTGCTCTGGGTTCCGTCAACTGACTGATTTCCGGCATCAACAACCAAAGTATTGTCAATCCATACCTTTACTGCATCATCTGCTTCTGCTTCAAATTGATAGGTTTCAGAATAAAGGGGCTCTATATATCCGTTCCATTCTGCAGTAAAATGGTCCTCGGATATAGGTTTACCCGGAGAATTCCTGACCCAGTCAAAATTGAGTTCCATATCCACTCTTTCGAATGTCACATCCTTTTCTTCCATGGTAATCGGACAGGGCGTTGAGCCGTAGATAGCTTCCCCGTTGATTTTGAGCCATTCCCCCAATTGCATGAGCCGCTCCTGCTGGAGTAAGGGTATCTGTCCATCGCAATACGGCCCAACATTCAGGATCATTCCGCCTCCATTGGAAACGGCTTTTACAAAGAAATGGATAAGGTCGCGGGGGGTAAGATAAGCTTCCAACGCTTCATTCCTGTTTAGTCCGAAACTCCTTCCCAGTCCTCTTACCTCTGCCCATGGCCGGTCGCTGTTAACAAGCCCGGAGCTATATTCAGGAGTGCGAAAGCCAATGCCATCGCTGCCACCTCCCCAACGGTCGTTCACAATCGCCTCCTCCCCAATGAGTTGATAGTACCATGAGATTAATTCCGCCGAATGCCAAACGGAGGCAGGATGATCCCATTCGCCATCTGCAAAAATGAGTGAAGGCTTATAGGTTGAAACCAGCTCCCGGAATTGAGGAATCATGTGTTTTTCAACGTAATTGTTCACCCTTGCCGGTTCATCGGTTCCCCAACGATAGAGGGGGTGATTCCATTCAGGCAGTGAGTAATACAGTCCCATTTTCAGGCCTCTGCCCCTCACTGCTTCACTCAATTCCCCGACAATATCACGATGGGGACCGGTTTCCATGGTATTCCAGCCTGGAGCATACTTACTAGGCCATAAACAATAACCATCATGGTGCTTTGAAACCAGCACCACATACCGGGCACCCGCTTCTTCAAATAATTCCGCCCATTCCTGGGCATCAAACAATTCTCCTTTGAAGAGTGCCGCATAATCTTCATACTTGAAATCCTCTCCAAAAACCTCTTGTTGAAAACGGATCCTGGCAGAATCACCTGTTAATAATCCCCTTAGGAACCACTCGGCATACTGCTCTTTACCGCTCCAGGCCGGGACGGCACTCAGGCTCCAATGAATAAAGATGCCCAGTTTGGCATCCCTGAACCATTGTGGATCGGGCCTTTTTCTTAATTCATCCCATTCATTCCCTGTTGATTGGGAAAACAATTGTCCGATAAGTGTCAGCAGAAAAAGGGAAATGAAAAGTCTTTTCATGAGAAGAAAGGATTATAACTGTAAAAATAAAGAAAGAAGCTTAAGTTATAAACATTCGCAGGAGTCATGGTAATTCTTAAGAAATTTGAAAAAACTATGAATTCAAGAAGCATATGATAAGAATTCTCCATACTTCCGACTGGCACCTGGGAAAGCGGCTGGAACGTTTTTCGCGCCACGGGGAACAGGTTGAGATCCTGGAAGAGATCAGGCATATTGCTGATGAGCATAAAGCGGATGTGATTGTGATTGCCGGCGACCTGTTCGACACCTTTAATCCCCCGGCTGAATCGCTTGACCTGTTTTACAGTAGTCTTAAAAAGCTTGCCTCCGATGGGAAAAGGCCTGTTATCGCCATAGCCGGAAACCATGATATGCCGGAAAGAATTGAGGCTCCCGACCCTTTAGCCCGTGAATGCGGGATTATTTTTGCCGGTTTCCCTGATACCAGTATCCCTGAATATTCACTGGACGGCAAATTTACAATAGCTGCTTCTGAACCGGGATTTATGAATCTTCAACTACCCGGAAAGCCCGCGCTCAGGGTTTTGTCAACACCCTATGCCAACGAAATCCGGCTGCGCAAAGGCCTCAGCCAGGAAAAGGATCTACAGGATATACTGGCTGATCACTGGGGGATGTTAGCTGAACGGCATTGCGACGACAAAGGCGTTAATATTCTACTAACTCACCTGTTATTCATGAATGAAGGGGGTGAAGTTCCTGAAGAGCCTGAAGATGAGAGGCCGATCAACCATATCGGGGGAGCCCAGGCCATTTACACCTCAGCAATACCTGCTTCATTACAGTATGTTGCACTTGGTCATCTGCACAGGACACAGACTGTTACTACTGCACCATGCCCGGTGATTTACTCAGGTAGCCCCCTGTCATATTCATTCAGCGAAGCCGGTCAACAAAAACATGTCGTACTTATTGATCTCGAGCCAGGCAAGGCAGCCCGGGTTGAAATGATACCGCTTAAAGGAGGAAGGCCTCTGTTCAGGAAGCGTTCAGAAACTCTTCAGGAAGCAGAAGAATGGTTGCTGGCTAATCCAGATGCCCTGGTAGAGCTCACTCTGGTAAGTGACACCTATTTATCTGGCGAAAACCGCCGAAAATTGCAGGAATTACATGGTGGAATCATTGCCATCATTCCCGAAATCAGGAATTCAGTAGAAAATGCAGAACCGGCAGATTCAAGGGCAAACCATGTCCAGGCTGGCATTCAGGAGCTGTTTTGTGAATTTTTCAGCGCCAGGAAAGGCCAGGCACCTGATGATGGACTGCTTGAAGTCCTCAGGGAGGTGATTGCCGAAACAGAACAGGCCGACTAGTCAGATATTTAATTATTCCTTTCACTCCAAACCGCCGTCGATAAAGAAATCAACGAATCCATGATCCCTATCCGACTTAAAATATCCGGCATTTATTCATACCTGAAAGAACAGGATATAGATTTCAGTATGCTGACCTCCGCCCACCTTTTCGGGATTTTCGGAGCAGTAGGCAGCGGGAAAAGTGCGCTGCTGGAAGCCATTGTATTTGCTCTTTACGGAGAAAGCGAACGCCTTAATTCGCGTGAGTTAAGGGCTTACAACATGATGAACCTCAAGAGCAATGAGGCTTTTATTCAGTTCGACTTCCAGGCTCCCGGAAACAAAGGGCTTTACAGGGCCATTGCCAAAGGGAAAAGACATAACAGGAATAAAGAAGATGTAAAATTCGACCGGGCCCTTTATAAAATAGAAAACAATCAGCCCATTCCTGTTGAAACATCTACCATTCAATCCATTATTGGCATTAGCTACGAAAACTTCAGGCGTACAATCATCATCCCCCAGGGGAAATTCCAGGAATTCCTTCAATTAGGAGTAAAAGACCGCACGGAAATGGTGAAGGAGTTGTTTAACCTCCACCGCTTCGACCTTTCATTTAAAACTGGCCGGCTTCAGAAGAAAAACGATGAAGCACTGAATATTTGTGGTGGACGACTACAGCAACTTGGTGAAATCTCCCAGGAGGATATCGACAGGATCACCCAGGCAATCAAAGACCTGGCTGTTGAGCTGGAAGGCCTTGGACTGAAACTCAGGAACATGGAAATTGAGGAGGTAGAAATCCGGAAAACCAGGGACATTCTTATTTCTTTGAATCAATATCAGCAGAAATTACAGCAGCTTCAGGCAAGAAAAGGTGACATTCTTGAGGCTGAAAAGAGGCTTGCTGATTATGATGATTGTGTGTCGCAGTTCAAATCGGATCTCGATCTTTTTGATAGCCGGAAAACACAAATTCATGAATTAGAAGGGCGACTGGAAAAATCAATGCTGATCTGAACCTTGCCAATACCCGCCTGTCGCAGGCTGAAAAACAACTTGAAGAAGCCAGGATTCAATTTGATAAGAGGGAAGATTTGCTTAAAGAATCACTGGAATTGAAGATTTGTGCCGGCATCAACCAACGCAATAAGAAAGCTGCAGGGCTGGCTGAAAGAATTGCAAATGGAGAGAAACAGATTGCTGACACTGTTGCAAACCGCGACAGCCTGAAGGAACAATCGGCATTAATGCTGCAGACCCGCGACACCCTCAAAAAGCAATTGCCGGATCTTGAAAGGATCAAGTTAGCTGAGAATTGGTTTTCCACCTTCAGGCTGCTAAAAGAGAAATATGACGCTCAGCTTGCAATCAGGGAAAACACCCTGAAAGCTGTTGAACGAATCGACAATGAAATTCAGGCAATTATTAAACAGGCCAATTTGCCCGAAGGAGAATCAAAGCCCGAAATCGGTGTAATTTGCAACCTTCTGGAAGAAAAACTAAGCTCTGCTGAAGAAGAACTTAAAAATGTCCAGTCAGCCAATTTACAGTTGGAAGTTCAATTGCAGCTCCAGTCGTTTGCCAGTGAATTGAAAGAGGGTGACCCCTGCCCCTTGTGCGGCTCAACCGAACACCCCGGTTTAAGGGCACATGAGGATATTGGCACTCAACATGAGAAAAATATTCACCAAAAAAATGAGCTTGAACTCAAAACGAATGAACTACGGTCCCTGCTTACAAAAGCCAGGTTACTAGGAGATGAAGTTTCAAGAGTAAAGCGGGAGGAAGTCCAGGCCCTTGCCGGCATTGAGGACGCCAGGCAAATGCTCGAAAAGCACAGGCTTTCAAATACTTACCCTGAACTCTCAGAAGAGAAAATTAAGGAAGAATGGTCTGTATATTCGAAAATACAGCAGGAAAGCGGGCTAATTGAGCAGCGTATTTCTGAAATATCCTCAACACTTGAAAAAGAGGAAGATAACCTGAAAAAATTCAACGATTTACTGGGAGGAATCAGGATAGAGTTTGAAAAAACCCGGCAGGATGCTGAAACGTTGAAATCTCAACTAAAACTCGTTGATTACACACACCAGGCTTCAATTACCGAAGAAGCCTTACTTGAGAAGTCCGCTGGGTTGAAACTTCAGTATGAAAAAGCCGGTGAGCAGTTCCAGCAGGCAGAATCAGCCTTGAAAGAAGCCTTGTCACTTCAGAAATCCCTGGCAGGTTCCAGGCAAAATACCGAAGAATCGCTTGCCGGTATCCGATTATCCAATGAGGAACTGAAGAAGCAGCTGGAAGTGCGTTTTCTCTCTTCACGATTTAAGGATGAAACCACAGTCCGCTCAATTTTGCAGGCTGAAATTGACCGCACAAAAGAACAACAGGAAATCAGGCGTTTTTATGATGAGTGGTCGGGGGTTAATGCCGCTATTCAGCAATTGCAGGCACAGCTGAACAACAAAACTTACGATGAAGCGACCCACCAACTATTGCAACAGGATATTCAGGAATTAAAAACCCTGACTGACAAGAAGAAGGAAGAAAAGGGTGCACTTGACGGACTGTTGCTGGAGATGAATAAAGACCTGGCTGAATCCCTTCAGCTGAAAGCAGAATTCAGAAAACTTGAAATCCGGCGAGACAATTTGAAGACGCTTTCTGATTTATTCAGGGGACAGTCGTTTGTTAATTATGTGTCGACGATATACCTTCAGAACCTGGTTGCATCTGCCAATGAACGATTCTATCGTCTTACCCGGCAGCAGCTTAAACTGGAACTGGATGAGGAAAACAACTTCAGGATCAGGGATTACTTAAATGACGGCCAATGGAGGAGTGTGAAAACCCTTTCCGGGGGGCAGACATTCCAGGCTTCACTTTGCCTGGCACTGGCCCTGGCTGATAACATACAACAACTGAATGAGGGCGGGCAAAACTTCTTCTTTCTGGATGAGGGTTTTGGAACGCTCGACAGAGAATCACTCGAACTTGTATTCGACACCTTGAAATCACTGAGAAGGGAGAACCGCGTTGTTGGGGTAATTTCCCATGTTGAAGACCTTCAGCAGGAGATAAATGCCTGGCTGAAGATTACCCGTGACGAAGAAAACGGAAGCCAGGTTCAGCCAAGCTGGCAACTTGAATAAAAAGCCTTTTGCCGATTGCTAACCACAAATCACCGATTCGTCATTTGTATTGAATCCATATTCCCTACTTTTGAACTTCCACCCTTCCAGCGTGGCCTTTAAATTTATGCACCACCCATAAAACAGCTGAAAAATGAAATTTGCCGCATTGCTTTTATTTGTATCCCTGGCTCTGATTTCCTGTAAATCTAATCAAAGCTTACCGGTTGGGCAGGACCCCATGGCCTCACATGTCGATTCAACGATTAGTCCGGGAGCCGACTTCTTCTCCTTTGCAAATGGTGCATGGTTCAAATCTCATCCCATTCCGGCTTCAGAACAAAGTAATGGCTTGTGGCAAATGATCCAGGATACGATCAATGATCAGATCAGGAATATCTGTGTTTCGGCAGCAGGACTTAAAAACGAAGCCAAAGGCAGTGATAAGCAGAAAATAGGGGATTTCTATTTCTCTGGGATGGATAGTATCGGCTTGAATAAGAGAAAATTATCAGATATTTTACCTGACCTGAAGGCAATTGATGCCATTACCGACTTACAAGGACTAGCCAGGGAATCAGCACGGCTGAGGCCTTATGCCGGTTCTGCCTTTTTTGGTTTTTATATTTTCCCTGACGACCGCATCAGCTCAAAAAATGCCATCCGACTGCAACAGGGTGGCCTAAGCCTATACGACAGGAGCTATTACCTCGATATGGATGAGCGTTCCGTTTCCCTGAGGAAAGATTTTGAATCCTATGCATCAAAAGTATTTGTGTTACTGGGGTACGAAAAGAAAGCCGCTGAGAAAGCCGCCGGACAACTGCTTCGGATTGAAACCAGCCTCGCAACTTCCTCCAGGAAAATTGAAGATACAAGAGATCCTTTGACCAACTATAACAAAGTATCCCTGGGCGGGTTGAATAAACTGTCCCCCGATTTTAACTGGACACTCTTTATGCAGGATATGGGATTGAAGGCTGTTGACTCAGTAATTATTGGCCAGACAGAATTCATCACTGCTTTTAACCGCTATTTTAAAACTTATTCGGTTGCCGACTGGAAAGACTATCTTAAGTTTCATTATTTCAACGGATTGGCACAATACCTTGATGATGAATCCTATGCAGTATTCTTTGATTTCTATGGAAAAACCCTTTCAGGAGTGCCTGAGCCCAAACCCCGCTGGAAGAGGGTGGTGGAACAAACCGATGGTTCATTGGGTGAACTTATTGGGAAGGTTTATGTGGCTGAATACCTGCCAAAAGGAACAAAAGAGAAGCTGCTGGAAATTGGTGAAGCAATCAGGGTTGTTTATGCAGAGCGGATCAAGACGCTTGACTGGATGAGTCCTGAGACCAAAGAGAAGGCCCTTGACAAGCTTTCTGGCATCGTAATGAAAGTTGGTTATCCTGATCAATGGAAAGACCTGTCAACACTTGAAATCAGCAGGGAATCCTATACCCGCAATGTGATGAATGCCTTTAAATGGCAGTTCGATTACATGATTGCCAAATATGGAAAACCCGTTGACCGCACCGAATGGGATATGTATCCACAAACCTATAATGCCTATTACAATCCTTCAAACAATGAAATCTGTGTGCCCGGATGCAATATCCTTGTGCCCGGTTACGAGCATGTAATGGCCGATGATGCCATCCTTTACTCTATCATAGGTGGTTCAACCTTCGGGCATGAAATTACCCATGGCTTTGACGACCAGGGTTGTAAATATGATAAGCTGGGAAATCTGAATAATTGGTGGACCTCTGCCGATAGTGCCAATTTCTTTGCAAAAACCCGGCTGATTGTAGAACAGTTCAATGAATTTGTGGCTGTTGACAAGCTACATGTTAATGGTGAAATGACACAGGGTGAGAACATTGCCGACCTTGCCGGTATCAGTATGGGTTATGAAGCTTTCAGGAAAAACAGATCAGTTTAAGAAAAGTGAAAAGATAGGCGGGTTCGGCCCTGACCAGCGTTTTTTCCTGGGATATGCACTTGCCTGGATGATCAATATGCGACCCGAAGCCCTGATCAACCTGGTAAAAAGCGATGTACACTCTCCTCCACAGTTCAGGGTAAATGGTCCCCTGGCCAATATTCCCGAATTCCACACAGCTTTTGGTATCAAAGAAGGAGATGCCATGTGGCGTCCTGAAGCAAAAAGGGTTAAAATCTGGTAATCACTATTTGTGAAATATCCGTAATTTCTGGCTTATTATTTGCTATCAATTCCCTTTAGGGTGATCCTGAAAATGGATCATCCGGTCTTCTTTTTTTAATTCACTCAAAAAATTCCAATTATGAAATCCTTATTGAACATCCTGCTGGTAGCAACCCTGGTAATTGTTACGGCTCCCAAATTAATGTCGCAAACAAACACAGTAAAGGAAACCCCTTACATAGAAGTAACCGGAACTGCAGAGAAATATGTGGTTCCTGATGAAATTTATATCTCAATTGCCTTAAAAGAACGTCAGGAGGGCCGTGAAAACAAAAGCATTGAACAACAGGAAGCACAATTGAAGCAGGGACTTTCTGAAATAGGTATCGATTTAAAGGATCTTTCCCTTTCAGATGCAACATCAGATTATGTTCGGGTTAAAGTGGCTAAAAAGGATGTGATCAGTAAATCAGACTACCTGTTAAAGGTAACCTCAGCATCCATGGTTGGAAAAGTATTTGAAAAGCTCGATGAACTAAAAATTGAAGAAGCCCAGATTGCCCGTGTAAGTCATTCGGAAATTGAACGGTTCAGGAAAGAAGTAAAAATACAGGCTATCAAGGCAGCCAAAGAGAAAGCCGACTATTTGCTGGAGGCTATCGGTGAAAAAGCCGGAGAGCCCCTGATTATACAGGAAAATCAATATGGAATTGCACCTTTAGCCAATTCTCAGTTTATTGAAGAACAACAATCATTAGGATTATATTCTACCCAGGGATACTATGCCAAATCTGAACCTGTCCTGCAATTCCAAAAAATCAAGGTAGTCTCGTCATTCTACATTAAATTTGCCATCCAACCCTAACATATATTCCCCGTATAAGGGGATTTTATCCTATGATCCTCTTAGACCTTCCCTACGTTTCCGACTACCTCAAAGAGACCATTGCAAGAAATCAATACCCGGTATTTGAGCCTTCGGGAAATCTGCATTTCAATCCTGAACAGCATTCATTCTGCCTGACAGAAAAAGAAGCTATTGAATATTTCAGGAAAAATCCGGAAACAAGGGTTTATACCAATTCTGAAAACTCCACTCATTGGATGATCCGGAATCTTGGGTTTACTGACAGGACAAAGCTGGTTACACTTTTCAAGGATAAGGTGGCATTCAGGGAGTTAACCCGGTCGATGTACCCAAATCTTTATTTCAGGAATGTTCCATTTGAGGAAATTAAAGGCATTGTTGCCGAAGAATTGCCTTTCCCCTGTGTAATAAAACCGGCTATCGGATTTTTTAGCCTGGGGGTATATACCGTGAACCACGAAGGTGAATGGGATCGGGTAAAGCAATCACTTTTTAATGATATTCAATACATCCGGAACCTCTATCCTACTGAAGTTCTGGATACGGCAAGGTTTATTATTGAAGAATATATTTATGGTGATGAATATGCCTTTGATGCTTATTTCGATCATGAAGGCAAGCCTGTGATGCTCAATATCCTGAAACATTATTTTGCCTCAGGTGATGATGTAAGCGATCGGGTTTATGTTACTTCCCGTCAAATTATGAGGGAAAATATGGAGCTGATGCTTGATTTTCTTGAAAGATTAGGGGCCAGGGTAGAAATGAAGAATTTCCCCCTTCATGTGGAGGTGCGGATAGATGAAAAGGGCAGAATGGTGCCGATCGAAGTGAACCCCATGCGTTTTGGTGGTTGGTGCACAACTGCTGATAATGCTGGGTTTGCCTATGGATTAAACACTTATGAATACTTCCTGGATGGGAAGAAACCCGACTGGGATTCGATTCTTGCTCAGGATAATCCTAACCTATACAGCCTGATCGTTCTGAACAACTCAACAGGAATACCAGGGAAAGACATCAAATCCTTTGACTATGAACGCTTGCTGCAAAATTTCAACAAACCCCTGGAGTTGAGAAAGACAGATTGTGCGAAATTCCCTCTTTTTGGCTTTATTTTTACAGAAACAGCCCCTGAAAACTCTGCAGAACTTGACCGTATTCTTAGAGATGATTTAAGAGAATATTGCAACTTTTAAAGTAATTTCCGGTTTCATTCGTCTATCATGGAATCATGATAGCAACAGAACAATTACTAATGGCAAATTCCCGGAATCAGCGTATAGGTACGTGGGTGAAAGACTATGGGAAACGTCTCTTTGGATTTATCCGTGGAAGGGTGAACTCCGACGAGGAAGCCAGTGATATTTTGCAGGATGTTTGGTACCAGCTGAGTTCAGTGGTTAACCTGGATGAAATTGAACAGGTTGGCAGCTGGTTGTTCCGTGTAGCCAGGAATAAAATTACTGATGATTACCGGAAAAAGCAGGTCAGGACTACCGAAACCCTTGATATCCTTAACGAAGAAGGCGACTTTGAACTTCGTGAAATCCTGCTTGCAGACCCTTCAGATCCGGAATCGGCTGAACTCAGGGACTTATTCTGGGCAGAGTTATTTAACGCACTGGATGAGTTACCTCAAAAACAAAGAGAGGTTTTTATCTGGAATGAACTGGAGGATCAAACCTTACAGGAAATAGCCGACAGAACAGGCGAAAACCTGAAAACCATTATTTCCAGGAAAGGATATGCGGTAAAGCACCTGAGAAGCAGGCTCGAAGACCTGTACAACGAATTTATTGACCTTTAAAACCTTAAAGATATGTTTAGTCCGATGAATAAAAAATTAAGCGGCTGGAAAAAAGGCCTTGCTTTCCTGGTAATGGTTCCTTTGGTCTTTACAGCCCTATCATTCATAGTCATGTATTTATGGAATGCAATTCTTCCTGATATACTGAATGCCAGGGAAATAACTTTCTGGCAGGCTTCCGGATTACTTATCCTTTGCCGGGTATTGGCAGGAGGATTTGGTTTCAGGAACAAGGGATTTCATCATCATCCCTCACATCATCAGGCACTCCGTGAGAAATGGGTGGGTATGAATGACGAAGAAAAGCAAAAGTTCAGAGAAGAATGGAAACACCGTTGCGAAATAAAAAAGGAATAAGCATCACAAATGTGTATCTATCTGATTTAATAATTCTTAACTAGAGTGCTGAAAATTTATTTGAATATTTTAAAGTAATTGAATCTGGATTGCGTCTTCTAATTATGGACAGTATAAACAAACATCGCTGTCGATTCATTTAAAAGCAAATAATTATGAAAAGCAAATTCAGATTTTTCTTCGTACTCGTTCCTATAGCCTTCATTGTTCTTGGATCGTTGATTACAATGGGATTATGGAACTGGCTGATGCCGGCACTCTTTGGACTTGGAACATTAAGTTTCATTCAGGCACTTGGCATCCTTTTCCTTGCTCGGGTTTTATTTGGCTGGAGGGGTTTTCACCGGTTCAGGCCACACGCATTCGCTTATGCACATGGCAGTTGTCATTCACATCACAGGACCGAATGGATGCGTCATCGCTGGGAAAAGATGAGCCCCGAACAACGTGAAAAATTTTCAGCACGCTGCGGTTATCATCCACAAGAAAGCCCAATTAACACTGGAGAGGATAGAGTTTAAATCTTCTATCCCGAAAATTGAGTTCCGCTATATTAAACCTGACAAGTTTAATATAGCGGAATCTTTGTCCCCCTTTTTTCAAAAGGGGGTGTCCGCCTAAGGCGGACGGAGGATTTCGGCTTTCTTACAAACTTAACTATAGTCGGTTTTTTCCTCCTTATCCTAAAATCTTTATTAGGAAAATTCCACTAAATAAACCTGTCAGGTTTCAAAACCAGTTAAATTGCAGAAGACTAAAGTGATTGCCTTTTCTCCATTCAAAAACCGAACAAACCTGTCAGGCAAACCGACAGGTTTAAACGCAGGATTATCCTTAAAGGATTTGCAACTTTCTCGAGTTATTCCAAAATCCTATGGAAAATCTCCACATAAACCTGTCGGTTTCGAACCGACAGGTTTAAGCAGCCCTTGCAAATACTTTTTTTGTTCCCAAACCCCCCCGGAAAACCCCCCGGTTTCCGTCACATTAATCAACTTTACTTATTCTTGAAATTGGTGAACTCAACAATTTTTAGTTGCCATTTTCACCCTTCCGTTCGGAATTAAATCTAGAAAAGACTAAATCTGACATTCAGCCACTTGAATTAGCATACTATTAAACCACCATGACTCTCTGCCGGTTTAATGTTGACACTAATGTCCATAGGATGACCGGGGCCTTGAAATGCAAAACCGGAAGAAAATAAGTTAAAAGACAACCCTTTTAAATGGACGTTCAAAAAGCCCTCCCCCTTGTTTATTAATTGCTTTGGAATAGCGTTGAATAAATCGAAAAGAATCGTGCAGTTTTGGTAATTATCAAACTGTTGGAGTGAACCACTATTTCATTCCTTATCCTAATTAGAATGAAAGGGTTTCTTAAAAGGCACCAAGCCAAAGTCTCGCTTTGGATCTATATACTTCTACCCCCCCCCCCCCCCCCCCCCCCCCCCCCCCCCCCCCCCCCCCCCCCCCCCCCCCCCCCCCCCCCCCCCCCCCCCCCCCCCCCCCCCCCCCCCCCCCCCCCCCCCCCCCCCCCCCCCCCCCCCCCCCCCAACTCCCCACATTTCTGAAATATGGTTTTCAAATTAACCGGATCCAACTCAGTATGGATTAACATTGTATAATTCAGTACCTGTAAATGAACAAAATGCAATCCTTCATGTTAAAAAGTGTATCACCAAAAACCCAAACATATGAAGTTACTCGTTTATCTCACAGGATTATCCCTTGTATTCTTTTCAATGAATGCATGTACTCAGGACGAAAAAGATGACAATTCAGGCACTACGCCCGGACCACTTTTTACCGAGGTTAAGTCGGTGGTTTCAGGGAGTTGTGCAACCTCCGGTTGTCATTCCTCTCCATCCAATGCAGGTGGCTTGAATCTCGAATCAAATGACAACATTGTCGCAGCCGGATCCATGATCCATCTAAAAGCTGTTGAACAAGGTGTTATGCCTCCAACAGCCCCTTTATCGACAGCGAATAAGACAAAAATTTCTAACTGGATCAACGCTGGAGGGAAGCTGTCAAACTAAAAAACTAACATGCATTTTATTCAGGTTTGTAATCTGTCAGACGATGGGTTTCAAACCTTTTTCTTTTCTGTTTATCGTTTATAAGGATGAGCTTCTGTGTTGAAAATAACCGAATTAAAGTCAAGAGACTGATTGTCATCAAAAAGAAGAAAGGCATATTTTAAGGTTTCTGCAAGAAAAAAACTTTCCATATAGTCTTCTTTTTCCTTGGTAACCACGCTTTTCAATGCACAAAAGCCTGTTTCGTTTTTACAATATTTCACAAGGCTATTGAACATGATGGTTCCCATCTTGAGGTATTCCGGGTCCTTGGTATACTGGTACAGATAATAGGCTCCTTCAATGTTCTCTGGCCTTAAGGAATAATTAGGCCATGTAATTTCCATGGTAGCATAGTTCAGGCCTTCGGGCTCAATCCCGTGCAATTTCCACATTAAAAAATTGGAGTTTTGAAGGGCACTTGCCTTATCGAGTTCACCGGCCATTGCCAGGCTTCCTGCAAAAAAGGCATCCAGTGAGCCATAATAGGTTCCGGTAATTTTCCCATCTTTCATATCAGCATGCCCATACCAAAGTCCATTTTCCTTATAATCAGCCAGGTATTTATTCACCGCTTCAAGGCTAACATTCCACATATCCATCATCTCCTTATCGTTAAACAGAATTCCGGCCTTCAGCATATATTCAAGATAGGAGTCAATTCCACCTGAAATATGACTTGCAGTGGATTTCCATTCTCCGGTTTCTACGTTGATGGAAGAGCCTGTCAGGTTAAGGTCCGAGCGGAATGAATGCAGGGAAATCATGGCTTTTTTGGCCACTTCATAGTATTTAGGATTACCGGTGTGACGGCTAAGAATTCCATATTCAATTACGTAAGTGCCAATTTCTGCAGGATTGGAGACCTCCCCCCTGGTTTTGCCGGTTTTCAGGTTCACATAACGATATGGCATCCCTGTGGGTGAATCAAATGACTTAATAAGGCGATCACCCAGGTCTTGTGCCAGCTTCAGGAAGCGCTTGTCTCCATCGAGCTCAAAAGCAGAAAGAAGGCCTCCCAAAATACGGATGGATACTTCAAAATTCTGAACGTCCATATCTATATCGAAATTCAGACTGTCAAGAATAATCTTCTTCGCTACGGCAGCCTCTTCCTTTAACCCCATGATCATCATTACATCATAGGCATCTACTGGTGTCATCAGTAAAGATTGTGCATACCAGTTATGGCCACTTTTCGAAAGTGGTTTTAAAGCATCCATTCCCCAGGCATACTGTTTATAACCTTGCCATGAATGGATAAATGCCTGTTTTACCTCCTGAGCCATGGCGGCATTTTCAGAAAGTGATGAAGAAGTTGCACTCATGGCACCGGCACCAGGGTCGTTTTGTGCCCAAAGCGAAGAACTGCACAGGCCCAGAAATACAGCCAAGGATAATAATTGCTTTCTTTTTCATTATTTGTTTTTTTCGGGCGAAGATAAAATAAGAGTCGCTTACCCATTCAGCATTTTAAAAAAAATCATCCTAAATGAAAAATAATATGGAAATTTGAAACAAACATGTTCTGCAGAAAAGACAAGCCCATGAAACGCTTTCAAAGGTATTTCGAGCATACACTCATCATTAGTCAGGCGACGGAAATATATGAATTGATATGAAGTTGAAAATATACCCTTCTGAACTTTTTGGCAAAGTGGCAGCACCACCCAGCAAAAGCATGACTCAGCGAGCCATTGCAGCAGGTATGCTTGCAGAAGGGTTAACCAGGATCATAAATCCCTCAGCCTGTAACGATTCGCTGGCTTCACTTCAAATAGCCTCCGACTTAGGCGCTTATACTGAAATGAAAAGTCCATGAATGGTTGATAAAGCCCGGTAACAAACCCAGGCAAAATGAGCTAAATTGTGGAGAATCAGGGCTGGCAATGAGAATGTTTGCCCCGATCGCTTCATTATCTGATGTTCCTGTTACCTTTTCCGGGCAAGGTTCGCTGAATAAACGGCCGGTTACTATGATTGCAGATGCACTTACACAGCTTATTAAATTTTCACTTTAATCAGCAAAGGCTACCTGCCTTCGTTTTGAAAGAGGTCCTATAAAAAGGAGGACCATGCTATTATCGATGGTTCTGTGAGCTCTCAGCTTTTAACCGGCTTGCTCATGGCTTTACCAATGGCACAGCAGGATTCAACAATCCAGGTTATCAGGTTAAAAAGCAAGCCCTATATTGAAATGACCCTTCAATTGCTGGCCGATTTTGGTATTGAGATTCAACATCAAAACCTGGAAAAGTTCATCATAAAAGGAAAGCAGAAGTACATTTCCCGGGAATATCCTGTTGAAGGCGATTGGAGTAACGCAGCTTTCATTATGGTTGCCGGGGCTATTGGGGGACAAATTGAGGTTTCGGGCCTGAAAATAGATTCCCGCCAGGCTGATAAGGAAATTTTATCCGTACTCACAAAAGTCGGTGCAAACCTGCAGTTACTTGAAAATTCAATACTGGTTTCAAAGAATAAACTGAATGCCTTTCACTTTGACGCCACCGACAGTCCGGACTTGTTCCCTCCTTTGGCAGTGTTAGCGGCCAATTGCCAGGGGATATCAGTCATAACCGGTGTAGACCGGCTTGTCCATAAGGAAAGTAATCGGGCTTTTTCAATTCAACGCTCTCTTGAATCAATGGGAATAAAAGTTCAGTTGCAGGGAAATGAAATGATGATAGAAGGCGGTAGAATACATGGAAATACCATCGAACCATTCAATGACCACCGGATTGCCATGATGGCTGTAGTAGCCGCAGTCAGTTCAGACAAAGAGATAACCCTGACGGATGCTGAATGTGTGAATAAATCCTATCCGGATTTTTACTTGACAATGAAAGCAGCCGGTTTAGCAATTGATCAATTACATACTCTATAAACTCAATACAATGAATTCATTTGGCCGATTGTTTAAAGTATCACTCTTCGGTGAATCACATGGAGAAAAGATAGGGATTGTGATCGATGGTGTCCGCCCGGGAATACCACTTTCTGTCACTGATTTCCGCCACGACCTGGAACGAAGGAAACCTGGCAAAACAGGAACAACAGCAAGAACAGAAGCAGACGAAGCACAAATTGTTTCAGGAATTTACCAGGGACATACCACAGGTGCCCCTTTAACAGTATTGTTCGACAACACCAATACGCGTCCGGCCGATTATAAGCAGTTCGTTCAACAGCCTCGTCCGGGCCACACCGACTTTGTAGCCGGAAGTAAATATCTTGGTTTCTCAGATCCCAGGGGTGGAGGGCATTTTTCAGGAAGAATGACCGTTGCGCTAGTTGCTGCTGGCGTTGTAGCAAAGAAAATGATACAACCTGTAATGGTTCAATCGACCATTCTCGAGATTGGGGGCCTGACGGAATATGAAAAGCTGCTGGAATCTCTCCTATTATCAGGAGATTCTGTGGGAGGACTGATCGAATGCAAAATTCAGAATGTACCGGTGGGATGGGGAGAACCCTTTTTCGACAGCTTGGAATCCATCATCAGCCACCTGGTGTTCTCGATACCCTCCATTAAAGGAATTGAATTTGGGTCGGGATTTAAGGCTGCTGTCATGAAGGGAAGTGAACACAATGACCCGATCATTGATGAAAGCGGAAAAACGAAAACGAATCATTCCGGTGGCATTAACGGTGGCATCAGCAATGGGAATGAAATTGTATTCAGGGTAGCTGTCAAGCCTACATCAAGCATTTCATCAATGCAGGAAACCTTTGATTTCAGCACAGGGAAATCAGAGAAACTTATCATTTCCGGCCGGCATGATACCTGTGTTGCACTCAGGGTACCTGTGGTGCTGGAAGCTGTGACGGCTATTGGATTGGCCGACTTTTCAATTATTTCCGGATGGTAACCCTGTTCATCAGCTATTGATTTTATTCTGCCTTTAGTTTGACACTTAATGCGCTTTGCTATGAAATCCCTGCTTCATCACGGATATATATTATTTTGCTTTTTCCTGACAATTCAGCTGTTCGCCCAGGAGTCAAACCCTGTATTCATAAGCCAGAGATACAGTTATATCACTGACGAACCCCGTGTTGAGGTCTTCGTTTTATCGAAGCAGAATATCTCCTCTTTGAAGATCACCATTTTCAATAAGCAGCAAAAGTGTTTTGATTCAATTTTTACAGAGATTCCAGCCCAAAAGCCAGTGCTTTTCTCGTTCAGATCTGATTTTCTTGAATATGGAGAAAACACCCTACACTGCATTCTTTCTTTCTCAGGCATTACAAAGGACACAACCCTCATTTTAACCCGGTTAAAACCAAAACTAAATGCAGTTAAGATTGATCATTTGTCTGGAATCCTGTTGGTTGAAGATTTACCTTTTATCCCCTTTGGGTTTTATTGTTACTCACCCGTTCAGCCCGGCCTGGCAGAAGAAGAGGTGGTAAGAGGGTTCAACATGCTATCACCTTACCAGGTTATTTCTGACAGCACATTCGGTGCACGACAGTCCTATATGGACCGTTGTGCTGATCTTGGGATGAAAGTAAACTATAACTTACTCACTATATCCGGAGGAGGGGGAAATACCCGTAACGAAAAGCTTGATCATCACCTGAAGCTGAAGTTGCTGGAAAGGGAAATCCTGGCTTTTCGTGATCACCCGGCACTTTTAGGCTGGTATATCTCAGATGAGCCGGATGGGCAGGGTGTAAAACCTGAACAAATAAAGGAGTTTTACACACTCATCAAAAAACTGGATCCTTATCACCCTGTATCCATCGTTTTTGTCGATGCTTTCCCCGCAAAGCAATTCAGCGATGTGATGGATATTGTAATGACGGATCCCTACCCTATTCCTGACCAGCCGGCATTAAGCGTGATCAAAAATGTACACGAACTCGATGAAATGTTTCGGTACCGGAAACCCGTCTGGTTGGTTCCTCAGGCATTTGGTGGTAATGAAACCTGGAAAAGAGAGCCCAATGATAAAGAACTTCGGGCAATGGCATATCTTTCACTACTTAATGGAGCGCGTGGCTTCCAGTCATTTATCAGACATGGGTTAAATGGATTCCCAAAATCTGTCATCGCCTGGAATGAGTTGGGTAAAATTGCCATGGAAATGGCTGAACTCACCCCACAGCTTTCTCTGTCAGATGAAATAACAGAATGGGCAAAAACAGAAGGCGATTTTTACTTCAAAGCTTTTAAGGATACATTAAATACAGTTACCCTTATTGCAGTAAATCCCTTCAATAAACCTGTTCAGGCAGAAATCCGGCTTCAGGGTTTATCCTTTGACGGCATGCTTGAATACCTTTTTGAGAACCGGTTGGAAAAAGCACAATCTGACGGATCAGGCCTGATCATTAAAACATTCCTTGATGGATACGGAACTCGTCTGATCCGTTTCAACCTCACAGAAACCAAATCAATCCCGGTGTTTACAAATAATCAGATGGTGGATCCTGGTTTTGAAAACAATGCATCCACTGGTGTTCCCTCTGCATGTTATGCTTCTGTAGGGACCGACAGAGGAGCTACTTATTTCACCGATACCCGTATTTCCAAAGAGGGACGTCATTCGTTAAGGTTAACCACCCCAACTGAATACGGAGGTGTCACGCTTTCGTTTTTCCCTGTCACAGTAAAGGCTGGTGTTACTTATTTCTATTCTTTTCATGCCTATTCCCGCATGAATAAAAACATCCTGAAACTTGATATTAACCAGCTTTTCGGTAAGAATATCGTTTCAAATATTATAAGTATTGATAGCGGATGGAACCACTACGAATTTTGTTTTATTCCTGAATCGGGTGGAAAAGCAACCATTAATTTAGAGCTGCAAAGTAAGGGAACTGTGTGGATCGATAATCAGGAATTAACTGAAAACCCTTCTGTTATTCTGACCGGAAGTGTTTTTGATTCCCTTATTGAAGTAAAAACCTTCAATAAAGTAAAGGAAGAATCTCTTTATTACAGCATTGATAACGGAGCATTGAAAGCCTGTCCACCCATAATAAAGCTGGATAAAACCTGTACCCTTTCAATTGTAAGCAAACGGGATAACAGGGTAACCAATAAGCTAAGCTATCCTATCCATCCGGGATACACAAAACCCAGGGGAATTGCACTTTTTACATCTTATGATCAGAAGTATTCAGCCGGTGGGGCAGAAGGACTCATTGACGGCCGGTTAAATGGTTTCAATGCCGAACCTTGCTGGCAGGGTTATGAGGTAAATGATTTTGATGCACTGCTCGATATGGGGAAGCTGGAGCATTACAAACATGCTATTGCCCGCTTTGGAAGTTTTAAGAATATCTGGGTGTATGCACCGGCGGAGGTTGAGTTCAGTATTTCTTCTGACAATCAATACTTTGAGACTGTCAAAATTGTTGCCGGCCCAAATCAAACAATATCAGCTGAAGATGGTGTAATCCCTTTTGCGGTTGAATTTGACAAGCCCTTCAGATATCTTCGGGTGAAGGCAAAAAACATCAAATCTTTGCCAGCTGACCATCCTTATGCCGGAATGAAAGCCTGGCTATTTATTGATGAAATCCTGGTTAGTGAACGATAATTGGGTTCTTTTAACTTGTTGTAGGATAAACTGTTGCCAGGCAAGCTATTAGATAGTTTATTAAAAGATTAGCAGAATAGAAAATTGCCCAAACTTCAGGGTTTCCTCACATATCCTGCTTCTATAAAAGGTTTAAACCTTTCAATCAGGAAGTGATCCCAAACCTTTTCAACAATGGCTGGGATCCCTTCTTCTACTTCACCAGCCCCATGAACACTGAGTATTAGTTTCGTTGAATCATTCCCGGCAGGTGTAAAGGCATAGGTTGTCACCATTTGAATAGCTATCCCCGACAAACCCAGCGGGCCATCCATCCTAAGCATCTTACCTCTCTCTGCATAGATGACAGTCGCATGCTTAACACCATCACCTTTTTCATTAAATATTTCAAAAAAACCTCCGCCTGGTTTTGCCTCAATATAAAGCTTATAAGGTTTATCAGAAAATGAATGATCCCACCATCCGCTGATATCACCGGTTATGGCATCATAAACGGACTCAGGGGTACCAGGAAGAACAATTTCTTTTTCGAAAGAAAAAACATCATAGCTGGTTTTAGGTTTCTGGGCATATAAACCATTGCTAAAAATACAGCAAAGTAGAAAAATATGAGTGAAAGCGTTTTCATAGAGGTGAAAATTGGAAGAAACATCAAATATAGTCCATCAACTTAATTTATGGTAATAACGGAATAATACCTTTTGTGCAAAAATAACATTGGGTCCCTCCCTTAAAAAGCCGTGTTTCAGGTGACAGGGAATTTTTTTCTAATTTTATGCTGAATTTGAAGAATAAGACTCCCCGATGAACCTGAAGGCTTTACTTGAGTATAACCCTATATTCCTGGCATTGATGGCTACCCTTTTTACCTGGGGTGTTACTGCCCTTGGTGCATCAATGGTTTTCTTTTTCAAAAGCATTAATAAGAAAGTTCTCAATTCAATGTTGGGATTTGCTGCAGGAGTTATGATTGCAGCTAGTTTTTGGTCGCTTCTGAAGCCGGCTATTGAAATGGCAGAAGAAAATGGGATGATACCCTGGCTGCCAGCTCTTATTGGTTTCTTATCAGGAGGTGCTTTTCTTTATTTAGTTGACAGGTTGCTCCCTCACTTACACATGGGATTTTCGATCGATAAAGCAGAAGGGATTAAAACCTCCTGGCAGAGAAGCGTGCTCCTGATACTGGCAATAACCTTGCATAATATACCTGAAGGGTTGGCTGTGGGTGTAGCTTTTGGTGCATTGGCAGCAAACCCTGATGTTGGCCTTTTGTCGGGAGCCATTGCACTGGCTATCGGGATTGGACTGCAGAATTTCCCCGAAGGTGCTGCTGTGGCAATCCCACTGAGAAGAGAAGGGTTTTCACGACTCAAAGCATTTCATTACGGTCAGCTTTCAGGAATAGTTGAACCCATCGCCGGTGTGCTGGGAGCTTACCTGGTATTATCGATTGCACCTTTGTTGCCCTACGCGCTTTCATTTGCTGCAGGTGCCATGATTTTTGTCGTTGTGGAGGAGTTGATTCCCGAATCCCAGACAGGTAACGAAACCGACCTGTCGACTATTGGTGCAATGCTGGGGTTTGCCACTATGATGATGCTGGATGTTGCCCTGGGTTAACATGCTGAATATTCCTGAATTCCTCTAAAGAAAACAATCTTATTATCCTGATTATACCTCGCCCGGAATGATACATTTCACTTTCCGAACTGATAATCCATTCAAATGAAAACAAGTCCCCCCCTTGACCCCCTGGAAAAAGAATACCTGTCAAGAATCAATAAAACCATTGATTATATTGAAGCTAACCTGATTAAGCAGTTTACCCTTGAAGACCTGGCTTCGGCAGCAAACTTTTCCAAGTACCATTTTCACAGGATCTTCCTTGCGATGATGGGTGAAACACCTTTTCAGTTTATCCAGAGAATCCGTCTTGAAAAAGCTGCTTCCCTAATGGTATATAATCCAACAGAAAGTATTTCGGAAATTGGTTATAGGTGTGGATTTAATGATATTTCCGTTTTTTCGAGAAACTTTAAACATCATTTTGGAAAATCAGCCACCGACTACAGGAAAGAATCCCATCAACAAAGCAATTTAAGTCAAACGGATAGCAATTCAAGTCGAGCCGAAATTCGCTCCTCCACTTACTTTTGTTTCGAAACCAAAACAATTAAATGGAGGACAAGCATGAAATCTTTCAAAAATGCGGAAGTCGTTGAACTTCCATCTATGACGGTGGCCTATATCAGGTATACCGGGCCTTATAAAGGCAATCAGTCTCTCTTTGAGAAACTCTGGAATCAGCTGTTTTCATGGGCCGGTCCCAAAGGGCTTATCGGAGGGCCTGATTTTAAATCACTCATCATTTATCACGACGACCCTAATGTAACAGCAGAAGACAAACTCAGGATGAGTGTGTGCATTACTGTGCCTGCCGACACCAAAGTAGGCGGAGATGTTGGAAAAATGCAGGTTGAAGGGGGTAAATATGTGGTTGCCCGATTTGTGGTAAAAGCCAACGAATTCCAGGAAGCCTGGGAATGGGTTTATGGGCACTGGTTCCCTTCAAGTGGTTACCAGCCCGACGACAAGCCCTGCTTCGAAATTTATCCGGAAGCCCCAAAGGATGATCAAATGGTAGTGGATATCTGTGTTCCGGTTAAACCTCTTTAATTCCCCGGTATTCAATCCCTGTCGCAGGAACATTTACTACCTGTGACAGGGATTTTTTCATTTTAGCCACGGCCTTACATTGGTTGCCTTCAGCTTCATAATCTTTGCTGTGTAAGGAATCCATGATTCCCATGTAAGAAATTCCCTATCTTTACTCAAATTTCATTACCTGTTCATCCGAAACCGGATCGAACAGGACAGATCTTTGATGTGGTATCCCATTTATCCTGATAAGGGTAAATTCTTACAAGATTCCGAAGCATGCAAGAGAAGAAAAAAATGCCTCACACCATCATTATTGTACTTACAATACTTTTGGTTTTTCTGATTATGACCTGGATTATTCCAGCCGGACAATTTGAAAGGAAGGCCTTCAATGGCAAAGAGATTGTAGTACCGGGAACTTACACTACTGTTGACCGCCAGCCCCAGGGTTTAATGGATTTTCTTACGGCACCTATCAGGGGGATGATTTCTGCAGCCCAGATTATTGCTTTTGTGTTATTGATTGGAGGGGCTTTTGGAATTGTGACAAAAACAGGTGCCATCAATGCAGGATTGAACAGCATTCTCGAACATACCAGGAAGAATCCAAAATTCAAGGTCTTTATTATCCCAATCATCATGTTCCTCTTTTCCTTTGCCGGGGCAACTTTCGGAATGTGTGAAGAGGTAATGGTTTTTATCCTGATCACGATACCGCTGGCCATTGCATTAGGTTATGACTCCCTCACAGGGATCGCCATGCCTTTTATCGGGGCAGCATCAGGTTTTGCAGGTGCATTCAGCAATCCTTTTACCGTTGGAATTGCCCAGGGGATTTCTGAAATACCTATTTTCAGCGGTTGGGAATACCGGATATTTGTCTGGCTTGTTCTTGCAGCCATATCCATCACTTTCATGATGATTTATGCAAGGAAAATTGAAAAAAACCCTAAGAAAAGCCTTGTATATGATTTGGATCGTGCACGCGATTTATCTCTCTTCAAAACGGAAGAAGACCTTTCATTCAGTGCCAAAAGGAAAATTGTCCTGGTTATTTTCTTTTCAGCCATCATCATGCTCATTGTAGGAGTAAACCTCTGGGACTGGTACATCAATGAAATTGCCGGCCTTTTCATCGCCATGGGATTAATAACGGCATTTTTCTACCGACTTCCATCAAATACTGCTGTTTCAGCCTTTCTTGAAGGGGCCAGGGATATGATGACTGCTGCAATGGTCATAGGTTTAACAAGGGGTATGCTGATCATTGCTTCAGATGGAAAAATTATCGATACTATTTTAAATGGTATTGCTGGAACCACTGATGGACTGCCCAAAATCATTTCCGTGCAGTTTATGTTCCTGTTCCAATGCATGATGAATTTCTTTGTACCCTCAGGCTCAGGGCAGGCTGCACTCACAATGCCTTTGATGGCGCCGCTCAGCGACCTGATGGGAATTACCCGCCAGACTGCGGTTCTGGCATACCAGCTGGGTGATGGACTTTTTACCAATATTTTCCCTACCAGTGGCGTTACTATGGGTATACTGGCCATCGGTAAAATCCCTTACGACAAATGGCTTAAATTTATGTACCCGCTCTCCATTGCATTTCTGATTGCAGCATTTCTTTTACTCATTCCTCCGGTTTTACTCTTTGTTTGGAACTAAATCCAACCAATGTCAAAGGTCAAGTCCATATTCTTTCTCACCCTGTTCCTTGGTATTGCTTACATTCAAACAGCGTGCAGGAAGGATTCACCAGGGCCTTTGGACAAATCTGCTTTCGAGGATGTGAAATTCTGGGCTTACCAGATTGATGAACTATACTCCTCCTCAAGTATAGAGGCTCTTGAAAACTCGCATTATGATTTAATTGTTATTGATCAGGTGCGTAGCCTGAGAGGTGATGAGGATTACAACACAAAACAGGATGTAGACAGGATTAAGAATTCACCCAACTCAAAAGGAAAACAGAAGTTGGTAGTCTGTTACCTGGATGCAGGCCAGGCTGAAAAATACCGGTATTACTGGCAATCATCCTGGGATACAAATCCTCCGGAATGGTTGATGGGTCCCGACCCAGATGGGTGGAACGACAATTACAGTGTTATGTTCTGGCATGCTGAGTGGAAGTCCATCATAAAAAACTACCTTTCGAATATACTGGATGATGGATTTGATGGGGTTTACCTTGACTGGCTTATGATTTATGAAGTGCCATCAGTCATGGAAGCAGCACAATCACAGGGCCTTAATAGCAAGAATGAGCTCATTGGATTTATTGAAGAACTTAAATCAATGGCAGTTTCGAGGGATCCTGATTTTATCTTCATTTGTCAGAATGCTCCTGAATTAGGCCAGGAAAAAAGGTTTACCGACTTATTTGATGCCATTGCACAGGAACATGTCTGGTTTGATGGGGCCGGTGATCCCGACGATGGGGGTGATGAAGGAGATCATCCGGTTGATCCACAGGATACTGAATACATACTGGAACAGTTGAATACATGGAAGCAAAAAGGTAAAGTTGTTTTCAATGTTGAATATGCTGTTTCAGCTGAGAATGCCGCAAAATCTTATTTTTGGGGAGAACAACACGAACTGCTGACTTATGTAACCAGCCGCAGACTGAATAAGTTGAGTGCAACACCACCCCCTTCCTACTAATATAATGCAGCGTTTTCCTGCTTCCATCGTACTAAGAACATTGATTTTATAGCAAAAAACCGCCTCTAAATGAAATCACTTTTCATCTTATCAATATTACTGATGCTGATCCCATTTAAAGGGACACCTCAGACATTTTCAGGGGAATTTTCAGAAAATGAACCCTCTTTATCCTGGGTCTTCAGCACGCGCCAACCTTTTTATGCATCACCCTTTATCCATGACGATGTAATTTATATCGGGGGGACTGATAGCATTTTCAGGGCCATAAACCTCCATAATGGTCATGAGATCTGGCAATATGCCTGTGGAGGGCAAATACGGTCTACTGCCTGTCTAAATGGCGGGAACATCATTTTTTGCAATGGAACAGGAGAATTAATCTGTTTAAAAACCGATGGCTCATTGCAATGGAAGTTTAATGGGGGTTACGAAACACCCTACGATTTTGCCGATTATCATCAGTCATCACCTGTCCTGAGTGATGGAATCATCTACTGGGGCTCCGGTTCAGGTATTTTTTATGCCTTAAAGGCTGATTCAGGAGAACTTGTCTGGAAGTTTGAAACCGGATCCCATGTGCATACTACAGCTGCAATTGACCAGGAATCAGTATATTTTGGTTCCTTCAACGGCTATGTGTATGCCCTTAACTTAATGGATGGTTCTTTGCGCTGGAAATTCAAGACGGTTGGCCATCAGTATTTCCCAAAAGGTGAAGTGCAGGGAAGCCCTGTGATAATAGGTAACCAGGTCATTATTGGTGCCAGGGATTACAATTTATATGCACTCGATAAAGAAAAGGGATATTGCCATTGGAATAAAGTTTATACGCTGGGATGGGTATTGTCGGCTTCCTTTTATGATTCCACCTTGTTCATTGCTGGTGCTGATGAGCGCATCCTTGCAGCTATTAACCCTTGGACGGAAGTTACCTCTGGAAAAACAAGATGGAGTTGCTCATGTTTGGCAAGCCGGCTTTTCAGGATGAAACCCTTTTTATCGGAACGACCATCGGAAAACTGCATGCGGTGGATATTCGTACCGGGAAGGAAATATGGGTGTTCAATACGCCATCTTATGAGAAAAACCGTTTCAGGTATTTCAAGCCCGATGATTCCTATCGTGATGATATTTATTCAATTATCACATCCGATTTACACTTTCTAAAGGTAGAGGAAGAACTTGGCGGCTTTTTTTCAAGCCCGGCATTGAGCCGGAACAGAATTGTTGCTTCATCGGCTGATGGAAACATCTATTGTATCAGTTTAGGATCAGAGTAAAAAGCAGCGTGTAGTCGGAACAACAAGATGAAGAATACTGTTTCTAAAATTATTAGTTTTGTCATATGATTCTTGTAACAGGAGGAACCGGACTTTTAGGCTCTTATTTACTGTTCGCACTCACTGCGAAAGGTGAAAAGGTTCGTGCACTGATCCGATCAAACCAGCACATGAATAACATCCGGGAAATTTTTAACTTCCTTAAAGCCCGGACAGATCAATTTCCACTTATTGAATGGATAGAAGGGGATGTCACCGATTTTTATTCCATCGATCAGGCAATGAATGGAATAGATGTTGTTTACCATTGTGCCGCCAAAATTTCATTCGACCCCCGCGACAGGAAATCAATGATTTATACCAATGTGGAAGGAACCTCCAATATTGTGAATGCCTGTCTGCAGCATAAGGTGAAAAAGCTTTGCCATGTCAGTTCCATTGCTTCCCTTGGCGTAGCAGAACAGGGAGAATATATTGATGAAAATTCCAAATGGAAAACATCAAAACGCAACAGTGGTTATGCTATCAGCAAATATGGGAGCGAGAGAGAAGTCTGGCGCGGAATAGAGGAGGGATTAGATGCCGTTATAGTAAATCCTTCTGTAATCCTGGGAGCCAGCTCTCAACCTAAGGCCACTAACCGGTTATTTCACAGTATTGAAAAAATGATACCCTTCTACAATGAAGGAGTAAACGGCTATGTGGATGTAAGAGATGTGGTTGCTGCCATGATCCTGCTTATGGAAAGCCCGGTAACAGGAGAAAGGTTTGTTTTGAATGCTGAAAACCTTTCGCTTCGGGAACTTTTCACCACAGCCGCTGGATTACTTGGGAAAAAGCCACCTTATATTCCTGTAGGAAAAGTAATGATGAGCCTTGCCTGGCGCCTTGAATGGGTAAGAACCAGGATTACAGGAAAAACAGCCTTGATCACCCGTGAAAATATGCGTTCGGCTCAGTCAAAGACTTATTATTCGTCGAAAAAATTTGCTGACCGGTTTCAGTTTACGTTCATCCCTGTGAAGAAAAGCCTGGAAGATGCATTCATTATCCTGGGAAAGATTGATCACCCCGGGAACGTCAACTAATACAAGCTCAGGATACTTTTTTATACCTCCAGATAGCGAGGAACAAGGAAATTACTGCATATCCCAGCAGTGAGAAGAAATCACCCGCGATATCCTTAAATTCTGAACCTTTCAGCATAATCATACGCATAACTTTGATGAAATAGGCTATCGGGTTGATCAGATTTAACTGCTGTGCCCAGGAAGGCATACTCTCAACCGGGGTAAATAATCCGCTCATCATGATGAAAACTACTGCAAAGAACCAGGCAAGAAACATAGCCTGCTGCTGTGTATCTGTTAATGTTGAAATAAATAATCCTATTCCCAGCACTACCAGCAGGTATACAGATGCCACACCGAAAATGAGCCCGATATTTCCCAGGATGGGTATATCAAAAATAATTTTAGCCACTGTGAGTCCGAAGGCTAGTTCAAACATGGCTATGAACCAAAAAGGCAAGAGTTTCCCAACAACAAACTGATATTTCCTGATGGGCGAAACATTGATCTGTTCAATGGTTCCTATCTCCTTTTCCCTGACAACATTCATTGAGGAAAGAAACATACCGATAATAGTGACCAGCAGAACCAGAATCCCTGGAACCATATAGGTGGTGTAATTGAGTTCGGGATTAAACCAGAATGTGTAATCTACTTTTATTGGCTGCTTAAAATCGATGCCTCCCATCATTTCCACAACCAGGTTTTGGTTAAAATCCATAACAATTCCATTGCCATAGCCGTTCATGATGGCCGCAGCACTTCCGTCGATGGCATTCGTAATGATTTTGACACTGGTTCGGGCTTCTTTGGCAATCTCCTTTTCAAATCCATTGGGAATAACCAATACCTGGTGACATGCTCCCTTTCTGAGATTCTCCAGGGCTTCATCATAACTTTGAACATATCCTTTCAACGTATAAAAAGCCGGTGCCTGGAACTTAGAAATCAAAGCCCTGGATTGTGGCGTATTATCCTGGTCAAAAACCACAAGGTTAATGTTCCTGATCTCAAAGGTAACAGCATAGGCAAGTATCAGAAGTTGTACGATGGGAATGGCAAATATTACCGGCAACATCGTTTTATTCCTGAAAATCTGGCGGAATTCCTTTTGTAATATATAGTAGATCGTTCTCACAAAGATGGGCTTGATTATTCGAGTCTGATTTTGAATTTCCTGATACTTAGAGCGATGAAAAATACCGCCATTCCGGCAATGATCAGCGTTTCCTTCCATACATACTGAATTCCTAATCCCTTCAGCATGATAGATTTGATAATGATGATAAACCAGCGGGGCGGCATAATATTACTCAGCAACTGAAGCAGGTAAGGCATATTCTCAATCGGAAAAATGAATCCTGAAAGCAGAATGGTAGGTAACATCAGTGCAAACATCGACAGCATCATTGCCATTTGCTGGCTGTTGCTAACTGTTGATATGAAGATTCCCAGTGACAAAGCCATGATAATAAACAAAATGCTTTCAAGCAGGAGTAGCACCATATTTCCTTCGAGTGGCATTTTGAAGATGAAAAAACTCATCAGCAGGATGGTCAAAGCATTGATGAAAGAAATCAGCACATAGGGAATCACTTTTCCGGCCACAATCTGTATTGGATTCAGCGGAGAAACCAGCAGAATTTCCATGGTTCCCATCTCTTTTTCCCTTGCAATGGAGATGGAGGTCATCATAGCGCTGATCAGCATCAGCAGAATGGTTATGATGCCAGGGATAAACATGAATACGCTCTTTAGCCCGGGATTATATAACATCTGACTTTCTGTTACAATTTCAACAGGAAGAGCCATCCCTTTGAAGTATTCCTGTTGATACGACTGAATAATAGCATTAGTATAATTCACTATCAGGTTGGCAACATTGGGGTCGGAGGCATCAGCAATCAGTTGAACATGTGCTTCCTTCTCGTTTTCAAGGTTCTTTGCAAAATCCTTTTCAAAAACGATGATTTCTTTCACTTTCCCTTTTCTGAAAATTTGCTGTATCTGGTTTTCATTCTCGATCTGGTCGCCTCTTACAAAGAAACCTGAGGAAAGTAACTTATTGGTGATTTGCTGAGTAACATAATCGTTTGAATGATCCAGGATGGCTACAGGGGCATTTCTTATTTCAGTCGAGATGGCAAAGCCAAATATCAATACCTGGACAACCGGCATCCCGAATAAAATCAGCATCGACCTTACATCCCTGAAAATATGATAAAACTCCTTGATGATAAAACCCCTCATGATTGCAGCTTCTGTTTACTTACAATTTATACTGGTATTATTCCTTTGCCCTGGCCAGTTTGATAAATACATCCTCCATTGTATCAACTTTATAGGTCGACTTTAACCTTTCAGGTGTATCCAATGCAACAATTTTTCCATCCACCATGATACTGACACGTTCACAATACTCTGCTTCATCCATGTAATGTGTGGTGACAAATACAGTGATTCCTTGCCGGGCAGCTTCATAGATCATTTCCCAGAACTGTCGCCGGGTTATGGGATCCACACCCCCTGTAGGTTCATCGAGAAAGACAATGGCCGGCCGGTGCATGATAGCTACTGAAAAAGCCAGTTTTTGTTTCCAGCCAAGCGGGATCGATTTGAGGATGCTGTTCTTTTCGCCTGCCAGTCCAAGTCTTACCAGTAATTCATCAGTGCGTTCCCGTATCTGCTTGGCCGACAATCCATAAATTCCACCATAAAACCGGAAATTCTCCCATACAGTCAGGTCATCGTACAATGAGAACTTCTGACTCATGTAGCCAATATTCTTCTTGATTTTCTCCGACTGAGTATACACATCAAATCCTGCGACCTTTACTTTGCCGGAAGTGGGTGATGATAAACCGCTTAATATCCTGATTGCTGTGGTTTTTCCTGCTCCGTTCGCTCCAAGGAACCCAAAGATCTCTCCTTCTTCAACATTGAATGTAAGGTGATCGTTGGCAATGAAATGGCCAAACCGTTTCACCAGGTTCTCGACCACGATAATGGGGTTCTTGCTTTTCAGTGCTGAATTCTCTGTGACACTCATTGACCTGATCCGAAATTGTTATTATTATTCATTAATTCCATGAAGCAATCCTCTATGCCTGGTTTAATCAACTCCAATTCAACAGAGATATGCCCCTTTGATTCAAGATAAGAACGAATAAGCCCCCAAGGGTCACCCACGGCCTTTATAGTAAGGTGAATGTTGCTTCCGAATAGAAAGGCCGTTCTGCAGGCCTCAAATTGCCTTAAATCGGCAAGCAGCTTATAGGTATCATGCGACCCAACCGACCAAAGCTGATGTTGAAAACCTTCAATAATGCCCGAGGGAGTATTAAGGTCCAGCAGTTGTCCTTTTTGCATCAGTGCAACTCTGTCGCAACGACTGGCTTCGTCCATATAAGGGGTTGAAACCAGAATTGTGATCCCGGTTTTCTTCAGTCGATCGAGCATCTCCCAGAACTCCCTTCGTGAAACAGCATCGACCCCGGTAGTAGGTTCATCAAGAATCAGCACTTCCGGTTTATGGATCAGGGCGCAGGAGAGTGCCAGTTTTTGTTTCATTCCACCTGAAAGTTTCCCTGCCCTTCGGTGTTTGAAAGGCTCAATCTGAATATAAATATCTTTGACAAGGTCATAATTTTCTTCAGGAGTAGTATTGAAGATGCCCGCAAAGAAGCGGAGGTTTTCTTCTACGGAAAGGTCGGGATAGAGTGAAAACCTTCCGGGCATATAACCAAGAATTCTTCTTATTTTTTTATAGTCCTTTACCACATCAAGACCTTCAATGGTTACACTTCCCGATCCTGGAAGCAGTAAAGTTGTGAGTATGCGGAATAAAGTAGTTTTCCCTGCACCATCAGGACCTATAAAACCGAATAATTCACCTTTTTTTACCTCAAAAGAAGTAGCTTCCAGCGCTATGGTATTCCCATAACTTTTACTCAGGTTTTCGACGATAACTGATGCTTTTTTCATTCGTAACAGGATATACTTCTGGCTATCTGAGCCATGAACAGTAGTTAACTATTTACGGTTCAGCTTGTTTTTCAATAACTTGTGGCTGAAAGAATTCTTAACTCTTTGTTAAGAACAACCGGCTATTTTCGCTGGGCAGATTCCTTAGTCCAGAAGGCTGTTTTTCCAAGTCCCATCCAGGAAGCGCCAATATAGCCCCTGATTTTAATTTTAGTGGGAGTCTCGAAATTCATATAGCAACTGTAGGTTTTCCCACTGGCAGGATTATAGATAGTGCCTTCGCTCCATTCATTATCCCCGCTATTGTAGGTAAAATCCTTCAGGATCTGTAACCCCATTACCGGTCGGCTTTGCAGCTTGGCTTCAGGATTCTTGTCGTCAACCTTGGGTTTACCGTTTTTTAAGGGTTCTTTTAACCATACAATCTTTCCATAGTATTTCCCGTTGGTAGCCTTGAAAATCTGAACCTGCGATTTTTCAGCGCCTGTTTCATCATCATAGGTCAGGTAATAACCTACAATTTTATCAGCTTTTGACTGGGCCATACACCATGATGAGGACAACAAGGCCGAAATGACAAGGATTGTGATGAAAGTGTACTTCATAGGATTCGTTTTGGTTAATACAATCTTACGAATTTTTCTTCTAAGTTTCATTTTCTTATTAATGAACTGTTAAGGCAGTTATTGGTATACCCGTCTAAATTCTCAGTTAAACCCCCTGTTTAATTGCGCATAATACCAGAATAAAGGGGACATTTTATTTGTTGAAATTTACTTCTCCCGGCATTGATATTTTCAAGCTCCCATCATTTTTGACCCTTACTTTAATTCCATAAACCAGGTCAACTCTTTCTTCCTTGGTTTGGATGATCTTGGGTGTAAATTCTGCCTTTTGGCTAATCCAGCTCACAATACCCTCCAGTTTTCTGTTCGATTTGCTATCCTTATCAATCAAAACCTCCACCTTTTGCCCCAGTTTAACGGATGGAAGCTGGTTGCCTGATACATATACCTTCAATTCCATGGTTTCAAGGTTAGCAATTTTGTAAAGGGTTTTCCCTGGGGTTGTCACTTCTCCTGATTCAGCATACTTCACCAGGACAGTGCCTTCAACAGGATTTCTGATATAACATTTTCTGATTGATTCTTTAACAATATCAATCTGTCGGTCAATCACAACCTGCTCTTCCAGGATGCCCGAATTTTGCGTTTTAATTGAAGATATTTGTTTTTCAACAAGTTCTATTGCACCTGTGATATCGTCAAGTTGCTTGGGCGTAGCAGCTTTATCTTTTAATAGTTTCGAAATCCGTTCTTTTTCAACCAGGAGGTTTGCTTTCTGCTGCAGCTGAACATCAATCTGCCCCTGAACTCCTGACATTCGGGTGGCTATGGCATTTCTTTGGGCCATCAATTGTAATTTCTTCAGGTATAAATCAGTAGTATCAATCACTCCGATTTGCTGTCCATTGGATAGGGCTTGTCCTTCTTCCACATCTAACTGCAAAATCCGGCCGGCTGTTTCAGAAGAAACTGATACGGTAACGGCTTCAAAATTGCCAAAGGCATCTGACAGTTGTTGATTGTTATTGCATGATGAAAATGCAAGGGCAATGAAGATGAAGATAAGATTTCTCATTGTGAAAGTTTTTCGTTTAAAGGTTTCCTGTCAGAGCCAGATAAGCTGCTTTTGCTTGTAAATACTGAACTTTATGAAGCTCTTTCGATAACCGGGCCTGTATTTCGGCATTATAATCGGTAAGGTATTCAGTTGCTGTTATGATTCCGTTTTCGAGTTGAGAAGCAACTGCTTTCGAAATTTCAGCCCTCATTAGGATGAGTTTATCATCATTCACAAGTAATTCTTCCGATCGGTTTATTTCAGAAAGATATTGCCTGGCTTGGGTTTTTACATTCAGGTCGAAGGTCTCCTTCTGTTGCTGCACAATTTGTTTGTTGATATCCATGATTCTGATCTCTTCCCTGTTCTGATGCCAGTTCCAGAAATTCCATGTCACTTTAGCTCCGACCATATAATACACATCGGCTTCTTCCTTAAACATATTCAGTCCTGGTCGGCCGTATCCCAGGTTTCCAAATGCAAAGGCCCTGGGATGGGTTTTGATTCCGGCCATTTTCTTCATTACATCAATCCTGTCGTTTTGAAGGTCGAAGAGCGACATTTCCGGCCTTTTATTCATATATCCTCCAGATTGATAAACAATATCAGGTTCTGAGAGCTTAACATCCGCAGGAATATCAGTCCCGGTAAGCAAACTTAACATCCCCAGGAATGAAGTTTTTTGTGAATTAAGGTCAATCAGCTTCTGATTCACTTTCAACTTTTCCGACTCGAGGATGGTAGCATTATAGGGTAAAATAAGCCCGTTTCGAATGCCCGATTCAGTTTTATTGAGACGCGACTGCAGTTCTTCAAGATTTATTTTCAATACATCAATGGAGTTATTAATCAGCATGATGCCAAAATAGAGCTGATTAATCCTTTCCTTCAGTTTATACAGCTCAGATTCATTAGTTTGGGCATTGATCTGCAGATTCTTTTCTTCGAGTAATCGCTGCGCAGCGGTTGCACCTCCACCATATAATACCTGGGTGGCATCGAGACTCATTTTGAATTGCTCTTGTGGAACTTCCGGGATGTTCATTCCGGGAATAGAAATAGGCAATTCTGTAACAGCACTTTGGTAGGTAGCCTGACCATTCAGGTTAAACTGGGGCAGGTTGTTTTTATCAATAATTTTCTGCTGTATTCCGGAAGCTTCATGGTATAATTTCCCCTGACCCGATAATGGATGATTTCGCAAAGCGAGTTCATGGCATTGTTCAAGCCTGAGCTCTGTATTCTGTCCGAATGCCGGGATCATCATTGCAATGAACAATCCGGATACTAATAATCTTTTCATTTTATTGAAAGTGAGTTCATTACAAATTCGATGATTTGTTCTTTCCTTTCTTTAAGAAACACATTGTACTGGGATTCATCCTTTCGGAGCACACCCTTTACGATTGGTTTTGCAACGAAAGGAAAAATACACATTGCCAGAAGATTAACCATAAAATGATCAGCTTTAACAGCCCGGATAGTTCTCAGATCAACCTCTTTTTCAATTTGTCTCAGTATAATTGTCGGATCAAGTCCCATGGCTGTAAACTTATCAACAAACCGCCCGGGATTGGTATTTAATTCCTGGATCACAAAGCCTGGTATGTATGGATTTGCCAATAGGATATCAATATAGGTTTCGACAAACTTTATGATTTTAATTTTTAGTGGTAATTCTGATTCAAGCACCGATTTAATCACGGGTAAAAAACTGCCTAAAGCTTGTGCAAATACAGCCTCGAACAGATGGTCCTTGCTCCTGAAATAGTAATGCAGCAAGGCTTTATTGATCCCTGCCTGATCTGCTATTTCCTGCATCCTGGCGCCGGAGAAACCTTTTTGAATAAAAATAGTCCTTGCAGCTTCCAGAATGATCCCTTCGGTATTTTTTCCCTCTTGATTCATATCAAAACCTTATAACCAATTGGTTTAATTAATTGGTTTAACCATGTGGTCAAAATTACAACAAAAAAATACCGATGCAACAAGAACCGGTATTTTTTGTGAAAATAATTTTATTTCAGCGTTGGTTCAGGCAGGAAGCTCGAACCCCAAATTATTGATTCTAACTGCCTTACGTAATTTTTCTTGGGTTTATTCGGATAATAAATATATCCATCGAAAGTAACAATGCGATGGCGAAGAGTATCAATTACACTATAATTTATATAAGGACCTCCCATAAAATCGCCTTTTGTATCCCATAAACCACGTGTTTCAACAGCAAATAGTTTATTGAACTTGATTTTTCGGGATACCGGTTTAAGCACCTCATCGGCTACCTTCATATAAGAACCATCGGTCGGACCGGGAACATATTTCCGGGTATAATCATTTCTTTGACTGAGGATATTTTGCAACGCAAGCTGATTGGTATCAGTATATGGGAAATAATAGATCATCAATCCAAGGCTCATTTCATTGGTTTCTTTTCGCAGCCAGAGGAAGTCTTTTTCTTTTTTGGCCTGGTAGAAGTCAGAAGAAACAATCATCTTAATCCCAAAATCCTTTTCAAGGGTACTTTCTACCCCGAGATTTCTTTTTAAGGCGTTCTGGGCACTAAAACGGGCACGTTCATTCTGGTTAAATAGTTCTTTAATAGCAGACCGGTATTTGGCAAAGACGATATCGAAAGAAGCATTATCAGATGCAATAAGCTTTATCACCCGCTGAGGGTGCGACCAGGTATTCTTTTGAGTTTCCAGGCCACCTTTCCCGTTTTCTTTTTTCACATCAATAATGAAAACATTACGATGCGTTTGCAGAAAGCGACTGAAATTTGAATAGGGAACATTGATTAAGGAATACTCTGCTTCTGACTCAGGCAGGCCCTCCATTTCGACTGTAAAATACTGCTTGATTGCGTTGCCAATAGGTCCGTCCCACAGAGCCTTATCGCAAACCACGAGAATTTCTGAACCTTTACCTGTTGAATTTGGATCTGTTGATTTTCCGGAATCGCATGAGGAAAGAAAGGACAACCCCAGGATCAGGGCAATAAAGAATCTATAATACATGGTCGAATTATGTAGTTTACTAATCAGCTATGAACCAAATGTATCGAATGGTATCCTTTATCAACCTCCGGGAATAATTACTTTAATCTTCTGGCCAACTTTCAATTTTTCTTCTGCTTTTATATTATTCCATTCACGGATTTGATTCACGGTAATTCCTTCATACTTTTCAGCAATACTCCACAATGTGTCTCCTGATTGCACTGTATAATAAACCAATTTTTCTGTTATGTTGCCTTCTGCCGGAACTTTAACAGGAGCCTTAATATTGGTATCTGCTTTTGCTATTTCACTATTAACCGGAACTGTGGGAGAATTAATGCGAAGCTTTTGTCCAACCATCAGGTTCTTACTTTTCAGTTTATTCCAGGCGGTTAAGTCATTGACTGAAACTTTATACTTAGCAGCTATTTTTGAGAGGTATTCTCCTTTTTTTACTATATGGTATTTAGGCTTAACTGAAGAAGTTGCCGGAGCCTTCTTTACTCCCTGTGTTGGGGCGTTTTCTCTGAGAGAATCCTGCTGGTTTAAAGCAGTATTCCTGTCAAGATCAGTTTCCTGTGTTGCGTTTTGTGGTTTAGATTTAGCTCCTGGTACCGGAACTTTCGTCTGGACATAGATAGCAAGTTTCTGACCATTATAGACACTCGCTTTACGTAATTTGTTCCATTTCTTGATTTCCGTAGTTGTGCAATTGTATTTCCTGGCAATAGAAGAGATGTTTTCTCCTTTTCTGACCTTATGTGTAATTTTTTTGGTCACTAAGTTATAAGACCCATCGGAAGCAGCCTGTGCAAGGAATTGCACCGGATCATAACCTTTCAGCTGAAATGCAGCATATAAAGAGGGCTCATTATTAATGAAATCAGCCACGGTTTTCTTGGGCAGACGGATATAATAAGGATTTTTCGCAGTAGCTGGGATGAAACCTTTACGGAATGTGGGATTCAAATATTGAAGATCTTCGAGAGGAAGTTTAAGTTTTTCAGCAAGAATTCCAATTGTAAGTGGCGACGTTACGGCAACGGTATCCGTTTCATGGTAAACAACCCTTGGCATTACCGGGTATAGGTTATGCTCGTTGGAATAATTCATTACATAGTTCACTGCTATAAAAGCAGGAACATAATCGCGGGTTTCACGGGGTAAATATCCACGGATTTCCCAGAAACTCATTTTCCCGCCAGACCTTCTGATTGCCTTATTTACGTTTCCTGGTCCCGAATTATAGGCTGCAAGCACCAGCAACCAATCATGATACATGTTGTATAAGTCAATAAAATGCCTGCAGGCAGCGTTGGTAGCTTTCACCGGATCATTTCTGTCATCAACATAGGAAGTGGCTTCCAGGCCATAAACCTTCCCTGTATAGTACATAAATTGCCAGAGACCTGTAGCTCCCACCCTTGAACGGGCCTCAGGATTCAGTGCTGATTCCACAATCGCCAGGTATTTAAGTTCAAGTGGAAGATTATACATATCAAGCTGTTGCTCAATCAGGGGGAAATAAATCTGGGCAAGGCCGAGTACTCTTGAGGTGGTACCCCTTTTCTTTGTAGCATAAAGGTCAATAAAGGCCTTTACATAGGGATTATAAGTGAGTTCAATAGGAGACTCCACATCCAGCCTCTGCATTCGGTAATAGTATATAGAGTCAGGATAGGTAGGAACAAAATTGGGCAGAAAGTTATACTTGTTATTAAAAAGTTGATTTTTAGTGTTTTCTACACTTTCAAAGTATTTAAGATTGCTTAAGCTGTCAAGTGCTGCAACAATCAGGTTGTCGTCTACAAACTCGGTTTCCATTATTCCGGAACCCGGCTCATTTGTGTTTTGGACCTGCTGAGCAAGAACAGAAGTCCCTAAACACAAGAACAACAAAAGAATCATTCCTGAAAATCTCATGCTTACTGTTTTCGTTTAATTTATATAATTCCCTTACCCCAATCCCATAATAAATATGGTGGTGGTAAAAATATAAAAAACAAACGGTTACGGGCTTGTTTTCTATACTAATAATTCACAATCAACTGTTAGTAGGTGTAACGAACGATAAGGATTGTTTAGTATGTATGCCCTATCGGCAGAATGTTACCTGAAATGAGCGAAAACTATCGTCATTAAAGGAAACGAGGCAATAATAGGTTTATGAGACTACAAATTTAATTGCCGGTCTGATTTCCTGGTTTGGATTCCTCATCTTCACCCTTCACACCATCTTTGAAGCTTCTGACCCCTTTTCCCAGACCTCTCATGAGTTCAGGAATTTTCTTTCCACCAAAAAGCAGTAAGACAATAGCCAGGATCAGAATTATTTCGGTTGGACCTAATTTACCCATAGTGATTGAATATTTTGGAGTGGTGTATTCTATTGGCTACAAAGATAATTGAAATAGGAACGCTACTGTTTTTTTTTTGATTTATCAGGTCTAACTCCCCAACCATTGACCAGGATTCTGTAAAGATTTTCCGTTCCATAATTCAAAATGCAGTAATGTCTTGTTTAGGTCCGGGTCTGTATAGATGGTGCCAATTTGCTGCCTGGTTTTTACTTTATCACCCTTTTTAACTGATACATCCAAAAGATTTGAATAAACCGTTAAATAATCTCCATGCCTGATAATTACGACATAATGAAGATTCGTTATAGACATTACACTTGAAACAACTCCATCAAAAACAGCCCTGGCTTTTGATCCGCTAACTGCGGAAATATCAACTCCATTATTCCTGATCTTGATATTCTTGTATTCAGGATGCGGATGTTCCCCAAAAGTAGATGTAATCGTTCCTCTTTCAACCGGCCACGGAAGCCGCCCTTTATTCCCCGAAAAACTATTGGATAGAGCAACTTCTTCCACTGTGGAGGACATACTATTTGTACGGGCCGGGACAATTGGCTTGTTATTTACATTTTCTTTCCCGGTTTCAGAGGGTTTGGTAGTACCAGGCTTTTTTGAACCTTCAGCAGGTTTTGCTGCAGCTGTTGCTTCCGAAGCTTTCCGGGCTTTTTCTTCGTTCGCTTTTCGAATTTCTTCGGCAATTACAGATTCTATCGCACGTTGTAGTTTACCCAGGGCTGCTTCTTTCTCCTTTAACTTTACCAGAAGTGTTTTTTCTTGCTTAGTAAGTTTTTTTACGGCTCTGTCTTTATCCGTTTTTTCCTGTGCCAGTTGATTTTTTTCTAACTCCTGACGCTCTTTGAGTGTCAGTTTTGAGTTCTTTTGCCTTTCAAGTTCCAGCTTTTTTGCCCCTAACAATGATTGGGTCTGAAGGATTGCATTAGCTTGTGTCTTCCTGTAATCAGAGTATTGTTGCAAATATTTGAGCCGCTTAAAAGCCTGGTTAAAGTTTTTTGAAGAAAAAATAAACATCAAGCGGCTATAAGCATTTCTATTCCTGTAAGTGGAATAAATAAGCCGGGCATACTCTTTTTTTAGATTTTCTATTGAAGTAGATAACCTGAATATTGTATCACTTAAAGTGCCAATCTGGTTTTCTAAACCCGAAACCTCATCCCCAATTGCATGAATCAGTTCTTCCCTGTGATTGATCTTTTTATTGATCAGGAATAATTGATTCAAATTTGCTTCCTTGTTTTTCTGTGTCTGATTTAACTGCTTATTGGTATTGGAAATTTCCTGTTCTAATTTACTTTTTCTTTCCTGCAATTTAACTTTTTGATTTTGAGCAGGAATAAGCATAACAAAGCCAATGATCAATGAAGTCACCATTAATGCAACTTTAAATCCTGGTAGCTTTGAACTATTTATCATAAAGATCCTACTTAAATTCAATTTTTTCAATTGGACTATAATTGTCCGGGATATTGAAAGGATATGATTGATCCTGATCGAGGGTTAACTTTGAGTATTCAATGTTGATCCTGATTTTCTCCTTATCTGTTTCGATTTTATAATCCAGTATTAATGGAATACGCTGTCCGCTGTTTAGTTCAAAAGCAGAATATTCAGCAACAAACTTCCGGCTGTCTCTTTCTGCCTCCTTCAACATAACCCTTGTGATCTTAAAAGTCTCAGGCTCAAGCCATATGCTTTGAAGTGGAATGCTAATCTCTTCCTCACTCCTTCTGACATATCTCTTTAATTTCAGACGGTTACTTGTACTTAGCTTATATTCATGATTATCAACAGATGCCTTAAAAGTATTGGTTTCGTAGAGTGAAAAATCATTTCCGGTTATGAATGCCTGGGCCATATCAAAATCAAGCGTCTTATTCAGAAGCTGATTTATATATTTGAATTCTTTTGAAAGGTATGAAGCGTTGATTCTATTGAGATATTTGATTGAATCGGGTGTGAGAAGGAATCGGGCCATCTCAATACCCAGCATTGGAGTAATGGAAATCCATATTATACTATCCCTGCATATACGTATCTGTCCGGAAAGATTGGTTTTCTTCTTGTCACGGGTGAAACTGGCCGTGAATTTAGCAGAAATCGTCCTGAACTGAAGCTCATTTTCCTTAAGTTTTTTAATAAGAAACTCTGACCCTTCATCTTTCAAAGGCTCTCTAATAGCTTTTCTTGACGATGTGCATGATGTTAACAATATGATCATTATGATCCATAGCCCTAACCAACTCTTTATTCTAACCATTGATGTTATTCAAATAAGTTTTTCTCTTTTATTTTCTTTTCGAGGTTAATCCCGGTACCTCCGGCATTTTTAGCTTTTTTCCAATATTCCAAAGCCTGATTTTGATCTCCTAACTTAAACATTATGTCCCCCATATGCTCTAAAAGGTCTGCATCTTCCCCGGGACTTGCAAGAATGGCCTTTTCAACCCATTCTTTAGCTTCCGCAAAGCTACCGTTTTTATACAGAACCCAGCCATAGGTATCCATATATGCAGGACTATCAGCAGCCAGGCTTACCGCTTTCGAGGCCATTGTTAAGGCTTTATCCAGCTTTTCACCTCTAAGGGAAAGATAATATGCATAATTATTCAGCACATAGGCATTATTGGGGGTCGATTTAAGGACTTTTTCATAGTTCTCATCTGACAATGCATACTGTCCCGATTGATTATAGGCATCACCCAGGTAGGTGTAAAATTCCAGCAGAAGTTGCTCATTGGTAGTTACAAATTTAGCGCCAGTATTCAGACTCTTTATGGCTTCTGCCGGTTTCTTCAGCTGGAGATTGGAAATACCATTAAAAAAGTAGGGTAATGGTTGGAGGGGGAACAGATCAAGTGCCCGGGCACTTTCATCCTGGAGTGCTTGCCAGTCAGACAGGGCCGCCTCCGTTTGCATCAGGCTTTCCCAGGTTGCATATCTGCTGCTATCAATTGCTATAACCTGTCTTAACAGTTCGCGGGCTTCATTGTATTTCGCATCATTGAACATTAAATCAGCAGAAAGAGAAAGGGCTTTACTGTCAGATGGATGAGCTTTCAGGAGGATAGATGATAGCTCGCTAATTTCAGGCTTCTTTTTGTTGTAGAATTCATCCAGGCTATAATAAGCCATCAGAATCCTTAATTTCGTATCTATATCCAGGGTCGGATTGGCGAATCCGGTTTTTAATTCTTCCAGTGATTGCAAGGAATCTCCTTTTTTCCTGTAATAATCGGAGAGGGAGATATGGACATAAGGATTAGCAGGATCAGAAAGAATGATCTTTTTATAATATTCTGCAGCAATATCCGGCTTCTTGTCCTGCATATAAATCTCAGCAAGCATTGAATAATATCGTACTGATTCTGAAGGATTTTCTTCAATTAACTGCTCTATTTCACGGACAGCCTTTTCCGCTTTATTCTGCAAAAGATAGATACGGTGTTTTTGGAGGGATACTTCTTCATTAATGCCAATAATTTCTTCTATTGCATTATAAGTATTAATTGCATCATCACCTTTACCCAGCATCAGGTAGGCAGAAGCCAGTTCGTACAAATAATCTGCATTACCCGGAAATTTTTTAACGAGCTGCTGGCAAGTCTTTAACAAATCCTCTTTCCGGCCCGACTTCCCATAAATATCAACCGCTAACAGCCGGTAATAGGGGTTTGAAGGATCAATTTCAATAGCCTTCTCAATCAATGTTGCAGCAGTATTAAAATCATCCTGGGTATAATAGATCTGAGACAATTCATACATTGCGGCATCATCTGATGGATTTAATTCAAGACATTTATTGAAATAAGAGGCTGCTTTTACCAAATCTCCCAGCAACCGTGCCTTAGTTCCATCGATAAAGGCTTCTGTAGAGGCCTTTTTGTCGATCATAGTCTTTTCTTCCTGGTGCCTGTTTTTCTTCCGTCCATGCCCCTTTTCCTGGGCATTCACTAATACCGATGGAATTAACCATAGGAACAAAAAAACCAAATAGAAGTATTTTATCTTCAACAATCTCATTTTCAAGTAAATTAATATATTTTATCCGGATAATACCGGTAAAAGCTTGAACAACTCAATGTGTCCCTGTATGTCCAAAACCTCCTTCTCCCCGAGTTGTTTGGGATAATTCCTCAACCTGATTCCACTGAATATGTTCAAACCGGGCAATAACCATTTGCGCAATACGCTCACCGGGATTTAGCATGAAAGGTATTTCGGATAAATTAATAAGGATAACCTTTATCTCTCCTCTATAATCAGGATCAATGGTACCCGGTGAATTTACTATAGAAATCCCGTGTTTGGCAGCGAGACCACTGCGAGGCCTTACCTGGGCTTCGAATCCTTCGGGAAGTTCAATAAATAAGCCGGTTGGAACCATTAACCTTGCTAGTGGTTTTAGTACAATGGGTTCCGTAATATTTGCCTTTAAATCCAGCCCGGCAGAATGCTCTGTAGCATATTCAGGCAAGGAAAATGGTGATTGATTAACAACTTTTATCTTCATTCCAATCCTTTTAATGATGATTACTTCTTTAATTTCATCAAGACCATTACTTGATGCAGTTTAATTTTTTCCATCCTTATTACGAATCCACCGAAAATGGCAATTAAAATTGTGTTTAATACAAGCCTGATCCATAAATCCAGCCCTTGCCATAATATACTGATGGCAAATAATCCAATTCCAGCAATAAAATACAGGAATATGATCCTGAGATTATAGGGTATCGGATAAAACCGAAGACTTAGCCTGTAACTGATTACGATCATTACAATATAGCTCAGTAAACGGCTCCATGCTGCTGCATAATAACCGAACCTCGGCATAAAAAATATGTCAATTACAACGGTTACAGCCAATCCGATTAATGTGATATAGATCGCATACCGGGTATGTTCAGTCAATTTATACCACATTGATAAGTTAAACGATATTCCCAGTAAAATATTGGCAAGTAATACTAATGGGAGTACATCCATTCCCGACCGAAATTCTTTTCCAAGGATCAGGGCAAATAAATCGGCATAAAAAACAATTACCAGGAATAACAGAAGGCCCAGAATTACAAAGTATTTCATGACATCGGCATATGTCTGTTTCATATGGTCTTTCTCTGCTGAAGAGAAAAAGAAGGGTTCAGCTGCATAACGAAACATTTGCACAAACAAAGTGATAAAAACTGCCAGTTTCATCACAGCGCTGTAGATACCCAATTGATCAAGCCATGGAGAAGTATCCGGGGAAAAATATCTGAACAAAATCCTGTCTACATAGTCATTGGCAATGCCTGGTAAGCCGGCTATCATCAATGGAAGAGAGTATATCATTAATTTCTTCCACATCTGATGAGAGAATCGTAGAGGAGTCCTAAGTATTTGTGGGAAAAACAGGATTAAGGATATTACCGCACTCAGTAGAATAGCCAGGAGTATATAGCCATAGTCAGGGGTAGGAGAAATATACTTTAGCAGAAAGGAATCTGGATGCTTTGTAAACCATGCCGGTAACCAGAAAAACAAAAGAAGATTAAAGCCTACTTCTGATAGTATTTTAACAGATTTGAAAATGGCAAACATCCAAGGTCTATTGTCAAATCGGAGCTTAGCGAAATAAATTGCCGTAAAGCAATCAATACTCAGAATCAATGCCACATATTTCAGGTAAATGGAAGGATGACCCATAGCACCAGAAATACTACCTGAAACAGAGAAAATAAAGACACTAAATATTAATGAAGAAATCAATATCCAGGTTGAAGCCGTTGAAAACAAATGATTGGCTTCATTTTTATCTTTGTTTGCAAAACGAAAAAAACCTGTTTCGAGGCCATAAGTCAGAATTACCTGCAACAAAGCTATATAAGCGAGTAATTCACTTGCAAGGCCATAATTACCCGGACTCAATATGCGGGTATAGATGGGAACAAAAAAGAAATTAATGAACCTGGCCACTATGGAACTCATCCCATAGATCGCCGTTTGCGAAGCCAGCTGCTTGATCGGATTCAATAGGTTGTTGGTATTTCAGATTACAAAAGTACTGAAATTCAAACTTCTGTTTACATGTCTATACTGATGCGGCAATGGGCAACAAAATATAGAATGTTGTACCTTCTTCGGGATGTGAGTCGAACCATATTTTCCCCCGGGAATTATCAATAATATTCTTGACCATCGCTAATCCTAAACCCATACCTGCTGATTTGGTTGTGAAGTTTGGTGAGAAAATCTTTGTTTGCTGATCATTGGGAATCCCAGAGCCATTATCAGTAAATTTAATCAGGCATTGATTATTCTCATGCACGAGTTCAATCTGAATATGGCCTTCTTTTCCCTGGGGAATCGCTTGAATAGAATTCTTAATCAGGTTATTGAACACCCTAAGCATTTGATTTTCATCGGCATACACAAAATAACTGTTCGCTTCAGCCGGATAGTGAATGGAAACATTGTCCAAATCTCTGAATAGTTGTGCTGAAGAAGATATAATGCCCTGGATATCAATTATCTGGAAATTTGATCTGGGCATTTGAGCAAAATCAGAGAACTCAGAAGCAATTGCTGATAAAGTGTCAATTTGCAGGATTAATGTCTGCGAAAATCGTTTCAGTCTGTTTTCCCAATCAGGGGCATGATCATCCCAGGCTTTGATTAGGTGTTGCATGCTTAACTTGATTGGAGTTAACGGATTTTTGATTTCATGAGCTACCTGACGGGCCATTTCTCTCCATGCAATTTCTCTTTCAGAGCGTGCAAGCAATTCAGCGCTTTGCGACAACTCATCAATCATCCTGTTGTATTCTGCAACAAGATCACCTATTTCATCCTCGCGTTTCCAAACAATTTTCGCATTTGTACGTCCCAGTTGAATTTTACCCAGCTGATTACGAATAAGTTGCAGCGGCCGGGTAATATATCTGGAAATAATTACAGCCAATAAAACAGCTATGGCAATCATCATAATATAAAGATTGGCATAGGTGGCCAGAAGCCTTGACATCTCTTGTCTTAAGTCTTCCTGCCTCGAAAAATATGGGAGATTTAAATAACCAATTAATTGATTGTTGAAATTTCTCAGCGGTGCATAGGCTGAAAGATAATTATATCGCCCGATCTTTTCTTTTTGGATGTAAAATGATCTTTTCTCATCCAGCAACATAGAGAGACCTGAAGGATTCATATAATCAGAAATTAATCCTTCGTCAAAGATTTGTTCTCTTGAAGAGGCTAATAGTCTGCCGTCCAAACCAAACAGATTGATATCAGTAAAATTGGTGTTTGAAAGGTTCATTAAAGCTACATTCAGATCATCATACAGATTTTCATTCAATATATTTGAATTACCATACCTGTTCTCCAGTTCAACCAGAACTGTATTCATTTTTTCGTTGACAATATCCTTGTTCTTTGTAAAATTCAACTGATTGAGGTATATCAATGTTACACCTCCAATGATGATAGATGAAATAAGAATAATTGCAATAATATAGATTTGGAGCCGAACCCTGAAAGTAAGTGTTATATTACTGAATATAAATGATTTACCGGCAAAAATCATGATTATACCCATAAGTAACAGGAGGGTGAGAAAAAGGTATGAAAATGGTGCCAGTATATCAGCAATGCCTGGTTTTTCTTTGCTGATGATAAGGGTTGTGTGTGAATCAATTTTATGAATAAGGTGAGAATAACCGTTATGATAGAAGAAATTTAACTGGTTCCCTAATGTTAGGTTTTTAGAATTCTCAGTACTATAAGAATATTTCCCAACACTTCTGATCAGGTCATTATTATTATAAAACGCATACGAATATCTTGAAAAGCTTTCGGAAGCAGCCGATGACAGATCCATTAATAACTCAGGATAACCCTGGCCCCGGCTTGCATTCCTGGAATCAATTTCGATATAGAGGGTATGGTCGTCTTCAGGTAAAAGTGATCCTTTTCGAAGTTTTGTTTTCCCCAGGTAATAAGTTTGATCTATGGATTGATTCAGGAAAAAGAGTCCGGATGAATCTACGGGGCTAAGGTATTGGTCAATTTGATCATTGAAATAAATATCGCATTCCGTAATTTGGTTAAAGGCATTAATATTAAGCTTTTTCCCGGGATGGCAGAGAGTCAATTGAATATGGTATTTTGACCAGAAGCCCTGGAAGTATTTCCGTTGAATATACTCAATGGTTTTAAGTTCCCTTTGGCTATCATTGTCAGAATCTTCCAATATTAATGGAATTTGCTTATCCTGGTGGATTCTATTGATGGTGAGTTTGTAATAATATTCTGCCAATTTATCTCTTGATTCAGCGAGATGGGTAGCAACGATTTTTCGTTGTTCCAATTCCTGAAGATTTACAAATACATTAATATAATAGGTTCCAATCAGGGCTAAAATCAACAGGAATACTGTTCTCCTTCCTGAGTGGATCAATGATATTTTTCTTTCTGGTTGATATAATAGTCCGATAATTATGAAGAGAGCCAAAAACAATCCAACCATTGGATTTCTCTGATCTGAATTCCAGTTCCAAAAGATATAAATGATTAATACGGTGAGTGAAATTGTGACCTTCGTAACTTTGCTTAATGAAAGAGCTTGACTTAAATTAAGCAGTTTTTCGGCAAGCAGGATAAATGAAAGCGAAGCTACTCCAATTACAAATAATGCAGCAAAGCTATACTCTGACAAGCTTAGAATATTGTAAAACTGAAGGGGAATACTTGAGTTCAAAATCAGGCTTCTCAATACTGAATACAGAATTTCAAACAATGCAAGCAGTGCACCTATGCAAAGTATAAAAGCCAGGATATTGATGAAATAAGATCTTTTATTCTTTAGCAGCTCAGAGGGAACATACTTAAACAGGAAATAGGTTATTTGCAGGAAAAGGGCTGAATTAATCAGCAGGTCTCCTAATGAGGGTAACCAGTCAGACGCGGCAAAGTAGACCGGATTAAATAATTCTAAGGAATAAAGTGAAGATGGAAATTGGAAATAAAATTGAATTGCTCTAAGAAGTAAGACATCCAGCACAAAGAATATAAGTAAAAGAACCCGATGTCCCCACAGTTTCATGATAAACCGGTAAGCAGTAAACAAGGCTGAAATCAGGCATAAGAAACTTGTTACATATAAAGTAAAAATGAGAAACATCAGGTATGACTGAATAGGATGAGATTCTTCAGTACTGATGGAGAAGAGGAAATTACCTTTTGCGTCAATAATGTTATTCATTGACGGTTTTAAAGATATTTCGGTACCTTTCGGAGCGTTGAATTTTTTATAGAATCCTTGTGGCAGATAATCATTTTTGTACCGGTATTCATTTTTTATCAATTGCAGCCCATAAATAGTGAAAAGCCCGGTTTTTTGAATTCCTACCTGGTAATACCCGTTGCCACCAAAAATGATTGCACCAGATTGAATCCTTTTATCATGAATCGATGGGATCAGGCTTGAGTTGTCAGACCAGGAAATAAGACTATCATTTTTATAAATAAGAAAAATTCTACCAAACTCAGAAAGTTCTTTTTCATACTTTCTCTTGAATTCATTTTGTTTTAAAAATTCAGGTTTATTTAAATGAATTGAAAGATTAGAAATTTCATGCAAAAGATCCTTTTCACTTTTTTGAATTTGATTATTGAGTCTTGAGGTAACTTTTCTGGGTTCGTTATTCTTTTTAATAATTAAATTCAGTCCACTCCCAGCCAGAAACAGAAAAAGGCTGAAGCAGAGCTGAACAATTAAAAATTTGCGCAATTTATTCCCGGAAATCATGCTTTTTCAGTAAAATCCTTCATTGTCAAGGCCTTAAAAGAGGCCCAAAATTAGCCCCTATAACGAACGATCTGTCAATTTTCAGGGCTCAATACTATAGAGGGGGTTGTGGCTAATACAGCGCGTTTAATTGAATTATTTCTTTTTTGAGACGAAAATGAGGCTTGAATGGTTCCTTTTTTTCCTTGCCTTCCAATTTGAGCAAAATCCATTCCAAAACCCATGTATCCACCGCATGTTTCCATGGATATATTTTTCACTAAGTAAACTTACATAATATGAATCAAATTTCATTGGTAAAATTTCAATGCTGCTGAATGAAAATTTTTCCAGGAGCATTTTCATGCTTTTTTCTGAAAAATGATATAAATGTCGGGGGACATCATAAGCTGCCCAGTTTTCTTTATAAAAAGCAGCATCCGGAGAGTTTGAATTTGGTACGGCAATTATTAGAATTCCTCCAGGTTTTAATAATCGGTTGAGTTCCTTCATTCTTCCGGGTAGATCGGCTACATGTTCCAGAACATGCCAAAGGGTGATGACATCAAAACTATCATCTTTCATAATCGAAACCTGTGATTCGTCAAATACATCAAGATGATAGGTTTCCTTTGCTTTTTGTCTGACTTGTTCATCAGGTTCCACACCGGTTGTTTTCCAACCTCTGGATTTCATATAATTCAGAAATTCTCCGGTTGCACATCCAACATCAAGGATATGGTTTCCTTTTGCATACTTACCAATGAGATTAAATTTTTGAGATAAAGTATACTTCCTGATCTGCTGATAGACCTGGTTAAAAACACCTTTTTTAGCATTAGAATGAGATATATATTCTGAAGACTGGTAATATTTCCCCAGATCAGCAGGCAGAGGTCTGGGATTGGTAAATATAAATCCACAGCCCTTACATTGTTGAATTTTGAAGATTTCCCCTGACAGAAACGAGTCTTTACAGGATAAATAGGGGTTTAATTGATTTGAACCACAAATGATACACGAGGTTATTAACTCCATTCACACAATGTTTTAAAATTGTCTTTACCTGGTAATTATTAAAATCAAATTATGTTTCGGAGCCAAAAAGAAACTTTGCATTTCATAATGTTCCACGTGAAACGAAAATTTTATCGACCCAAAAAAACTAAAAGAACGGCTACATCTGAAGGAGAAACTCCACTAATCCTGGAAGCTTGACCAATTGTTTCTGGTCGATTTCTACTTAATTTCTCACGAGCTTCAAATGATAATGAAGTAATCGCTTTGTAATCAAAATCACTTTTCAAGCTGATATCTTCGAATTTCGAAAGCTTCTCTGCCATCTCCTGCTCTTTTGAAATGTAGCTCTCATATTTTAACAGGATTTCAGTTTCTTCAATGATTTCCGGGTCGTCAAAATGATGCAGTTTCATAAATGTTTTTAAGCTCTCTACATGTTCCATCAGATGATTTAGTGTAATCTGAGGTCTAAGTAAGAGGGCATTTAATCTACTTCTTTGACGAATGGGAGCGGTTTCAACTTTTTCCAATAAGTGATTGATATCCTCTGGCTGAACATTTTGCTCTATCAGGAAAGAGGTAAGCTTCGCAATTGCCGCTTTTTTATGATTAACTCTAGACAACTGTTCCTCCGAAGCCAGGCCAATCTGATAGCTCTTTTCTGTTAATCGTAAATCAGCATTATCCTGTCGTAATAGGATACGGTATTCGGCCCGTGACGTGAACATCCGGTAAGGCTCATCAACACCTTTATTTATCAGGTCATCAATTAATACACCTATATATGCATCTGAACGTTTCAAAATAAAAGGATCCCTTTTTCTAACATTCAAACTTGCATTTATTCCAGCCATTAATCCCTGTGCCGCAGCCTCCTCATATCCGGTTGTTCCATTGATTTGGCCTGCGAAAAAGAGGTTCTTTACTAACCTGGTCTCCAGGGTATAGTTTAGTTGAACCGGTGGGAAATAATCATATTCAATAGCATATCCGGGTCGAAAGATTTTTGCTTTTTCAAGACCTTCAATCTTATGCAATGCTTTCACTTGAATATCTTCCGGCAAAGAAGAGGAGAATCCGTTCAGATAGTATTCTACAGTATTCCAGCCTTCAGGTTCAACAAAAAGCTGATGCCTGGTTTTATCTGCAAAACGGTTTATTTTATCTTCAATAGAAGGACAATACCTCGGTCCAACCCCTTCAATTCTGCCTGAAAACATGGGTGACATCTCAAAACCTGTTTTGAGTACTTCATGCACTTCCGGACTCGTATAGGTAATAAAACAACTTCTTTGTTCAGTCAGCGGAGTGGTATTAGAATATGAAAACTTTCCTGGAATTTCATCCCCTTTCTGCTCCTGCATCCTGGAAAAATCTATAGATCTACCATCTATTCTGACAGGCGTTCCTGTTTTCATTCTTCTGGATTCAAAACCAAGTGAAACCAGGTTTTCAGTTAATCCTTGAGCAGAACGCTCCCCTATCCTACCTCCACCGAAAGATTTTAATCCAATATGAATAATTCCATTCAGAAATGTTCCATTGGTCAATACCACAGCTTTTGCTGAAATATGTTGCCCCATTGAGGTATAAACACCCTTAATGGAGCCTTCTTTCACCTCCACTGCTGTTACAGTATCTTGCCAAAAATCTATATTTTCCAGGTCCTCAAGTTGCATTCTCCACGCTTCAGCAAACCGCATTCTGTCACTTTGAGCCCTTGGACTCCACATCGCCGGACCTTTTGAACGATTCAGCATTCGAAACTGAATCATGGTCTTATCAGTAATAATTCCTGAGAAACCACCTAATGCATCAATTTCCCGCACTATTTGCCCTTTGGCAATTCCTCCCATAGCAGGATTGCATGACATCTGGGCAATAGTACCCATATTCATCGTAATCAGCAATACCGAAGAACCCAGTTTTGAAGCAGCCGCTGCAGCTTCACAACCGGCATGCCCCGCCCCTACTACTATAACATCATATTCTTTAAACAAAATCCAATCGTTTCACGTGGAACAAATTCTTTAATCTGTTGTATGATAGGCTCTTAGACAGATATTTGCTGTGAAATAACACTCAAACATTCGTCTTCCCTATTCCTCATTTCTTCTTTATCTGCTTTCGATTTATCTTTAAATCCAAGTAAATGTAAAACCCCGTGAGCCATCACCCTGTAGAGTTCTGCATCAAAGGAACCTGAGTATTTTAAAGCATTTTCCTTCACCCTTTCAATACTGATAAAGATATCTCCCGAGATTTTATTATTTTCATTGTAATTGAAAGTAATGATATCCGTTAATGAAAGATGGTTAAGATACTTTTTATTCATTTCAGCCAGAAATGCATCCGAGCAAAAAACGTAGCTGATTTCACCTACCGATTTCCCTTGTCCTTTAATGATATCCCGAATCCAGGCTTTTAAAATAGTCTTGGATTTAAGTTCAATTTTTACTTCCTGACTGGCAAAATGAATCATGGTTTCCTATTCAAATGATAAAAAGTATGTGTTGACTTTCCCTTTATAGAAAGGTTTAAGTGTTGGAGGCACTGTTCGAATCATTTCATTTTCCTTCTCTTTTATCTTCTTATATTCAAAGAATTTAGAAGGATTGTTATAGAAAATATCTTTTGCCTCATTCGATTCTCTCTTCTCTTCCAATTCTCTTTGTTGCATCGCTTTTTCAGATTCAAGCATCCTGGTAAGGATTTCCTGTTGACGAAGTAAGGTCTCTTGTGTAATCCTTTTATTTACAAGGTCGGTTTCAGTTTGCTCCATTCTTTGCATCATTTCCTTGAGCAATTTATCTGTGCCGCTTCCCTCCATTTGAATTTCATCGCCAAATTCCTGCATTTGTTTTCTCAATGCTTCCTGCTGGGCAGCCATCCTTGCCAACTGTTCACTTAATTGCTTTTGTCCTTTCTGCCCACCAGGTTTGTTCATACCTTCCTTCATCTGTTGCAATTGTTTATTAAGGCGATCCTGCATCTGACGCATAGATTTCATCTTATCACCAGCCCCACCGGGTTTATTGCATGAACCATTAGAAGAACCTTTTCCCTTATTTTGATTCTTTTGCATCTGTTTTAGAGACTCTGAAAGCATAAGGGCCAGATTATTAACCGATGTCATGATGTATTGCTGTTGACCCTTCGCAACAGGTACCGATCTGTCATTCAGCGATTTAGTGGCATCTCCGACATTTTTATTAATGCTTGCAATTTCCCTCATAATAAAGGGTTCAATCATTGGTTGACGTTTACTGATTGCAAACAAACTGTCCTCCACCATCTTGAGGTCATCTTTGAGGTTATTCTGATCTTCTATAATCTTAAGGAATTTAGGATTATTAGTCCCAATTTCTCCCAATTTATCCATCAAATCCTCTTGCTTGAAGGAAATCTTCACCAGGTTATCCAGTATCTCTCTCAGCGCTGCTTCATCTTCAGCATCTGCTTCCTCTTCCATCTGTTCCTGCATCTTCTCAAGTTTAGCACCTAACTTCTCCATGGATTCAGATGCTTTTTTCTGTGACTGAGAAGCCGCTTTATTCTTGTTTTGTTTCAGATTTTCCTTGCTATTATTCATTTCCTGCTGAATGGATTCTTCCTCAGGTTTTGTCTTCTCCAAATCATTAGGCTTTTCTAAGGCCTCATTCTTTTTTTGCAGATCATCCAAATCTTCTTTCAGCTTATTGAATTCTTCATTTAGCTTTTCTTGCTGATCCAATAATTTTTGAGATTCTTCTTTCTCTGCTTCACGGGTCTCCTTTTCAAGCTTATTTTGTTCTTCTGTAATCTTCGAGAGCTTATCAATCGTTTCCTGGAGTTTCTTTTCAAATTCAAGCTGCTTAAATAATTCCAGGCTACGATCCAGCTGTTTTTCAAGGTCCTTGTTATCCAATTTCATTTTTTCCAGCATCTGCGATACCTTGTCTTTATCCACCTTCTCCATTAACTTCTGCATCTCCTCCATCATCTTTTTCATCTCTTCAGGAAGGATTTCCTGGAATAGTTTTTCCAGTTGTTTTTGCTTTTCAACCAATTCAGGTGATATCTCCTTATACTGCTGTTCCTGGCGGCTTTTCTCCGTATTTTCCTTTTGAATTTCCTCTACCTGTTGCTTCAAAGCTGCATGTTTATCCAACAGTTGTTTTAATTGCTGCTTCTCCTGCCAGCCAATCTCCTTCTTATCGACCATCTTCCTTGCCATGTCATCAATCTGCTTCTGAAGGACCTGAGATTGCTGCATAACCTGCTCCATCTTATCCTTTATATCCTCATTCTTTTTCTCTGTTTCCTTCTCTATCTCTTCCAGTGTGGGTACTTTAAAAACCCTCATTTGCGAGCGCGTAGACTTATTTCCATGAATGCCATCATTGTCCCAAACCTCAAAGAAATATTCAATTTCATCGCCCGGACTAACATACAATGTAGAGATATCAAGAAAATAGTAGAATTGTTGCTGGTTGATTGACCGATCCACTGTGATCTCCTTCTCTTTCGCCTCACCGGCTGTTTCCTGTCCGGCTCTCTTTATCGAAGAATGGAATATCAATCTCTGAATCCCATAATCGTCTTTCAGCACACCTTTGAAGTACAACCTGCTATCATAAATCGAATCTTTGAACTCATCAACATCAATAGAAGGATAGAGATCAGGTATAACATTTATGGAATAGGCAAGTGAATCCCTGGAAATGAAAAATTCATTTGAGGAAAGTATCGAGTAATCGGATGCACTTAGTACTTGTTTTGTGAATTGGAAAGTATTGCTGTTTCCCCCTTCCAAATTAAAAGTCTTATCACCAAAGCGGACCTTTATTTTCCTGGTATCACGGGTATAAAACTTCCAGGTTATAGTCGAACCTTCAGGAATGGTAAGATCTCCGTTATTATTAAAGTCTTCGGATTTTCTATTCAGATAAGAAGGATATTGAGCCTTTATATCAAAAGAAAGAATCATTGGTTTTGGAAGAATGCTTATCTCATACTCCTTCGAATTGTATAAATCAGCTGTAATAACGAATGCCGTATTTTGCTGAAGGTTTTTGAAAGTATAGTTGAATGAGATAGGATTTTCTTTATCCATCTTATATTTCGCTCCGCCTGTTTCGATGTAAAGCTGGTCTGGCACCTCGTCACCAGTTACCTTAAGCCTGAGAAGAAAATCATCCTGTTGAATGGCCTGAAGCTTTGGATTTAATATTGTTATGATGAATTTGGATGGTTTTTCAAATATTCTGCCATGTTGAATAATTCTTTGAGAAGGGCCCGTTATCAAAGAAGGGGAAATTAGTAAAGCAGCTAATATAAAAACCAATGGTGGCAAAGCATATCTTAGGTATTTCCTGTTCTCGGCAAGGTTTACTGCTTCACTAAAGGGTACCGGGTTAAGTTGAGCAATTTTCTGGTCAATACTTGCTTCTATGAGCTCTTTACTGGCCCCAAACTCATTCACTGAATCCTTTAACTGAAGGGTATTAATTAACCGATCCCTGACTTCACCAAAATGCACACCAATAATTCGGGCCGCTTCTTCATGGGAAATAATTTTCCCGATACGAACCCATTTCGAGTAAGGCCAAAGAATATATCTTGAAACAATCAGAAGGCAAATCCCAATAAACAAATAAAAGAAGACAGATCGGGTTATTGTATTATACCAGGAAAAATACTCCAGCAAAACCAGGATTATGTAAAAAAATCCCAATGATGCTACTGAATACAAAACACCTTTAAGAAGCTGGTTCTTGTAGTATTTTCGGATAAATTCATCAATTTTCCGAATCAGTAAGTTATAGTTGTCTTCCATGGTAATCAAATCCTTAAGGAAAAGCCGTAGTGAAGTTCAGTCTATTAAAAAACGAAAGAGGCTGCTCCATAGTATTTAACCTGCAAAGGTAACAATTACACCGGATTGTTTGTTTACAGGCTTAGGCCTTACCCCTCCTCTTCCTGCTGAACGGGTTTTTGTATCTTTGCCCCAATAAAATACGTTTAGAAATGAAAGATGTCAGGGTACGTTTTGCCCCCAGTCCAACGGGTCCCCTTCATATAGGAGGCGTTCGCACAGCACTATATAATTATCTCTTTGCACGAAAATCGGGGGGTAAATTTATTTTACGAATTGAAGATACTGACCAGGGTCGTTTTGTACCAGGCGCTGAGCAATATATTGTGGAATCACTGAGCTGGTGCGGAATTCAATTTGATGAAGGTGTACATATTGGTGGGCCTCATACCCCCTACCGTCAAAGTGAAAGAAAGGATTTATACCGGAAATATGCTGATCAGCTTATTGAATCCGGTCGTGCCTATTATGCCTTTGATACACCAGAACAACTGGATGCATTAAGAAAGGAATATGAGACGAGAAAAGAAACTTTCCAATACGGGCCATCAACACGAACAGGACTATATAACTCACTGTCAATGCCTGATACGCAGGTTCAGGAATTACTAGATTCAGGAACACATTATGTGATAAGGATCCGCATTCCTGAAAATGAGACAATCCAGGTAAATGATCTTATCAGGGGATTGGTTTCTGTTGAATCCTCTTTATTAGACGATAAAGTACTTTTCAAATCTGATGGCATGCCTACCTATCACCTGGCGAATGTGGTAGACGATTATCTGATGAAGATAAGCCATGTAATCCGAGGTGAGGAGTGGTTACCATCAGCACCGTTGCATGTTCTTCTTTATCGGTACCTTGGATGGGAGAATCAAATGCCTGAATTTGCCCATTTACCCTTGTTACTGAAACCTGATGGGAATGGAAAGCTAAGTAAGCGGGATGGTGATCGACTGGGATTCCCGGTATTTCCACTACGCTGGACTGATCCTTTTAGCAAGGAAGTGTCATCAGGATACAGGGAATCAGGGTATTTACCTGAAGCCTTTATGAATATGCTGGCCCTATTGGGATGGCACCTTGATTCAGACAAGGAAATATTTTCCATGGATGAGTTAATTGAATCATTTTCTATTGATCGTTGCAGTAAATCAGGGGCAAAATTTGATCCTGAAAAGGCAAAATGGTTTAATCATCATTATTTATCCTCGCTGGCACCTGAAAAGCTGGCATCCTATCTAAAACCTATTTTGGATGAAAAAGGAATTAAATCTGAAGATGCATATATTGTTAAAGTCTGTCAGATGATTCACGACCGGGCTAGCCTGATTCCTGATCTCTATGACCAATCCTGGTTCTTTTTCAATGATCCTGAAAGCTATGATGAGAAAGTAGCATTAAAAATCTGGAAACCTGATACGAAAGCCATACTTACTGATTTTATTGAGCTAATTAATGATATCGAGCCCTTTACAGCAGAAAACATTGAATCTTCCTCTAAATTATTCGTACAAGAAAAGGGAATCGGCATGGGACAGCTTATGAGTCCTTTCAGACTATGTGTGGTGGGTACAAGTGCCGGTCCGGGAATGTTCGAAATGGCTGAATTAATAGGCAAAAAAAGGATTATACAAAGAATCAGGCAAGGAATCAATCTTATTAACATTTGATTTACAGGGAAGTAAAAAAATGTAACTAAAAATTGTTCTACTTAACACATCTAACCTATCTATTTATTTATATATTTGTATATTCTTTACAATTAACCTTTTTAATGAATTAAAAAATTTACAACAATGAAAAGAGTTGGAATTATCTTGAAACTGCTCGTTCTCACTGCGATTGTGATGCTTTTTGTGAAAGTCAATCCAGTATCTGCTCAATCAAAGCCAAAACCATGGCCTGTGCCAGCTGCTGATAAAGCTAAAAAGCCTTCAGTAAAGCTTACTGATGCCACTGTGATTGCAACCGGTAAAGAGCTTTGGATGAAACATTGCAAATCATGTCATGGTTCAAAAGGCTTAGGTGATGGAGCAAAAGCTGCAACCCTTAAGACCCTTGCCGGTGATTTTTCGACAGCTGATTTCCAAAAGTCAACTGATGGTGAACTTTATTACCGTGTAGCCGTTGGACGAGATGAGATGCCAGCATACAATAAGAAAGTACCAGATGCTGATGATATGTGGTCATTGGTTGCCTTTATGAGGACTATGAAAAAATAATACATAATCAATTACTGATACCTTGCGCCCCGAAAACCAGCTTTTCGGGGCGTATTTTTTGCCATCACTGGTATTAACACCTGCCAGGTCTAAACAAACCAAGGCCCTTGCCAATAGAAATAATAAAGCCCGGTAAAAACCGGGCTTACTCAAGTTGTCCGACCAGGGCTTCCTTATGAGTTGTTTATTCAGGGTTGAAAACCTTGAAGTATTCATCGAAAATATAGATTCGGTTACGCCCGTTTCCTGTTATTTCATGCAGAATATTTTGATTCTCAAAGTCCTCAATCAGTTTATAGCTAGAAACCAGGGATAAGCCGGTTAATTCAGCTACCTGTGATGGCCGGATTACGGGGTCAATGAATAACCGCTGTAATAAGAGCTGGGCTTTTGCCATCTTTTTACCAAGTTTGGGTATTCGTATTGTTTCACACTCCTGTTTCAGAGCGATAATATTCTTCAATCCCTCAATCGCTTTTTGCGAAGTCTCAATAATCCCGACTGTAAAAAATTTTAACCAGGATCTAAAATCGTTTCGGGTACGCACTGCCATGAGGTTATCATAATATAAACTTCGATGCCGTTCGAAGAAGTCGGAAAGATACAACACAGGTTTTGTCATTATCCCAGCATTCATAAAATACAGCGTGATCATCAACCTCCCGATTCGTCCATTACCATCTAAAAACGGGTGGATGGTTTCAAACTGGTAGTGCGCTAATGCAATCTTTATGACATGGGGTAAGCCGGTATTTTCACTATGAATGAATTTCTCCAGGTCCCCCATTAGGGGTTCCACTTCCTGCCATACCGGAGGAATAAATGCAGCATCCTTAAGCGTGGCACCACCTATCCAATTCTGACTTGTGCGGAAGAGGCCCGGTAATTTGTGTTTTCCCCGAACCTTCTGAAGCAAGGTCTTATGAGCATTCTTCAATAGCCGGGAAGAAAGGGGTAGCGTTTCCATATTGGTAATTGCCTCGTTCATCGCCTGGATATAGTTATTCACCTCTCGCCAGTCGTTTCTCTTTTCAGGATGGATTTCTTCCTCATTCAGCAAAGCCTCTTCCCTATTGGTCTGTGTGCCTTCGATGCGGCTCGAGACCGTTGCTTCCTTTATAACATGAAGTCGTATGAAATGATCTGCATCCGGCACCAATTCCGAATAAGCCTTGAGTTCCCCTAATTTAAGATTGGCTAATTCTATCAACTGTGTTAATTCTGGTTCATCAAAATGGTAGTTCCTGTTGATAAACTCGGGCATAAAAGCTTTGTATCCAATACTTTGTATATACCTTCCGGGATTAAAGTCCATATCCATATAATTTTCAGTAAAGTTAAATAAAAAAAACGTTATTTAACTTTGAGGCTGCTAAACTTAAATAAAGAAGATCGCTATTTAACTTTCCTATGTTGCCAATACTTTACTAATAATCATTTCTTTTTTGATAAATATCTAATTCCTGCATTGACGAGAGGTACACTTCTCGCCCTGATTCTAAAATGAAAAGAGACGTGCAAAAGCACGTCTCTACAAGTTGTCCGACCAGGGCTTCCCGAAAAAATCGGGATAGACTTCTCGCCCTAGTCATTCGAAAATAATAAAGCCCGGTGAAAAACCGGGCTTATTCAAGTTGTCCGACTAGGGCTCGAACCTAGACTCTTCTGATCCAGAATCAGACGTGTTGCCAGTTACACCATCAGACAATGCGCGGCAAAATTAAGAAGGATTTTTAAGATATTTGCTACTCCGGCTTAATTATTTTCGTTCTTTTCGATTTTAGCCCAGGAATCCTTCAAGGCTACAGTCCGGTTGAAAACCAGTTTCCCTGGAACTGAATCAGAATCGACACAGAAATAACCGACCCTTTCGAACTGGAATCTATCTAAAGGCTTTGCTGTTGCAAGGCTTGGTTCAACATACCCGGTTATCTTTACTAATGAAGCAGGGTTGAGATTTGATTTGAAATCCACACCTTCGGGAACGTCATCGGGGTTCTCAACTGTAAACAGGCGGTCGTAAAGCCTTATTTCTGCTTCAATGGCCTTATCAGCTGATACCCAGTGTATGGTTCCTTTTACCTTTCTGCCATCAGGAGAATTCCCACCCCTGGTAGCAGGGTCATAGGTACAATGAAGCTCGGTTATTTCCCCATTTTCATCTTTAATAACATCGGTACAGGTAATGAAATAGCCATACCTAAGCCTGACCTCAGAACCAGGAGAAAGGCGGAAATACTTCTTAGAAGGGTTCTCCATAAAGTCATCCTTTTCAATATAAAGGTTTTTTGAAAAGGGTACCTTACGACTTCCGGCCGAAGGATCTTCCGGGTTATTGACACCATCCAGTTCTTCAACCTGGTCTTCCGGGTAGTTTGTGATTACAACTTTTAGCGGATTGAGAACTGACATCACTCTCAGGCTATGTTTATTCAGATCTTCACGAACACAGAACTCAAGGAAGGAGACATCAATTACCTGGTCTCGTTTGGCAACACCTATGATGTCAGCAAAATTCCGAAGTGACTCAGGAGTATATCCCCTGCGCCGTAAACCACAGATAGTAGGCATACGGGGGTCATCCCAGCCAAGAACAAATCCATCGTTCACCAATTGCAGCAGCTTCCGTTTGCTCATCACGGTATAGGTAAGATTCAGACGGGCAAATTCAATCTGCTGAGGCCGATAGCTACCTTCTGCTATTTGTTCCAGGTACCATTCATATAGCGGTCTGTGAATTTCAAATTCAAGAGTGCAGATGGAATGAGTAATGCCTTCAAGGTAGTCACTTTGTCCATGAGCATAATCATACATTGGATAAATGCACCACTTATTGCCTGTTCTGTGATGATCGGTATGTATAATCCTGTACATGATAGGATCGCGCATGAGCATATTGGGGTGAGCCATATCCAGTTTGGCTCTCAACACTTTGGAACCATCAGGAAATTCACCATTTTTCATCCTTATAAAAAGATCCAGGTTTTCCTCAACACCTCGGTTTCTGAAGGGGCTTTCTTTACCCGCCTTAGTCACTGTTCCCCTGTATTCACTGATTTCTTCTGCAGAAAGGTCGTCAACATAGGCATGTCCTTCACGAATCATCTTCAGTGCCCATTCATACAATTGATCAAAATAATCTGAAGCATAAAACAAACGGTCATCCCAGTCAAATCCCAGCCAACGGACATCTTCCATAATGCTGTCGACATATTCGGTATCTTCCTTAGTGGGGTTTGTATCATCAAATCTCAGGTTTGCCATTCCTTTATACCTGGAGGCGGTCCCGAAATTCAAACAGATCGATTTAGCGTGACCTATATGCAGATATCCGTTGGGTTCCGGTGGAAAACGGGTATGAACACGGCCATTATTTTTATTATTGCGTATATCTTCATCAATGATCTGGTGAATAAAGTTCGCCGGAGTTTTCACTTCGCCGGCAGCAGGATTGGTATTTTCTTCGTTCATAACAATTTATAATTGCTGGTAAGTAGTCGTTTACAGAGCTGCAAAAGTACGAGGTTCAACAGAATATCTTTGAAAGCAACTCATTTTTTAATATGCAACAAGGCTCATAACGCAATTTAATGCAATAAGATACTGATCAAAGAACACATTTGCATGGATTAAGAAAGTAATTTTGCAATATAAAAACAGATTGAAATGGGTCTGATACAAATAGAGGGCATGGAATTTTTTGCCTATCATGGGTGCTTCAAAGAAGAACGGGTTATTGGAACCCGGTTTCTCGTGGATATTGCTATTGAAGCAGATACAGAGGAGGCAGAAGTAACGGATGATCTTAAGAAAACCGTGAATTACCAATCGGTATACAAGATTATCAAGGCTGAAATGGCTGAAAAGTCACATTTACTGGAGCATGTGGGAAGAAGGATCATTCATTCAATTCATACCCATCATCCGGAAGCCCGACATATCAAGGTTAAAATCATGAAGCTCAATCCTGCTCTTGCAGAAGGAGGTAAAATAAAGCATGTAAGTGTTACCCTTGAAGGATAACTCCCATGGTTTTCTGCCAGGTTACCGGAACAAAGCATCATTGCAAGTGTTTTATCAATGAGATAGAATAAAAAGACCCATATGCCTAATAATCGATCAGAGGAAGAAAAAAAATGCCCTCGTTGTGGTAAGTTGTTCGTCTGTAGTGCCTCCGCCAGGTGTTGGTGCTACGAATTCGATATTCCCGTAGATCAGCTTGAAATTATTGAAAGAGACTACAACTCATGTGTTTGTCCTGATTGCCTGAAAAGCTTTGCAGAAAGGAGTTGACAATTAAGTTTTGAAATCCGGTAATATTTAATAATTTTGCATCCGATTCGGTATCATGGCCGAGTGGCTAGGCAGCGGTCTGCAAAACCGTGTACAGCGGTTCGACTCCGCTTGATACCTCAGGAAACTTCCCCACAAGGGAAGTTTTTTTTATTTCAGGTACTTTTCCAAAAGCATTCCTCTATTCCTTCTGTTATACCACAGCATCCAGATTTGTTGGATTCACAAAAGAAATAACGGTATAATTCTTAGTTTTACATGAAATTTCGATTTCAATCGATACATGTATGCCAGAAGAAAGCCATCAACTCAAATTCCTGCTGGGAAATCAGCCCATTGCACTGGAACTGGATCATCATCCTGAATATCATCCATCCACCACTGTTCTCAATTACCTGCGGTCTTTACCCGGCTTCAAAGGTGTTAAGGAAGGTTGTGCAGAGGGAGATTGCGGTGCATGCACCGTTGTAGTTGCTTCCCTAAATGAAATGGGACGATTGGAATACAATGCCATTAACTCATGTCTTGTTTTCCTTCCATGGCTACATGGTAAACAGCTGATAACGGTCGAACATCTTGCTAAAGGCAGGGAACTTCATCCTGTTCAGCAGAGCATTGTTGATTTATATGGAAGTCAGTGCGGCTTTTGTACCCCGGGAATTGTAATGTCGTTATTTGCCCTGCATAAAAGCAGCCTCACTCCTACCCGTGAAAATGCAATAAGTTCATTAAGTGGTAATCTTTGCCGGTGCACTGGTTACCAGCCTATCCTTGAAGCTGCTATGCTGGCACTTTCATCAGATGGATACGATCAATTCAGTAATGATGAAACTCTTGTTATTGACTATTTAAAGCCTTTACAGGGACAATCTTTGAAATTTCTTCACGGTCAACAGGAATATTTCCGACCGGTTCAATTAACAGAAGCCCTTGATTTCCATTTGCTTCATCCTGAATTCCTAATTTCTTCAGGGGCTACCGACCTGGCCTTAAAACAAAGCAAGAAGCACGAATTTTTGCCTAAGATCCTTGATATTTCTGCTATCCGGGAATTGAAAACCATTGAGGAAAAGAATGACTGCTGGATAATTGGTTCAGGGGTTAGTTTTCAACAACTTAATCAACCCATGGCAGCTGGAATCCCAATGATTCAGGAGGTGTGTAAGGTATTTGCTTCTCAACAGATCCGGAACCTGGCAACATTGGGTGGAAACATCGGTTCAGCCTCCCCTATTGGCGATAGCCTTCCTGTTTTGATAGCCCTTGAAGCGGATGTGGTGTTAATCAGTAAGGAAAAATCCCGACAGGTTTCTATGGAGCAATTTATTCTTGGTTATCGGAAAACAGATTTGTTACCAGGAGAGCTCATTGGTAAAATTATCATCAGAAAGCCTTCTCCTGATTCTAAATTTCGTTATTTCAAGGTATCGAAACGCCGTGAACTGGATATTTCAACTGTAAGCCTGGCAGCCCATTTGAATATCGACAATCAGGATCAAATCGTTCACGTGATACTGGCTTTCGGGGGAATGGCTGAAAAGCCTGTTAGAGCCCGTATAACAGAAGAATGGTTGTTGGGAAAGGCATGGACACCCGAAAACGCCGAAAAAGCTTCTGAGCTGCTTAAAACTGAATTATTCCCTATATCTGATGCACGTTCAGGGAAAGAAGGAAGAAATCTGATGGCAAGTAATCTGCTTTTAAAGCTTTTCATTGAAACCAAAGAAAATGGAGGGGAAAATGAATAAAGTCGCACCCAAATCCCTTTCACATGAAAGTGCAATTTCCCATGTAACTGGAGCAGCTGTATTTATTGATGATATAGCAGAACCTTCGGGCATGCTTTACGGGCAGGTAGTATTCAGTCCGGTTGCAAAAGGAAGGATCATCGACCTTGATATTTCTAAAGCCATACTTTTACCGGGCGTACATAAGATCATTGTTGCTGCTGACATTCCCGGAATTAACCAGATGGGACCAGTAATCCATGATGAGCCTTGCCTTGCATCAGGCAGCCTGGAATGCATTGGGCAAGCCATTTGCCTGATTGCTGCCGTGTCTCCTGAAATCGCAAGAGAAGCAGCAAAGCGCATTGTTGTCAATATTGAAACAGAAGAACCCATTCTGGATATAAAAACAGCGATTGAAAAGGGATCCTTTTTTGGTCCTGAAAGAAAAATTGCACGGGGAAATGCAGAAACATCATTGGCTGCAAGCACTTTTTTCATCGAAGGCGAGCTGGAAACAGGTGCCCAGGAGCATTGGTATCTTGAAACACATGCCTGTTTATGCATTCCGGGTGAAGACCGGGAAATGGTTGTTTACAGTTCCTCCCAGCATCCTTCTGAAACACAAGCAATCGTTGCAGAGGTTTTGGGTATTGGCCGGAATAAGGTAACAGTAGAAGTGAAGCGCATGGGTGGTGCGTTTGGTGGAAAAGAAACACAGGCCAATCACCTGGCTGCATGGACATCCTTACTGGCAGAAGCTACCAATAAACCTGTTAAAATCAGGTTTACCCGTGATGAAGATCAGCGATATACAGGCAAGAGGCATCCATTCCTGGGAAAGTATAAAGCCGGTTATGATGAGAATGGTCTGATAACGGCATTATCTGTTCAATTATACAGTAATGGCGGGTATGCAACTGATCTCAGCTGGGCAATCCTTGAGAGGGCTTTATTTCATATTGATAATGCGTATTTCATCCCTGATCTATTGGTAACAGGGCAGGTATGTAAAACCAATCAACCGTCAAATACTGCATTTCGTGGTTTTGGCGGTCCCCAGGGAATGGCAATAACAGAGCATGTACTGGATTCGATCGCCAGAAAACTTCATCTTGACCCCGCAATTGTGAGGTACAGGAACTTCTATACTTCAGGATCTTCTGCTTTCACCCATTACGGTAAAGAAGTTGAAAATAACAGGTTGCAAATGATGTATGACAGGATTGTCGTATCCTCTGATTATTTCAACAGGCGCAAGGAAATTGAATCCTTTAACCAGGCACATAAATACAAGAAAAGGGGGATAGCTCTTACCCCGGTTAAGTTTGGAATTTCATTTACAACGAGTTTCCTGAATCAGGCGGGAGCTTTGGTCAATATATACCAGGATGGAACTGTGAATATCAATCATGGTGGGACCGAAATGGGTCAGGGGTTGCATACGAAAATCCGCCAAATCGCTGCTTTTGAACTTGGGATATCACCGGAATTTATCCGCATTGAAGCAACAAATACCGGCAAAGTCCCAAATACTTCAGCAACGGCAGCATCATCTGGCAGCGATCTGAATGGAATGGCCGTAAAGCTTGCTTTAGATGAACTTAAGACACGTTTATCACAGCTTGCATCCACCATTTTCTCTGAACAATCCGGGCAGAAAATATCAGTCGATGAATTAAGATATGCCGGGAACAGGGTCACTGTGGAAAGCAATGTTGAACTATCCATCTCCTTCAATGATTTGATCAGTAAAGCCTATTTTTCCCAAATAAGCCTCAGCGCAACCGGCTATTACAAAACACCTGGTATATATTGGGACAAGGATAAAGGAAAGGGAAATCCATTCTATTATTTTGCTTTTGGTATGGCTGTTTCTGAAGTGGAATTGGACATCCTGACCGGTTATGTTCGTTTTCTGCGGACCGATATACTCAATGATGTGGGAAGTACATTGAATGCAGAGATTGACCTCGGACAGGTAAGAGGTGGGTTTATACAAGGGTTGGGATGGATAACGACAGAAGACATCAAATATGATGCAAAGGGGAATTTGTTGAATGCCTCTCCTGACACTTATAAGATCCCTGTAGTTGACGATATTCCCCTAATCTTCAATACAGAGTTGCTGGAATCCATTCCGAACCCGGGAACTATTCATGGTAGCAAGGCAGTGGGTGAACCCCCGTTTATGTTAGCACTTTCTGTTTGGATGGCTATCAGGGATGCTGTTTCAGCAACTTGTAACCACCAAAAGGAAATCATGTTAGGGATTCCATCTACCCATGAAAAAATCCTTCTTTGTATTGAAGAACTGAAAAGTAAACCACCCTTGTAAAAGCCTTGAAGGAATTCTACAAGATTTAGAGAAACTATTATTTCAGGATGTTTCTTATTCGGCTTTTTTATAGACAATAGCAACAACTGTTTTATCGTCACCTCCCATGTTGATGGTCATACCATAGGGCCGGTCGGGGTGAATTGTAACCTGGTTGGCTCCGGCTTTTCCCGTAAGTTGTTCCCAGATGGTAACAGCCATATGTACTCCTGTTGCACCCGTTGGATGACCCCAGCCAATGAGTCCCCCGGTGGTATTTACGGGTATTTTGCCTGTCCTTGAGGTGTGACCAAGGGAAACAAATTCCGCTCCTTTACCATGTTCGGCAAAACCCAGTGCTTCTATACCAAGAATTCCGGCAATGGTAAAACAGTCGTGTAGTTCAACAGTAGCAAGCTGATCTTTGGTAATACCGGCTGATTCAAAAGCCTGGCGGATGGCTTCACGAATGGTTGTGAGAATGGTTGGATCCTGGGGATCCTGGGTAATATCTTCCACAGCATGTCCAATACCCATCACTTCAATTGCATCTTCCTTCCTGATCCCACATTTTCTCAATCCTTCTTCTGAAAGAATAGCAATAGCCGAAGCTCCATCACTCACTTTAGAGCAATCGAAATAGTTCAAATGCTCTGTAAAGGCTTTGGGGTTAGGTTCTGTTAATCCGGCTTTATCAAGGTCCTGGGTAGTGTTATGAAATTCCTGGGCCGTTGGGCACAGACGTGCATTTTCAATGGCATTCCTGTACCAGCGGGCTAATCCTTTCCTGGCATATTCCCTTCCGAATTTTTCATAGTAGGCCCCTGCCCTATCGCTGAATTGTCCGGGGAAGAAATAGGCGTGTCCGTTTTTACGTTTCCGGAACCAGCCAGCACCGGCCAGGATATCGGCTCCATAAATAGCTTTAACTGTATTTTGAACTTCTACTCCAAGGCAAAGCACAGTATCAGCCGTTTCCGCCAGTACTGATTTGATCCCGGAAATAAGGGCCAATCCTCCTGATGCACAAGCACCTTCTACGCTTAGTGAGGGTTTAAACTGCAACCCTTTATCGATCATAGGAAGGAAGGCCCCCAGGTGGGCTTGTTTATTGAATCGTGCCGACATAAAATTCCCCACAACTCCTTCATCTATGTTTGAAGCACCTCCAACCATAGTTAAGGTTGCTTGTCCGGCTTCCTTGATATAATGTTCAAGACCGGGACGTTCAACCCTTGGATTGAACTCTTTTCGGCCGGTACCCAGGGAAATTGTGTTATAACCTGCGGCCAGATATATTTTTCGACGAAGCTTAGTCATGATGGATTCTATTTTTCAAAAGAAAAGCAATAGTTTGGTTATATAAAATTACTGATTGGTCCATAAGCATGGAAGAAACCTGTAAGGAGAACAGTATTCACATCAGTCTCATTATGGGCTACACCGTCGCTGATCAATTTCCGGGCTATCTCCCTGGACTTTTCAGCATATGAGATGGCAATTGCGGCACCCCGGGTATTCATCAGTCTGAGGGCCTTAAAATAGTCACCCAGCAGTCCTTCTTTATCAGGATGCTTTACAAGGTTTTTCCATGGCAGGACATTGGGGGGTAATTCACCCATCCAGTTATCACATTCAGCAGCGAACTCTTTAAGCTCAAGATACTGGAAGTTCTCTTTAGCAATAACCTCGACTGGTTTTCCTTTCACATACCTGAAGAATCCATCTTTTTGGCTGCCATCACTAAATTGCCCGCCTTTGATTCCCTTCATAACCAGTTCATCGAGCAGTTCTGAGTGAAGTTTTTCCCCATGCATATGCGGCTGCATTACCCTGAGGATAAATTGAACCACATCCAGCCCGACATAATCGATAAGCTGAAAAATGCCCATTGGGCGCATAAGGAAATCGCGGGTGATCCTATCCACAACATAAATAGCCTGATGAAGAGGCATTTCTTTGGAAAGGCTTTCGGCTACAGAGATTCCGTATAAAGCATCCCTCATGAAATGGCCATTACCAATAAAACCGGCAATGTCATTGGAAGGAACAATGATTTTCTTAAGGTTTTTCGCATAGGTCATTGCGAATGTCTTCATTTCATCAGAATTCTCAGCAATGGTGATTAATTCAACCAATTTCTGGATAGCAGGAGGATTATAGAAATGAAAACCCAATAATCGTCCTTCAAGGTTAGCATTCCGGTTTAACTCACCGATAGGTACAGAAGAAGTATTGGTAAAAAACCAGGGTTTTGATGGATTATTCTCATTTATCTGCCTGAAAATCTTCTCCTTTAATGTTTGGTTTTCGCTAACTGCTTCAAAAACCAGCGTTGAATCATAGGCAGATTCGAGGCGGGTTGAAGTTTTGATAAGGCTCATCACATCCAGGACGAATGCATCGATCACATCAGAATTCTCAATCAGGTCCGCCCTTTCACTATATGCCAGTCGTATTTGAACAACTTTCTTCTCTGCAGATTTCAGGACCTGTGACCGGATGTATTTCAGTAATCCTTTCAGACCTTCTTCGGAGGTATCAATGGCATTAAGAACAAATACCATGGAATTATTTCCTGGTTTCAACAATTGTTCTGCCATTTCCAGGGCGGTAAGCAATAAGATACCGCTTCCCATCTTTCCGGCAGCACCAAGAACAGATACTTTTTGCAATCGGTTTAAATAATCCATGTTTAAAAATATTTTCAGAATTGAGTTATTATGGTCTAATTCTATGCTTTTCAAATAGGAAGAAACCTGGTTGAATTACCAAACTGGTTTTCTTTTTTCGAGGAAAGCTTTCATCCCTTCAATTCCTTCATCCACGAACAAGGTCCCGAAAGTTTGGGCTTCGAGTTCACAGGCCAGGGGGAAAGGCATATGATATCCATTCCTGGTAACAGATTTTACGGTTTTTACCGCTTTAGGTCCCTTTAAAGCAATCTGGTTGGCTAGTCGCAGGGCTTCAGTTAAAAGCTGATCGGGCTCTGTTAATTTCTGAACGAGGCCCATCCTCAGAGCTTCTTCGGCTGTAACCATTTCACCGGTGGTAAGCATGTAAAGGGCTGTACCCATTCCAACCAACCTGGAAAGGCGTTGAGTGGCTGCATAACCGGGGATCAGTCCCAGGCTTACTTCAGGCTGCCCAAATTTGGCATTATTTACTGATATCCTGAAATCGCAGGACATGGCAAGTTCCAGTCCTCCACCCAGTGCAAATCCGTTGATAGCAGCAATGATGGGAACAGGATGGTTGACAATGGACATAAATGTTTTTTGTCCACGGCGGGAAAAATCTGAAGCTTCATCCGGTGACTTATTCACCATTTCGGCAATATCTGCACCGGCAACAAAGGCTTTCCCTGCACCTGTAAGGATCACGGCCCGAACATCAGGGTCAGATGCTTCAGCTGCCAAGAGATGATCTAATTCATTAAAAAATGCGGTATTAAGAGCATTCAGGCTTTCAGGTCTCGAAATGGTAACCAGAAGGACTGAACCCTCCAACCGGGGTTGTAGAATTTTGTATTCCATATAGAATTCCTGGATTATCCGAAGGACTGAGTAAACAATCCTGTAAACGGGTTGTAAAAGCAAATATAAACATATTTCAATATCTTATAACCAGATAATAGAAGAATTGTTCCGGCTTCTGCGTTTACCTAAAGATCCCGTTAAACAATAAGACTAATTATAAAGGCCTTTTACCTTTGGCTTTCCTGCAATAAAGTCTTTGAGATAAAATGGTTCAAAATAGGCTGTGTTTTCAAACAATTCCTGTTTAAAATTTTCAAGAGCCAGCATAGATATTGAAATAGCTGATGCCAGAACTTCACCTGGAAACAGGAATCTCTCATTTCCGGAAAAATGATCCCTGCATTTAGCGGCTCCGCTTCCGAATAATGCCATTTTCTGTCCATCATATTCATTAATTCCCTGAATATCTAATATGCGTGCTTCCACTGGAAGGAGTTCATTTAGTGAAGAATCATACATGGCCATATACACCTCCATCCTTCTTGCATCTATAAGTGGAGTAAGAATGATATTCTCACTTTTCAATTCAGGGAAATGGGTTAATGCCTGATGCGACAATGCTTTCAGGGTAGATATTGCGATTAAGGGTTTGTCGAGGGCATAACATAATCCCTTTGCAGTTGAAACCCCGATTCGAAGCCCGGTATAGGATCCGGGGCCCATACTTACAGCAAAGGCATCGATAGCAGAAAGAGGGTACCCGGCGTTTTTAGTGACTTCTTCAATAAATGAAGTCAATTGTGCCGAATGCTCATTCACACCCACAGTTTCTTTAACAGCAACAATATTTCCATCAAGGTTAAGTGCTACCGAACATACCTCTGTAGCTGTTTCCAGGGCAAGGATTAACGCCATTACATGAATTATTTGACACAAAAGTACGATTCAATAGGGTTCAGATGAGAATTAAGATGAGCAAAAAAAAACAGGCCTCCTGACGAAAGCCTGTTAAAATAAACGGAGTGATTGCTATTTCTCTGTATAAAGGTCTTTCTTATCAACCTTTTTGACAATATCACCTTCTTTCAGTTTTTTGGAGATAGCACTATATGGCGCTGTAATAACTTCATCCTTTTCTTTCAAGCCCTGAATAACCTGGATATAGGCATTATCCTGGATACCTGTCTTCACTTTAACCATTTTTGTTTTTCCATTTTCATAAACAAAAACAATTTCCTGGAAATCATTTACAACTTTCTTTGCTGCTGCTGCTTCCTCTTCAGTTTCTTTGCCGGAATCACGTTTCTCCTTGTCAGCAATTTCTTTTTCCTTCACTTTTGCGCTATCCACGCGGGTTGTGACAGCCTGAATTGGTACAGTCAATACATTGCTTACTGATTCGGTTTGAATATCTACGGTTGCTGACATACCCGGCCGGAATGGAGAGATATTGGGTTTATCGGCTGATACAAGGTCTTTATAGGATTCAGGAAGGATCCTGATTTTAACTTCGAAATTGGTCACCTGGTCGGCACTCACCCCTGTGGTATTAGCGGAGGTGCTGATTTCAGTAACAATTCCCTTGAATTTCCGATTTTGATAGGCATCAACTTCAACCAGGGCAGTGTCATTTTGATTCACTCTTACGATGTCATTTTCATTTACATCGACCTTGACTTCCATTGTTTGCAGGTTAGCGATCCTCAGAATTTCTGTTCCGGAGGAGAATTGAGATGCTCCGGCAACCCTTTCACCTTTTTCGATATTAAGTTTCGAAATGGTACCCCCAACAGGTGCAAAAATGGTTGTTTTGGAAAGGTTTTCTTTGGCTTCCTTTACTCCCGCTTCGGCGCTCTTAACGTTAAAGGCGGCGGCCCTGATACTTTCTTCCGCTGCATCTACCTCAGCCTGGGCAACTTCATAAGCTGATTTAGAAGATTCGAATTCTGCATCTGAAATGGCTTTTTCATTATGCAGCTTCTGATTTCTTTCAAATGAATTCTTCCCATTAACAAACTGAGATTTCACCTGTGCTAAGCGCGCTTTTGCATTTGCAAGGTTTGCCTGCTGGGTATTAAGCGCAGCTACAGTCCGATCATAGGTAGAAATATAAATTTCAGGGTTGATTTTAGCCAGGAGTTGTCCGGGTTTTACCTGCTCTCCCTCAATGATATAGAGTTCAATAATTTCACCTGATACATCCGGTGATAGTTTTACTTCAACTTCAGGTGCAATTTTACCGTTTGCTGAAACAGTTTCAACGATAGTGCGCTTCTGTACTAATTCAGTAGCCACTTTGATTTCATCAGGTTTCCCGATCCAACCCTTCTTTTTGGCAATCGCAAAGACAATCAGAATGACTACTGCCAGTCCAATAAGGATTCGGATAAGGTTTTTTTTCTTAAACATCTTACAGTGGTTTTGTATTGTTTGTTTATAATTGAATACTTTTTATTCCTGCTATTTTCTTTTCAAGGAGATAGGTTTTCCCATGTAGAAATCAAGGACAGTTGTCTTGAATATAAATTCATATTTTGCCCTGAGTAATTCAGATTCGGCCTTTTCGAAGTCCTTTTTTGAATTATTATAATCCACCGAGTTCATCACACCTACATTGAATTTTTGCTCTGCATACCTGTAGGATTCTTTGGCAGCTTCGACCCCGGAAAGCGAGGATTCATATTTATTTAAAGCAGCTTTAGAATCGGCATAAGCCTGTTCAATGGTTTTCCGTAAGTCGAGTTTACTTAATTCCAGGTTATACCTGGTATTTTCAAGGTTCATTTTAGCTTTGCTGATTGATGTCCGGGTAACCCAGCCATTAAAAATGGGGACATTCAGGTTCAGGGAGATCGATTGGTTGATATTATCGTTGAATTGATCTTTAAAGGCTTTGGTTTTATATTCCGGTGATGCGCCAAGGTTCCAGACATACTGCTGTGGTTGGCCATCAGGTCCGGGAATAAACGAAGTCGGCAGGGTTTGGGTAACGTCCGGAATAAAAGTAGTATAAGAGTCCACTATCTGGGCAGCACCTGAATAACCTGTCCCGACAGAACCCTGCATAGTCAGGGTGGGTGATTGCCCCCCTTTGGCAATAAGCAGGCTATATTCTGAACTTTTAACCCTTGATTCTGCACTTTTGATTGAAGGTTGAGTCTCCAGTGCATAATCGAATACCTGTTCAGGTTTCATCAGTATTCCAGGCTGAGCGCCCAGTTCCAGGTTTGGGGATTCAATTTCAAATTGAGTATTGCGGGGCAGATCAAGCATTTGTGTAAGGGTGAGGTATGCAAGATCAAGGTTGTTACTGGCTTCAACAACTGCAGAGTTTTCAGCTGCCCTCTGTGCTTCAATGGTGTATAGGTCACCTTGTGCCAAAGCGCCGGCATTCACCAGTTTTCTGAGGCGGGCTACTTGCAAATCAGTAGCATTTAACTGATTTTCAGCAGTTCTTGTTAATTCCTTGTAATACAGAATCTGGAGATATGCGGTAGCAATTCCGAGGGAAATATCATCCATAAATTTATCCAGGTCGTAATGACCTGCTTCAAGATTAGATTGGCTTAATCTCAACTGATTTAATTTCTGGAAGCCATCAAAGAGGCTAATGGAAGAGGACAAATAAAAGTTATTTGAACGCACCCGTTCAGATGCAAAGGTATTGGTAAATCGGTCGACGGTTTTACCATAGTTATAACCATGGCTGGCAAAGCCATTTAGTGATGGCAGCATGGTTAATTTATTTTGCAAAACATCTGCCTGGGTTGCATCTACCTGCAGCTTTTGCTGTTTTATCTGGATATTGTTTGAAAGTGCGTATTCTATGCACTTCTCAAGTGTCCATATTTCCTGCGATTGTGCTGAAATGAAGATGAACAAAGACAAGAATAAAAGAATTGTTTTTTTCATAAAAGAATTGGGAATTATCAGATCACCTGAAAAAGGCTGAAGAGGGATTTTAAATTACCTTTATACCGTTGTAATTTCATTTTGCCAATAATAGTTTACTGAATGCAACGGCATAAGTGAATCTGAAATGATACCGCTTCACAATATCATTGCGATTCAGTATACAAAGTTATGTGATACCTATATCAAACAACTATGAACAACCTTAAGTTTGTTATTTTTTTAACATTTTTTTTGTCGCTGCTACTTATTAAACCACTTTTCTCTCAAAATAATTGTCAATCAGCAACAGAAATAATTTATAGTGACTCGATAGATGCCTTGCATTATGACATTCATCTCACCGAAATCGATTTGACGACAAAGATTATTAAAGGTTACACTAAAGTACAGCTAAAGCCTGGGGTAGATGGGCTCACAGAGATAAAACTCGAGTTAACTTCACTAAACATTGATTCCATTTTTGTCGGGAATACCCCTGTTTCCATTTTTTCGTACTCTGATCCTATCTTATCTATCCCACTTGAATCACCCATCATGTCTTCTGATACCCTTGAAATCAGGGTATACTATCAAGGCTCTCCTTTTGTTGATCCGTCAGGATGGGGTGGTTTTCATTTTTCGGGAAATTATGCTTTTAACCTTGGAGTAGGTTTTGATGCCATTCCACATAACCTGGGTAAAGCCTGGTTTCCTTGCATAGATGATTTCAGGGATCGTGCGTTGTATGATGTATATCTTACTATACCTTCTCAAATGTCAGCTATTTCGGGAGGATTGCTGAGTGAAATTACAGATCATGGCAATAATACCTCCACCTGGCATTGGAAAACACAATATTCCCTTCCCACCTACCTGATTTCGGCTTCAATCGGAACTTATTCCCTTGTTTCTGACCAGTTCCAGGGAATTAGCAAAGAGGTCCCCATTACCTATTATTGCCGCCCATCAGATACCTTAAAAGTTGCCGGAACCTTCGTTCATATGAAGGATATCCTGCAGGCCTATGAAACTCACTTTGGCCCTTATCCTTTTGAGCGGGTTGGATATACAGCAACAGCAGAAGGTGCAATGGAACATGCAGCCAATATATCCTATCCCTATTCCGGGTGGAATGGTAATACTTCAAATGAGTGGTGGTATGCCCACGAACTCTCACATATGTGGTTCGGGGATATGGTAACCTGTGCCTCAGCCGAAGATATGTGGCTGAATGAGGGATGGGCGGTTTGGTGCGAATCCCTGTATATGGAAGAATTGTATGGAGAAGAGGTCTCAAGGGAATACCTTCGTCTGAAATTGAAAAATGTAATTCTACAATCCCATATCAAGGATGGGGGTTATTTTGCGGTTTATGGAATTCCTCAGACTATCACTTATGGAAACACCGTGTATGAAAAGGGATGCCAGGTAACCCATACCTTAAGGCATTACCTTGGAGATGAGTTATTTTTCAGCGGAATAAAGGCTTATTTACAGCATTATGCATATAAACCAGCCTCCACTTGTGATTTGCGCGATTTTCTGAGTTCTTATACCGGGGTTGATCTGAATGACTTTTTCAATGCATGGGTTTTTCCCCGGGATTCATGAATTTTTCTATAGGGCATATGAAGGTTCAGGAGGTTTCGAATGGGTTTGATGTTAATGTATCTGTGAGACAGCGATTAAAGGAGGCAACGGAATATGCAAATTCCAACCATCTTGAGCTAACCTTCATCGGGGCAAACTGGCAGGAATTTACTGATACTTTTATTTTCTCCGGAGCTATTGGTGAAAAAACTTTTCATCTTCCTTTTGAGCCTATTGAAGTGATCCCAGACATGAACGAGAAAATTTCGGATGCGGCACTCTCCTTTAGAAGTGTAATCAAATCACCCGGTGAGATTGATTTTACGGATACCTATGCCAGGTTAATCACCGCCTCCGTTACCGATTCAGCATGGGTGAGAATTACCCATAACTGGGCTGCCCCAGATGACTTCAATACAGCAGTACCGGGTGTTAGTATCTCAAATGCCCGTTTCTGGAAAGTTGAAGGGAACTTTCCAGCAGGATTCAATGCCAGGGGTAAATTTTTCTATAATAAATCCAATCTTGACAATACCCTTATTACAAGCTCCAATGATTCGGTTATTATCCTTTACCGGAAAGATGATCAAAATGACTGGAGTCGGCCGGCTTTTTCAAGGATCGGAACAAATAATATTGGTTTCCTTACAGTTGATACATTATTCAGGGGAGAATATACTGTAGCTGTGATCGATAAAACTTATGGACTGAATGAACCCGGAAAAAATCCAGGTTTCGGGATGAATATTTATCCAAATCCTACTCAGGGGGAATGTACAGTTCAGGTATCCATTCCGGAAACAGTATTATTATGCGTGTTTGACACCCTGGGAAAGAAAGTTGATGAATTCCCATTAACGGCTGGTCATTACACAAGAAACTGGAGCAAGAGAAACCAGGAAGCAGGCATCTATTTCTTCAGGATGTTTTCTACATCCGGTACAGAGATAATGGCCAGAAAAGTGATTTTTAACTAAACAGGAAATGAAAACATTATTTTTACAGACCAAATGACAGGTTCCTGATTTACCTGAGAGTCATCATAAACCTGAAATATGCAGTATTTCTTACCCCTTCAAATCGCATTTGAGAATAATGCGGATCCTTTAAGGGCTGTGTCTGTCAGATCTTACATGAAGGATATCGCTGAATTTTACGGTATGCCGGCTCCGATCCGCCAATCAATATCACGGGAGTTTTTCAGAAACAACGGGTATCCTCAAAAGCAACATCTTGAGGCAATCGTAAATTATACCTGGGAGAAGCCGGAGAGGGAATGGCAATATATAGCAATGGATATTATTGAATATTATGCAAAGAAAGGGGAAGAAGTGGTACTTCCGTTGGCCGCTTATATGATAACCCACAAATCATGGTGGGATACGGTGGATTTTATAGCATCAAATATTGTTGGAACCCTATTGAAAAAACGACCCGAGTTAATCACTTCACAAATTGAGGAATGGATGAAATCCGGGAACCTGTGGCTTCAAAGGACCTGCTTGTTATTCCAACTGAAATACAGAAAAGAAACAGATGAAGAGCTTTTGTTTGGATTATGTGAAAGGTTATCCCAACACAAGGATTTTTTTATCCGTAAGGCAATTGGTTGGTCCCTTAGAGAATACTCGAAACATAATTCACAAGCTGTCCTTGAATTTGTTCAAACACATGAATTGTCTCCCTTAAGCAGTAAAGAGGCTATCCGATGGATGGCAAAATAAAGGGATTTATATAGCAGTTAGCTGGGAGTATTGGTAACCAGTTTGAAGCCAATACCATGAACATTGATCAGTTCAACGGAAGGGTCTTCTTTTAGGTATTTCCTCAGTTTAGCCACATACACATCCATACTCCTGGCATTGAAATAGCTGTCATTTTGCCAGATCCTGTTCAGGGCAAAGCTTCTATCAACAACATTATTTACGTGCTCACCAAGTAGTTTCAGAAGGTCGGCTTCTTTAGAGGTAAGTTTTTGCTCTACCCCTTTGATGGTCAATAGCTGGTGATTATAATCAAAAACAAAATTTCCGATTTCCAGTATTCCCTTATTCCCCGATGCAGATGTTTTTGTAACCGTCCGACGAAGTATAGCCTCCATCCTGGCTAATAATTCCTCCATGCTGAAGGGTTTAGTGAGGTAGTCGTCACCACCGGACTGAAAACCCTTTAGTTTATCTTCTTCGAGGGATTTAGCTGTGAGGAATAAAATCGGGATTTGTGAATCTACTTTCCTGATATCTTTTGCCAGGGTAAAACCATCTTTAATCGGCATCATTACATCCACAATACAAAAATCGAAAGGCTCTTTGGAGAAGGCATCACTGGCTTCCTGTCCATTCACGAATAACCGTGTAGAATATCCTTTTGCTTCCAGGTAGGTCCGCAGGATATTGCCGAGATTGCGGTCATCTTCGGCAAGCAGTACTTTGGTTTTTTCGTTTTCCATATATCGATGTATTAATACAATTTTGAACAATGATAATTTTACAGTCCTGCATTATTTTTCAGGTTGCAACCTGGTTAATGGGCAGGAATACTGAAAAGGTACTTCCTTTATTGATTTCACTTTCTACTGTTATGTTACCCCCATGTTTTTCTACTACAAATTTAACATAACTCAGCCCCAGACCAAATCCTTTTACATTGTGAACGTCTCCGGTAGGCACACGGTATAATTTTTCAAAGATTTTTTTCTGATTTACTTTATTGATTCCGATTCCATTGTCTTTGATCCTGATCAATATTCCATTTTCCGAATCGCTGGTTGATACGAGGATCTGTGGTTTCCTGGGTGAATATTTATTGGCATTATCCAGCAGGTTATAGATCATGTTAGAAATATGCATTCTATCGATCTTCAATACAGTACTTCTTGCCTGGAAATCAGTTGAAATAGATCCATCTCTAATTTCAACCTGGATAGCAATATTTTTTATTACATCTGAAATCAGCACGTGCAGATCAATGTTTTCGATGCGGAGGTTTAATTTGCCCTTTTCCAGGATGGCTGTTTGAAGGATTTTCTCTGCCATTACTCCTAACCGCCTGTTTTCATCTTCAATAATATGAATATAACTATCATACATTTCTTCCGACCGGGGAAAGTCTTTATCCGTTAATGCCTGGCAGGCAAGGGATACGGTTGAAATCGGAGTTTTAAATTCATGAGTCATGTTATTGATAAAATCATTCTTCAATTCCGAAAGTTTCCGCTGGCGAACAATGGTAAACATTGAATAGGTAAAAGCAGAAATGATTATAACAACAAGCAATAAGGATACGATCAGCATTCCCCATAGGTTCAGGAAGCTATTCTTTGATTTTTCAGGAAAGTAAACCAGCAGGAAGTCGGAGGAAGAGATTCCACTCCCCGGCATCATTGGGAAAGAATAACCTTTCTGGAGCAATAGGTCATGATATTTCCCGGTTTTTTCAAGGACAATGACATTCCTGGCCGGATTAAATACTCCGAATTCATAGGACATAGTAATTCCCTTTGTAATGAATTCTTCCCGAAGCAAGGTATCAATTAATCCAATGGTAACCCTTTGTTCGATATCCTTATTGGATCCCCATCCCAGGACCTGGTTCATGATACGGTTCATCAGCATATTCTGGCGACGGATTCCATCGGGACCCGGTTGGTGGTTTTCACCCCCATCTTGAAAAAATGAAGGAGGAGGTGGCCTCATCTCTGGTTTTCCGGGCGTGTTTCTATTGTTTAAATTAAGTAAATCAGGGCTGGTTCCCGGTTGTTCAATTCCCGAATCAATTCTTTTTATTAAGGAATCTTCAATCGCTTGCATTGCATTTTTGTCATGCATCTGAGGAAGATTGGCAGAAGAAAATCCAGAGAGATAATGCTGTAATGAATCAAAGGAACCCATTCTTTTGGCAAATTCCAGGGTTTCCAATTTGGCAAGCGCCATATTAACTGATTCATCAACACTTCTCCTGAAATTAGCCTCCCTCAGTTGAAAGGAATTCCGTATCCAATACACCTGGATTCCAATCAGGATGGCCATGGATAAAGAGGTCAGGACAATAATGATAATAAATACCTTTTTCTTCATTGAACGCAAATTTAAACGGCCTCAGAATCAAATCGTGGAGAGCTTAACAAATTTTAACGGTTTTTAAATTTCATTAACACCCTTTTAGATGAATGAAGCTTAATTTTGACTTTAGTTAGTTGAGTCATTAATCTCAATAGCTGATTTGGTGGTTTAATAAGTTTCATTGAGTGATGAAGAAAAAGTAGAAAGCTCTAAGACTAACTGGTTTTGTTGTTTGTTTAGAAAGTGCGGCATTGATAGCCGCACTTTTTATTTCTGGTTAAAACCTGAATAACCATTGATAAAATTACGAAGCAAGGGTGTTTTGAACAATGGAGTTTGATAGCAGAATCCGGTTTAAAGACACGGTAATGGTATAATTCTCTTTTTGATTTTGTAATTTTATATAGTATTTGCGTATTTTGTCCAATAATTTAACTTAAAAAATTACATATGATTTCTCTTAAATTCAGTCATGAGCATGCAAATGGGTTTTTAACGGAAGATGAATTGCTCATCATGCAGGATGAAGTATCTGTTAGCCATGATATGTTGATCAATAAAACCGGAAAGGGGAGTGAATTCCTTGGATGGGTTGACCTGCCTGAACAAATTGATGAAGTACTGCTATCCGGAATAGAAGAAGATGCCCGCCGTATCAGGGAAATGGCAGAGGTATTTGTGGTTATCGGTATTGGCGGATCTTACCTTGGAGCAAGAGCTGTTATTGAAGCATTGAATCATCCTTTTTCCGGCTTTATGAAGAAAGGAGCCGGTAAGGGACCGATCATTGTATATGCTGGAAATAGTATCAGCCAGGATTATCACTCAGCATTACTGGAATTACTTGATGAAAAAGATTATGCCCTGGCAGTGATTTCAAAGTCAGGAACAACCACTGAGCCTGCTGTTGCTTTCCGTATCCTGAAGGCTCACCTTGAATCAAAATATGGCAAACAACAGGCGTGTGAAAGGATTTTCTCTATTACTGATCAATCACGTGGAGCGTTGAAAAAACTTTCCAATGATGAGGGTTATAAAACCTATGTGATTCCTGATGATGTTGGTGGCCGCTTTTCGGTTTTAACACCTGTAGGATTATTGCCGATAGCGGTAGCCGGTTATGACATCAGGCAAATGGTTGAAGGAGCCCGTGAAATGCGCAAAGTGTGTATGGAAACTCCATCCATTATTGATAACCCTGCAGCCAGGTATGCAGCCATAAGGAATTCCTTTTACAGGATGGGTAAACAGGTGGAGATTCTTGTGAATTATGAACCTTCTCTCATGTATATTACTGAATGGTGGAAACAGCTTTATGGTGAAAGTGAAGGAAAGGATGGGGAGGGAATTTTTCCTGCCGGAGTTGGCTTTACAACTGATCTGCATTCTATGGGCCAATATATACAGGATGGACAACGAATGATCTTTGAAACTGTTATTACCGTGGATCAACCTGCACGATTGCTGAAAGTTCCGCACGATCCTTCCGATCTTGATGGAATGAATTTCATTGCAGGCAAAACAATGAATGAAGTAAACCAGATGGCCGCACTTGGTACGGTTCTGGCTCATATTGATGGTGAAGTGCCCAATCTTTCGCTTTCTATACCAAAACTGAATGAATCTTCAATAGGTGAATTGCTCTATTTCTTCGAATTTGCCTGCGGATTAAGTGGATACCTTTTGGGGGTTAATCCATTTGATCAACCGGGAGTGGAAGCCTACAAGAAAAATATGTTTGCACTTTTAGGTAAACCCGGATATGAAAAGGAGACAGAGGCGATTCGCTCCAGGATTTCTTTAGGAGAATAGTGATATATTGCCGAAAGGAAACGTGAATGATAACATATTAGAATTAAAACCAAAAGCCATGGAAAACCTACTTTACGAATACATGAGCAAGCGATTTGCTCACAGTCAGGAGGTAAACGGATTACCAAAGGATTTGGGACCTGTTATCACCCTTTCCCGTCAGGCAGGTTGTGGAGCCAGTAAACTGGCCCATGACTTATGTACTCAATTGAATGAGATCGCTGTAAAATCAGGGAAAGCCCCAGTTTGGCATTTTATTAATCATGAAATCCTGGAAAAATCGGCTGAAAAGCTAAACCTAGACCCTGGAAAATTGAATCAGGTTATTACTGATAAGGAAAGAGGGATCATGGATCAGATTATTGAAGCCCTTTCCTCGCACACCCATAAAAGTGATCAGAAAATCATGAAAACCATGTATGAAGTAATCCGGCAGATTGCTGAACAGGGAAATGTGATCATTGTGGGCAGGGGAGGAGCGACAGTAAGTCAGCACATACCCCATTCACTGCATATAAAGCTTGAAGCACCTATTCAGTGGAGATGTTCAGAGGTCATGAAAAAGCTGGAGTATAGCCGTGAATATAGCATGGAATATATCCGGAAAATGGATGAACAAAGGCAGATGTATGTTCAGCGTATGATCCAGGGAAGCGAACATTCATTTGGATATGATGTAATACTCAATCCCAGCAGGTTCAATCATCAGCAGATGGTTCAAATGATCATTTCAATGGCTGGTTTAAAAGGGATCCATTGATTGTTCAGAAATTCAGAAAATGACTAAAACCCTGTCGCGGCATTCCTGCCAGGCAGGGTTTTTTCCTTATCCCGCTGACTTTTCATACCTTTGAGGGAAAAGTACTGCACCGAGATGGCGCAAAACAAAACACATTCGCATACACAATTAACTGTTACCGGGTTAAGTGTTGAATTCGTCCACGAAGGAGGAATATATAAAGCTGTAGATGATATTTCATTTACACTTAAACGGGGTTCCTCACTTGGCATTGTCGGTGAATCAGGGTCAGGGAAATCAGTAACTTCTCTTAGCATTATGCGCCTTGTACAACAACCACAGGGCAGAATAAGCAGTGGGACCATAACCTTCAATGATCAGAAGGGTGATGCTGTCAATTTGCTTGACCTAACTGAAAAAGAGATGCGATCATGGAGGGGAAAACGTATTGCCATGATTTTCCAGGAACCCATGACTTCATTGAATCCATCGATCAGATGCGGCAAACAACTGATTGAGATGCTTTTACAGCATGAAAAGATCAGCAGGAAAAAAGCCCGCGAAAGAACCCTGGAACTTTTTAAAGAGGTACTCTTGCCCCGGCCGGAAGAGGCATATCGTTCCTATCCTCATCAGCTTTCAGGAGGACAAAAACAAAGAGTTATGATTGCAATGGCTATTGCCTGCAACCCGGAAATCCTCATTGCTGATGAACCCACCACTGCACTGGATGTAACAGTGCAGAAAACCATCCTGAAATTGCTCAAATCCCTGCAAAAAAAATATGGGATGAGTCTCATTTTCATTTCTCATGACCTTGGTGTTATTGCAGAAATAGCAGATGAAGTGCTGGTAATGCTGAAAGGAAAAATTGTTGAAAAAGGCCCTATCTCATCAATATTCAATGCTCCTCAACATCCTTATACAAAAGGCTTGCTTGCCTGCAGGCCTCCTTTGGGAGAGCGGCCACGACGCTTAACTGTAATATCAGATTTCTTATCCGGGCAACCCATAGTTGAAGATTTTGTGAGTCAGGCTGAGCGTGACCTGCAGCATACTAAACTGTATGCAAAAAGGCCACTTTTAAAAGCAGTAAGAATAAGTACCCATTTCAAAAGCAGTAGAAGTTTATTTGGTAAAAAACCCGATATAGTGAAGGCTGTTGATGAAGTTTCTTTTGAAGTTTACCAGGGAGAAACACTGGGTTTGGTGGGAGAATCAGGTTGTGGCAAAACAACTTTGGGGAGGACCTTGTTACGGTTAATTGAACCGACAAAAGGATTAATCTATTACGGGAACCAGGAATTAAACGGATTGAAGTCTTCCGAAATGAGAAAGATGAGAAAGAAACTTCAGATCATCTTCCAGGATCCTTATTCATCTCTTAATCCCAGGCTGACAGCTGGACATGCCATCATGGAACCCATGCAGGTTCATGGTTTACATGGGAAGGACCCAGTCAGAAAGTCGATGACCCTGGAATTACTGAAAAAGGTAGGATTGGAAGAATCCCATTTCTACCGCTATCCACATGAGTTTTCCGGGGGACAACGCCAGAGGATTTGTATTGCACGGGCTCTTGCCGTTGAGCCTGAGTTTATTATCTGTGATGAATCGGTTTCAGCCTTAGATGTGTCTGTGCAGGCACAGGTACTGAATCTCTTGAATGACCTGAAAAAGGAGTATGATTTCACTTATGTATTCATTTCACACGATCTTTCGGTAGTCAGGTATATGAGCGACAGGCTTATGGTGATGCAAAACGGGAAAATCCAGGAAATCGGTGACTCCGATACCCTGTTCTCCGCTCCGACATCAGAATATACCCGTCTGCTGATTGATGCCATACCGAAAGGTATTAAATAATTATTCAAATTCAGACAATGACAAAACGAAATAAAACCCCAAACTCAGATGTTTCAAGGAATGCTTTTGTAAACATGGTTTTCAACTTTTTTACAGAGCGTCCAACCTCTTTATTTAATTATCGTCAGACCGCTTCCCAACTGGGAATCACTGATAAGAGGGAGAAAGAACAGATCCGAAGAGCGCTTGAAGAACTCTCCACCCAGGGATCGCTGATTGAATCGAACAGGGGGAAATATAAATTAAACCCCCAGTTGATTGCAGCGGTTACAAAGGCCAATACTATTGCCGGAGTAGTAGACATGAAATCTTCCGGTAAAGCTTATGTGATAACACCCGATCTTCCTGAAGATGTATTTATTTCAGCAGGGAATACTCATCATGCCTTGAATGGAGATAAAGTTAAGGTTCATCTTTTCCCAAAGCGGAAAGACCGGAAACCGGAAGGTATGATTGTTGAAATCACAGAACGGGCCAAAAAACAGTTTGTTGGTATCGTTCATGTATCCCAGCGTTTTGCATTCCTGGTTCCTGATAGTGCAAGCATTCCTGTGGATATTTATATACCGCTCAATAGTCTGAAAGGGGCCAAACATGGGCAGAAAGTAGTTGCGAAAATAACTGAATGGCCCGAGCAAGCAACCAATCCAATTGGAGAGATCATTCATGTATTGGGAGAACCAGGGGAAAATAATGTGGAGATGAATTCGATCCTTGCAGAATTCGATTTCCCTCTTCAATTCCCTAAAGCAGCTGAAACAGAAGCATCAAAGATCAGGAATGAGGTATCTGAAGCAGAAGCAAAGAAAAGGCGTGATTTCAGAAATGTCTGGACCTGTACCATCGACCCGGTAGATGCCAAAGACTTTGATGATGCCCTTTCACTTAAGAAATTACCGGATGGCAATTGGGAGGTCGGTGTACATATTGCTGATGTTTCTCATTTCGTGCGTCCCGGCTCTGCTATTGATAAAGAGGCTTTTGAAAGGGGAACCTCAATATACCTGGTCGACAGGACCATTCCTATGTTACCTGAACAATTGTCGAACCTGGTTTGCTCCTTACGCCCCGGCGAGGATAAATTATGTTTTTCGGCCGTTTTTAAACTGAATGAAAAAGCTGAAATCCTGGATGAGTGGTATGGTAAAACTGTTATCAACTCCAACAGGCGGTATGCTTATGAAGAGGTTCAGGTGATGATTGAGGGTGCGGAAGGTGAATTCAAGGATGAGTTGATGGTACTGCATAAATTGTCGTCCAGGTTAAGGGAAGATCGCTTCAGGAAAGGAGCCATAGCTTTTAAATCGCAGGAGGTGAAATTTAAGCTCGATGAGAAGGGAAAACCCCTGGGAGTAATGATCAAGGAACAAAAAGAAGCTAACTGGCTGATCGAAGATTTCATGCTCCTGGCAAACCGGAAGGTAGCACAGCGAATTGGTGATAAGAAAGGGGAGGGGGAAGCAAAAACTTTTGTCTATCGTATTCATGATGAACCCAATCCCGACAAACTGGCTAATTTTTCAGAGTTCCTGAAGAAGTTAGGATATAAATTCCTAACCACCAGCCGAAAGAGTATCTCTACTTCATTTAATCAGCTTTTTGAGAGGATCATCGGAAAAGGGGAGGAGAATATGATTGAGTCTATCGCTATCCGGACCATGATGAGGGCTGAATATTCAACCCATAATATTGGACATTATGGATTAGCCTTTAATTTTTATACCCATTTTACTTCCCCTATCAGGCGATATCCTGACCTTATGGTTCATCGCTTGCTCCAGCATTACCTGGAAGGAAAACCCAGTGTAAATAAGGAAGAATACGAAGGTTATTGTGTTCACTCTTCGGAGATGGAGAGAAAGGCAATGGAGGCAGAAAGGGCCAGTACTAAATATAAACAAGCAGAGTATATGCTTGATAAAATAGGGCAGGAGTTCGATGGACTGATTTCAGGAGTAAGTAAATGGGGCATTTATGTGGAATTGGTAGAGAGTAAATGTGAAGGAATGATCCCGTTAAGAAATATGAATGATGATTTCTATTACCTTGATGATGAAAATTACAGGATCATTGGTCAGCGTTCCGGAAAGGTATACAGGCTGGGAGATTCAATCAGAATCAAAGTAAAGAAGATTGATTTGCAGAAAAAACAAATGGATTTCGAGCAAGTCAGGGATTTGGTTGCCAAAAAGAAGTGGTAATTCAAATTCATTATATTTGATAGGTAAAAAGCAAGAATTCTGCCTTCCAAATAATACAATATATAACAAACATTTATAGCAATGGAATACTATTATACTGATGGTGTAACAAATTTTGGTCCTTATACCCTGGACCAGTTAAAGGAGAAAAACCTGTCGCCTTCTACCCGGATATGGTATAGTGGATTGAGTGGTTGGACAGCTGCTTCAGAATTACCTGAATTAACAGGTCTGTTTTCTGCAATGAATGCGGAGAATGCTACTCCACCCCCTGCCCCTGCAATTTCATCACGAACTTACGGTACTATACCGGGAGGTGTTCCTAAATCCTGGTTCATTGAAGCCATACTTGTTACACTTTTTTGTTGCCAACCCTTTGGTGTTGTAGCGATAGTATATGCAGCGCTGGTTGAATCGGCTATTTCTGCCGGTAATTTAACCGAGGCAAACAGAGTCTCCAAACTTGCCGCAAAATGGGTTAAGATCGGTTTTATCTGCGGACTGGTATTTTTCGTACTCTTTGCTATTTTTTATGGACTCATCCTTGCTACAGCATTAAAAAATGTACCCAATCTCCAGGACATATAAATGGCCATTGATTGCATTGATATTGTTTATCCTGATCCTGATTTATTATTCACTGGATCCGGCTGACTATAACTTTTTTCCGAAGTGTCCCTTTTATTGGATTACTGGTTATAAATGCCCGGGTTGCGGGTCGCAACGAGCGGTGCATCATTTACTGAACCTCGACTTTAAGCATGCATTTTTATCAAATCCTTTACTGGTAACTGCAATTCCGTATATCCTCCTGGGATTTGCCTTTGACTACACCCGGTTAAGAGAACGATACCCACGGCTCAGAAAAATCCTTTTTGGAAAAATTGCCATTATTTCAATGTTTGTGATTGTAATAGCCTACTGGATACTCAGAAACTTACCCATATTTCATCAATAATCAGAAAATTATGAAATCATGTACTCGTTGTGGAGCAGAACTCATAGAAGGAGCAAACTTTTGTTCTTCATGTGGTTTCAATGTCGTACAATTTGAGATCGTTTCCCCTCTGCCTAAAGTTTCAGATCAGGCAACAAATGAAGTATTCGGGGAAAAATCAGAAGATCCAATAGATGAAACACCCGGGAATTTTACCGAACCGGCAACTGCCGGCAAGAGTTTGCTGAACAGGGTTAAAGGAATTATGTTAAAACCAAAGGATGAATGGTATATCATTGATAAAGAGCCTGCAGATAAAAAGAAATTACTTTTAGGCTATGTTTTGATTTTAGCCTGCATCCCGGCTATAGCCTATGTGGTTCTGTATGGAGTGATCGGTATAACCTCCTGGGGGGTCACCAGCAGGAGTTTAGAGACCGGGATAGTAAAAGCTATGGTTCAGTTATTAGGTGCTCTTACAGGGGTTTATTGCTATGCCTGGGTGATAGACCGGCTTGCTCCCAGTTTCGAATCAGAAACAAATCCGGGAAAATCATTTCAGTTGGCTTCCTATTCCATCACCCCGGTATGGATACTAGGAATTTTCAACCTGGTAAATTTCCTCTCTTCCATAGTCTTTTTCCTCGGAGTCTTTTACTCTATTTATATACTAAAGCAGGGAATTCCCGTTTTAAAGAATACTCCTGAAGATAAAGTAACCGGGTACCTGGTGATTTCCATCATCAGTTATGTGATCATCTATTTCGCTTTAAATCTTATCCTGGGAGGCATCTTTAAACTGATCTTTTAATACTTCAAAGACAAACAGCTGAAAGAATTCAAGAATTCAGAAGTCAAGAATCAAGAATATGAAATTTTGCCCTCAATGTGGAAATAATTTGTCTCAGGGTGATCGTTTCTGCGCTCAATGTGGCTATTCCATTCCGGCTGAAGAAGTCCATCATGAAATATCAAACCCTGAAATACCGGAAACTAATACTTCCGGTATAACTGAATCGGAACCGGTAACCCCAGCACTTGATGTCCACAACCCTGAAGAAAACAAGAAAAAGAAATTTCCTGCATTTCTGAGGATTTCTATCATCCTGCTACTCCTGGGAATAGTTGTGATGATTGGATACAACCTTATTTCCTATCAACCTTTGGAAGAGAACAGCTCCATTGATTCCACGCTTATGATAGATGAAAGTACTTCAGGGGACACAGTTGCAGCAGCTTTGCAGGATAATACCGGCACTGATAGTGTTTCTGAAGCTATTGAAATTACGGAAGTCAAAAAAGAGAAAGAAAAGCCCATTCAACCTGCTATTAAATCAAACAAAACCATAAATGCGGGGAAGAACAAACCCGTTCAGAATCAAAAGAAAGAAAGCGATAAAGAACAGCAGAATACCCCGAAAGCCCAGGAACAGATAGTAAAACCTGCTCCAATTGAAGGAAAAGAGAAGAAGATCGTTTATTCGTCGATTAATAAGGAGTTTCCAAAATACAAGAATCCCAAAAACCCTGCCCGTTTTTCTGTGACTCAAAAAATGATTATCACCAGAATCATTACGGATCATTACAATGATAACCAGGGTACCTCATCAGCGGGTACCATTACCATCAGTTCAAAAAACGGGACTGTTTTAGGTGTTTACAAGGCCACAGGCAAAAATGGAAGCAATGGAACTACAAATGGCAAATGGATTATTGAACCAAAAATTGTACTAGAGCCAGGAACCTATTTTATACAGGATTCAGATCCGGCAACCTGGTCAAAAAGTTTGATGGGAATTGCTTTTGTGGAAGTGCAGGGATATGAACTTTAATTTGCCAACGAAAATTTCAGTGTTAGTATAAAGAAGAAGATCTCAAACCTCAAAAACCTCAACTACAATAATTTCAGCAGTTTAAAAGTTGATGAACAGGTTTGAGACCTTCTTATTGGTTTATTTCAGAAATTAGAATATCTGCAAGATTCCCAACTTAAAGAAAGTTACATCCAGAATTAGTCCTAAAAGGAAAAGCAAACCAAATCTGCGGTTGTAAATAAATGCATGAGATACCAGGTAAAGAGGCCAGCCTTCTCCTTCCGGTCCTTCCGGTTTAGCTAGAGGACGAGGTTTTACATATATCCTGATCGTTGAAATGAGCATGGGGATTGCAAACACAACCAAAAGCATGGGGATGCCCAATTTTCCGGAAAATACCAGGGCGGCTACAAATATGTATTGTAAAAACCACAATACAATAGTGCTATACCTGGCCAACTTCTGACCCAAAATTACAGGAAGTGTATAAATACCCTTTGCTTTATCTTCTTTGAGTTTATCGGTATGTTTTCCAAAAAGGACAGTGGTGGGTCCCAGGGCATACACCAGACTTACCAGTACTACCCAGTTATCCCATTGTCCACCCGATACGACAAAATAAGTGCCTCCTACCATAAGAGGCCCCCAAACCAGGATTACTGAAGGTTCCCCCAGGCCATAATATTTAAGGGGCCAGGTATAGAACAATAAGAATAACGCACCAACTACAAAAAGCAGGAGTGCAGTAGTCCCGGTGACAAGGATGAGGTAAACACCGATAAGTGTAGCAATGAGTCCGGTTACAATGATATAACCCATGAATTTGGATTTAGAAAGAAGTCCGTGTTCCAGGGGTTGTGGGCCATACTGTGAGCGGAAATAATTATTCTTATCCACCCCCTTTGCATGGTCAACATAGTCATTTAGCAGGTTATTGGTAGCATGGGCCAGAATTATTCCGAGAACTGACAGGGCAAATAAATGCCATGAGAAGTTCCCGTTGCGATAGGCAAGAAGCCCGCCAATGGCACCGGCGAGGGCAGTCATAATGAAAACGGCAGCACGACTGGCGATCAGCCATCTTGAAATAATGTCGAGGCCATTCCATTCTTCTTTGGTAATTTGTGGGATGACTTTAAGAGCCTTTGCCCACATGGATGTATTTATCATGTATTAAATTTTTAGTCCACATAATCAACAATAATATTTCACTTAAGTTTGATTAGAAAGCTATTCATTATAAGCCTAAATTTATATGTTGAATTACTAGATTCAAGAATTTGTAATCAGGTTATGAAAAAGCTCATTTTAGTGTTCCCGCTTTGCTTTCTTGCAGTCTTTACATTTGCCCAGCTTCATTGGAAAGATATTTCCGATACAAGAATGCCCCGAAAAATCTTGCCTGATGGAGATAAGATATGGTTTTGCGGAAGGGGAGGTTTGACCTGCATCAACAAACTGACAGAAGACACGGTTTATTACAACCACGCCAATTCTGCCATACCTTTCACAAGAATTATTGATATGTGCCTTGATCATTCAGGCAGACTCTGGATTGTTTCTGACAGCAGGGGCATTGCCTGCCTTGAGGGTGAAAACTGGAGTTGGTATCATACCGGAAATACCCCCCTCCCAATGATATTGCCGTATCAGTTGCAGTCGATTCACAAAACAATATTTGGTTTGGTTTCGAACACTTCCTGGTTAAGTATGATGGTGCCAGCTGGCAGTCGATTTCGCTGGAACCAATGAGTACCATCCTTTTCCTGCCCTATGATATTGCAATAGATGCAAATGACCGAGTCCTGATCCATGCAGAAGGGCTCTGGGCCTATGATGGAACCAACTTTATCCAATACAGCGGTAGTAATTCTCCAATGCTTAGCAATTATATTTCAACCATCAAGGTATTGCCCGATGGTAGGGTGTGGATCGCCCATTCCTTGTTTGGAATTACTGTAACTGATTTTACAGACTGGGAGGTCTATGACACACTGGTTCCCGGGAAAAGGCTTAATTATGTTTCTTCATTTGATGAAACCTCCACCGGCCATTACTGGCTTTCAACAACCGCGGGTGACCTGTATTATTATGATGGTATGAACTGGAACTTGCAGGATGTGCTGTCGCCGGTTGATACTCTTTACCAGGTGAAATACCTTGCTGTTGACGAGTCGGATGAATTATATATCTCTGCCATGGAATCTGCCAGGTTTGACGGTTCGGACTGGCACTTGCTCGATATTGAAGAAACAGGGTTCAAAGGTTATAACGTGAATGATATTCTGCATCAGGAAGATGGATCCACCTGGATAGCAACATCCTACTCAGGTATTCAGAAGTTCTTTAATAATGAATGGAGTGCATTTACAATGGATGATGTTTCTTACCTGTATTCCAATTGTGTTACAGCAGATCTAACAGGAAAAGTGATAGCCGGATTGAATCATGCTGTATCCAGCTATGAAGACGGTTCCTGGCATCGGAAGAATCTTCCACCGGATCCTTATTTCCATTCTGAAATCACAGCCATGATCACAGACCCGCAAAACACCCTATGGGCAGCAGAATACCCCGGCTTAGTCAGTATGAATGCCTCAGACACTGTTTTTTATTCCGCATATCATGGGAATTTCCCATCAATGACGGTTGAATGCCTCGACATTGACAATGAAGGACACTTACTGGCTGGAAGCCCCGCTGCTTTTAATATTTGGAATGGTTCTTCCTGGACCTCATACACAAGTAATAATTCCCCATTGCCTTCGGCCCACATCAATGACATGGCAGTAAGTGAGGATGTGATATGGCTGGCAACCGGGGAGGGACTGGTCCGCTTCCAGAATAACAACTGGGAAATCTATACCCCTGATAATTCACCTTTGCCAGATGCCCGTATTCAAGCAGTTGACAAGGATTCAAACGGTGTATTATGGATAATAAGTGGATTTGATAACCTGGTCAGGTTTGACGGACAAACCTGGGAAGTGATGGATTATGAGCATTCCGGTATTCTCGATGGCTTGATGCTTGATCTGAAGGTAGACCTGGCCAATAATGTATGGATTGGAGGTACTGATTGCGGGATTTCCATATACAACGAAAACGGGGTGATCCTCGGAGAAGAAGAATTTCAACAAAAAACTTCCTCTGAAAAGATTGGTTCACTGTGTATCCTAATCCTTGCACAGCATCTTTCAGGATTAAAAGTCAGTTTCCTCTAGACGGCGATAGATACCAGCTGACGATTTCAGATATGTGCGGAAAGGTCCTGGCAGACTATCCTTTGACAATCCAGGATCAGTTGTTTCAAATGGATGGCCCCATTGAAGCAAAGGGTATTTACCTTGTTTCAGTGCTGAATAAGCAAGGAATGATAATAGAATCAAGGATTCTGATTTCAAGATAAGCAAATAAATAACAGGAATATTACTCTTCGAAAGAAGGTTTAATCACAATGCCGTCATACCTCTTTTCAGCATCGTTCTGATATCCAATAACTATTGAGGGAGTTCCATCTTCATTCAGGAAAGTCCAGTCACCTTGCCGACTGCCATTAAGGTAATTTCCAGTTTCCCTAATTTTTCCGTTAGGCCAGTACCAGGCTACTTTACCGTTCATATTATCATCAATAAATTCACCTTCGAAACGTAAAACTCCATCAGGGTAATAGGATTTCCAGTTTCCATATCGCATTCCACTCCTGTAGGCTCCGGTTTCCTTATACTGGCCAAAATCAAACACCCATTCCCCTTCTTCCAGGCCTTCAACATATTGACCTTTAACCATCAGTTTGCCGGTTTCATTATATTCCAGGTATTCTCCATCTTCCAGGCCTGCAATAAAAGACTGCTCTCTTTGAATGGAACCATCCTCGAAGTACCAGGTCCATTGACCGTCGAATTTTCCTTTTTTACTATACTTTCCCTGTTGTTCCAGTTTTCCGTTTGAATAATAAAACTTCCAGTCTCCAATTCTGATACCCTGATCATAAGTTCCTACAGAACGAAGGGTTCCATCTTCATAGAATTCTTTCCAGGGACCATGGCGGTTGCCTTCTTCATCCACGATTCCTTCTCCGATCATATTTCCTTTACGAAATATATATGCAGAAGTAATTTTTCCTTCTTCACTGTATTCCCTTCTCACGCCTTCAGGGACTTCTCCATTATAACTGGCTACAGTTTTAATTTTTCCTGACGGGTAATAATCTGTTTTCACTGCAAGGCTTGTCAGTTCAGGGGCCTCTTTTTCCTCGTTGTCATTAATAAATTTCTTAACAGTCAGCAGCAATCCTTTTTCATCATACTCCTTGAAGTAGCCGTTTTTCTTATCATCCTTATACACACCATCCAACTTCACCAATCCATTTTCATAGAAAAATTTCCATCTTCCCTGCTTCCATCCGTTACGGTCCTTTCGGTTAATCCGTTCACGGCTCACCATGAAGCCTTTTTTATATTCTACATAGGTAATAACAGTGCCATCTTTTGCAAATTCCTTTGAAATACCTTCTTCGAGGCCATCGATGAATGGAATATACATTCGTAATTTTCCGTCAGGATAGAGATAATTTGTATTTCCCTGCCTGGTGTCGTCCACATAATTTTCTTCTATAATTTCATCAGGATTATAAGTGGTTTTCAAACCATTTTTACGTCCGTTTCTATAATCTATTGTGACTTTAAGTTGAGCGGAATCATCATAGAACTTCCAGGTACTATCCAATTCAAAATTTCTACGGTTACCTTCTGATTTAATATTTCCTGATTCATAATATGTTTTCCAATAGCCGTCAGGTTTACCGGACCGCATAAACCCCTCACTCGATTTTTGTCCACCCGGATAATAGAAAACAATATATCCATCTTTCAAAACGCTGTCCTGCTGAATTTGAGAAAAAACCAATTCGGGCATCAAGCCTGAAATCAATATAAATCCGGCGAGTAATAATTTGTATATCAACTTAGTATGACAAGGTTTTGACATTATAATCAGCAATAATTTTTTACTTTGAAAGTTCAAGCATTCTCATAATTGGCTTTCTGGCTTTCTCTATTAATGCATCAGAAAGTAAGATTTCAGGTTTTTCATGTTCCATACAAAGATACAGTTTCTCCATCGTATTAAGTTTCATATATGGACAATCGTTGCAAGAACAGGTTTCATCTGCAGGTACTACAAGGAATTCCTTATCAGGTGATAATTTTTGCATTTGATGAATAATCCCTGTTTCTGTAGCAACGATGAATTTACGGGCTGAACTGGTTTGGGTAAATTTAAGCATGGCGGCTGTAGAACCAACGAAGTCGGCAAGAATGAGGACCGGGGCTTTACATTCGGGATGAGCAATCAGTATTGCATCCGGGTTTTCCATTTTCAGTTTAATGATTCTTTCAGTTGAAATAGTTTCATGAACTTCACAGGCACCTTCCCACAGCAACATATTTCTACCTGTCTGGCCATTGATATAAGCGCCAAGATTTTTATCAGGAGCGAAGATCAACTTCTGATCTAGAGGGAATGAATTCACAATTTTCATAGCATTGCTGGATGTAACAATTACATCAGATAAAGCTTTCACTTCGGCTGAGCAATTGATATAGGAAATGACCTTATGATCAGCATGTGCTTTCACAAACTCTTCAAATTTATCGGCAGGAGCGCTGCTTGCCAGTGAACAGCCTGCTTCCAGATCTGGAAGTAATACTTTTTTGGAAGGGGAGAGTATTTTTGCAGTTTCAGCCATAAAATGAACACCTGCAAAAACAATTATATCAGCATTGGTAGCAGCAGCCTGTTGTGATAATTGCAAACTATCGCCAATATAATCTGCGATATCCTGTATTTCGGGTACCTGGTAATAGTGAGCAAGGATTACTGCGTTTTTCCTAACTTTGATTTCCTGTATTTTTTTTTCTAAATCTGAAGCAGTCATTTTCTATTCTTCCCTATTTAACCTATTAATGTATATTTTTTTTAATTTAAAGAATATGTTATAGATATATAGCTGTTGATAGTGTTCAAAAATAAGTGAACATTTATTTTGAAAACAATCAATGAGCCATTTCTACACATCTTATTAACAATAAATTAATGCAGCAGTTTTTGATTTTGAGGTTTTTAGCTATTTATTAACACTCGGTTCATAACCTTTTCACCTGATAAATGGTCAGGATTTTTAATCCAAAATCCTGTTGATAATGATACCCAAATCCACTGAAAAAAGAGGATATCTTCTCTGACCAAGCCCAAAATTGGCCTGTTTACGCCATTTTGTTAATAACCTTCAACTTTTATCCCCATTTAAGTAACAAAAGTACTCACTTATTAACAGTTTACGTTTAAAAACTCTTTGTGGTTGTAAATGAATATCATAGTAAATGGCGCTATTTTTACCATCTAAGCTAAATGCCTAATTAGAAAGGAAATCAAAAACCATGGGGCTTTAATTAGTAATTTTGCAGTATTAATTTATTAACAATGTTTGAAAAATCGAAAACACTTGCTCTGGGTTGTGACCATGCTGGATATGATCTCAAGGAATACTTGAAGATCAAACTTGCTGAAAATGGATATTCAATCAGGGATTTTGGGACATATAGTCTTGATAGCATGGATTATCCGGATGTAGCACATCCGGTAGCATCATCAGTTGATCAGGGGCAATATAGTGCAGCTATCCTAATTTGTGGAAGCGGAAATGGAATGTGTATCACAGCCAATAAGTATAATGGAGTCCGTGCTGCTTTATGCTGGAATTCGGAACTGGCCCGTTTAGCCCGGGCTCATAATGATGCTAACCTACTATGCTTACCTTCAAGGTTTATCAGTATGGAAGAGGCTTTTAATGCATGCATGATGTTTCTCACTGCTGATTTTGAAGGTGGACGGCATTTGGGCAGAGTCAATAAAATAGCGGGTCTTCTTTAATCAATTATTCTGGAAGCAAAGGAAAAAGATGAGTGAAATCTACCATAAATTCATGAAGGATGCTGCAAAAAAGGCATTTGATAAGGATCACAGGAAAAAGATCCAGTTCAATATGTCGAGATATGATGCAGCAGTAGCGAATGGAAAATTGCAATATGACAACCTTGAATTGGCAAAACAGAGGGCTGCTCATCTTAAAAACAAGGTAATCATTGATTTACCAAAATATCTTCTTGACTTTGAATCAAATTTCCAGTCAAGGGGAGGTAAGGTGATCTGGGCTGTTGATGCTGATGAGGCAGTTAAGGAGATCATAAAGATTCTTAAGAAACATAATGCGACTCATGTAGTGAAGTCGAAAACCATGGTTACGGAAGAAATCGAGCTTAATGAGCATCTTTCGAAGCAGGGTATTGAATCTCTTGAAACGGATCTTGGAGAATACATTGTTCAGCTTGCCGGGGAGCATCCTTATCATATTGTTACTCCGGCAATGCATATGTCGAAGGAGGATGTTGCCGCTTTATTTCACGATAAATTTGATCTGGACCCCAATAGCAGTCCACAGGAGATCACGGCATTTGTCAGGCAAAAGCTCCGTGACAAATTCTATAATGCTGAGGTAGGAATAACCGGAGCCAATTTCCTGTTGGCTGACACAGGTTCTGTTTGTCTTACAGAAAATGAAGGCAATGGAATGATGAGTATATCTTTCCCTAAGGTGCATATTGTAGTTGCAGGGATTGAAAAGCTGATTCCAAGGATGGCAGACCTGGATTTATTCTGGCCATTACTTGCCACCCATGGTACCGGTCAGAAAATTACAGTTTACAATTCTATTATTTCTGGGCCTAGGCAGGAAGATGAAACTGATGGTCCTGAAGAGATGTATGTAGTCCTCCTTGATAATTACCGAACAGAAATCCTGGGAAAGAAGAACCAGCGTCGGGCATTGGGCTGTATCCGTTGCGGAGCCTGCCTCAATGCTTGTCCCATTTACCGGAATATCGGAGGACATGCTTATGGAACTACTTATAGTGGCCCCATAGGCGCTGTTATTACTCCCTGGTTAAAAGGAATGAAGGATTATAAACACCTGAGTTTTGCCTCTTCACTTTGTGGATCCTGTACTGAAGTATGCCCTGTAAAAATCAATTTGCATGAGCTTTTGCTTTATAATCGCAGTGATTCGGTCAAAGATGGCTATACCCGGAGAATTGACAGGATTATTTTCAAAGGATATAAAACGGCTATGTTGCATCGGAATTTACTGGATATGACCAGTGGAAAAACCAAGAACAAACTAATGAAGCGATTTTTAGCCAAAGCCTGGGGAGAAAGAAGAGCATTACCTGAAATGGCAGAAAAGAGTTTCAAGCAATTATGGGAAGAACGCCGTGAAGGCAAGATTGAGAAAAAATAATTTTTGAGATATTCAATCAAAACAGGATGAAAACATACAGGATAACTTTTTTTGTCACATTACTTCTGACCGGCTTATTGGTTCAATTGAAAGGTCAGGATACAAAAGCGATCAGTATTACAGATCCGGGTGAGTTGTATTCATCGTATATCTTTACAGCATCAGACCAGGAAACCTTAGTGAAAGCACTGGGCCAGGAAAAGTTTACCATTATTAAAGGTGCCAGTCATGAATCCCAGTGGCCATCAGGTATTGCCACCCTGGACTCTCGCACGCAAAAGAGGGATCAGATTATGCTGTACCATGTGAATATTGTGGCTACTTTGGGTGAAAAAAGTGTTATAGAAATTAATCCGGCCAATAATAAACATATGCCGGCTGAAATGATTTCAGATCGTTCTTTCTATTTCGTTATTGGAAATTCGGGGATTGGAAATCCGGGCGCAGGTGATGAAACAGTGACTTCAAATGCAGAGGAACTTCTTGAGGATATTTTTCCACAGGTATCTATTGATGATCCCGGGCAAATTCTGTCAAACTACAAATTCCAGGAGAGTGAAATAAAGGATATCAAGAACCAGGTAGGAGAAGAAGGGTTTGATTATATCAATGCGAACTGCAGGGAAGCCAGTTTCCCGAAATCTATCAATACATTAACAGGCAGGCTTGAGTCGAGAGATGAGATAAAGAAATTTAATGCTTTCCTGGTAGCAGAAAGCAGTGATTTCAGTATCCTTGAAATCACTCCCGAGGAGAATACACATATGCCTGAAGGATTTGTTCCGGAAAATACATTTTACCTGGTAATCAAATCAGCAGGCCTATCTTTCCTGGAATAACAATCTCTGGTTCACCGGTAAATTACCGATTCCTGGCTTGATTCCTGTTGCCTGAATTTTCTTTGCCCTGACTGCTTTTCTTCCTGCCGAAATTTCTCTTTTTATTATTCCTTTGATTTTTGGCCAGAGGATTGTAAAGTGGTGAAGCCCCCAGGAATTCCGGCAATAAGTTTTTATCTATATGTTTTTCTATCAGGTCTTCAATAGCTTTGAACCGTTGCTGGTCCCTCTCATTGATTAAAGTGATCGCTTCACCTTCGGATGCTGCTCTTGCGGTACGGCCCACCCTGTGAATATAGTCTTCAGCATCAACCGGAACATCAAAATTGATTACCAGGTCAATATCTTCAATATCGATTCCGCGGGAAAGAATATCTGTTGCAATGAGAATATTTAATTCCCTGCTTTTAAAGCGGTTTAACACATTTTCCCTGCTCGATTGATCTATATCTGAATGAATCTGGTCGGCAGAAAAATGAAGCTTCTTCAACTCATGGGTTAATAATTTAGCTTTCTCTTTGGTAGAGCAGAATACGAGTATACTTCTGAAATCTTTTTCTTTGAGGATATGCTGTACGAGTGGTATTTTCTGCATATCATAAACTACATAAGCTTCCTGTTTTACTCTTTCAGCTGGTTTAGAAGTAGCGATATTGATTTCAAAAGGGTTTTGCAAAATATGCCTGGCCAGGTTTCGGATACCGGAAGGCATTGTGGCAGAAAAAAGCAGGTTTTGTCTTTCTTTGGGCAGAAAGGATATGATTTTCATGATATCATCAAAAAAGCCCATATCCAACATCCTGTCAGCTTCATCAAGCACCAGGTATGATAAACCAGTGATCTGAACATATCCCATATTCAGATGCGACAGCATTCTTCCGGGAGTACAGATTACTATATCTGCACCATCTTTCAAGGCTTTTTGCTCATTTGAGTAGGTTGCTCCATCAGTTCCCCCATAAACCGGGATTGAACTTACCGGGGTAAAATAGGCTAGTCCCTGGAGATGCTGGTCAATTTGTGTGGCCAGCTCACGGGTTGGTACTACGATGAGACATTTGATATGTTCATCATGTTTTGTAGTAATGATGCGATGGATGATAGGAAGCAGGAAGGAAGCTGTTTTACCGGTTCCTGTCTGGGCACATGCTACCATATCACGGCCTTCCAGGATAACCGGAATGGCTTGTTCCTGTATAGGTGTAGGGGTTTCATACCCAATAGCTTCGACACCCTCCATCAGGCGGTTATCGAAGAGAAATTCATTAAAATTCAAAGTATTGTTTATTTATTTGTGATTATTCCGGATTCTGGTTACAAATTATACTGAATTTTGACAGTTTGCAAAGCAAAACTGATTTGATTCAGTTACCGGCAGAAAGTTACATATTATTTGTCAACCTGCAGATGATTCATCCAGGGCTAAAGTCATGCAGGATAGGGCAGGATTTGAGACAAGAAGAAAAGATAGCAATGATTAATTTTGCAAAGGTAGTCAAATTAAACCAGCAATTTCTCAATCATTTTTGCCACTGACTTAAGCAAAGGCGCATAATCAGGAGCAGTAGCATAGCCTGCACGGGCAATTTCATCGATAAACTGATATGGGTCTGATCTTACTTCTAAGGCTGCAGCATACCGGCTATTCTGGAAAAAGAACTTAGTATGGTCGGTAAAACATTCTTCCGGAGTTTCATATTTTCTGAAATAATCTTTCACCCTATACTTAAAATATTTCTGTCCATTCCGGATAACTGGTTCAATACTGATAATTTCAGGAAATTTAAGATCTGATTTTCTGCTATATTCAGTGGTAACCAATAACTGCTCATTTCCATTCACCCCGTCAGTGTCTTTCACACCGAAAAACATATTACCCGGGGCTGATTTTCCCCATCCACTTTCAAGGGCAGCCTGAGCCAGGATGGCAATAGCACTGATTCCTGTTTTTTCCTGGGTCTGTTTTGCAAACGGACCATAAGCAGCAACAAATTCAGAAGGTTTCATAGGCTTGTATGTAAATAGGATTAATAAATAGGGCGGGAATTATCAATTATATGCGATCGGAATAACGAAAGCATCATCAATTGGAATTTATGTATCCAATTAACAAAGAATGTTCAACAAAGTTTTCAGTAGTAATCTAGGGGATAGAATTCAATTCCCGGAAGTCGATTGTTTTGCCCCATTTCTTATTGGGTTTAGGGCCCATATAAAAAATGATTTCACCACCATTTTTAATATCATCATACATAAAATAGGGTTTATTCCAGTTTTTTCCATTCAGTAATACTTTCTGGATATAAACATTCGTTTCTGACAGATTTTCGGCTCTCATATTGAATTTTTTGTCACCGGCCAGGGTTATACTGGCCTTACTGATCACCGGGCTTCCGATAGCATAATAATTAGTCCCCGGGCAAACAGGATAAAATCCCATGACATTAAAAAGGTACCAGGCTGACATCTGACCGCAATCATCATTCCCGGTTAATGAATGAGGTTTGTTACCATATTGTGTCCTGATGATTTTATGTACCAGTTCCTGTGTTTTCCATGGTTCTCCGGCAAAATCATAGAGGTAGATGATATGATGGCTGGGTTCATTCCCATGCCAGTATTCCCCTAAACGACCCTGGATATCGTCCACATTTTCACTCGAATTATCGGTAAATGTAAACAGAGAATCCAGCTTTTGAAGAAATGGTTTATTCCCACCGAAAAGGTTGATTAATCCTGAAATATCATGGGGTACATACCAGCTATACTGCCAGCTGGTGCCTTCAGTAAAATCACCACCCTGCACATATTCATGGGAATTGAAAGGGGTTCTCCAGTTTCCTTCATCATCGCGGCCCCTCATCAGCATTATCCTGCTGTCGAAAAGGTTTTTATAGGCCATCGCTCTTTTAAGGAAGTATTGATAATCCTCTTCTTTTCCCAGCGATTTTGCCATTTGAGCAATACAAAAATCGTCATGAGCATATTCCAAAGTTTTTGAAACAGATTCATTTTCCCTGTTGAAAGGAACCCAGCCCAGTTTGGCATAGGTTGCCACATTGTCATAATCAGGATTCATGGCGGTTGTTTTGATGGCTTCATAGGCCCTTTCAGCATCGAATCCTTTTACACCTTTCAAATAGGCATCAACAATAACCGGCACCGAATGATAGCCAATCATGCACCATGTTTCATTGCTGCAAAGCGACCAGACAGGAAGGAGGTGATCCACACTTTGGTCATAATGTGCCAGCATCGATTGGATCATATTCGCATTTCTCTCAGGTTGCACCAGGCAGAACAGGGGATGGGTGGCCCTATAGGTATCCCAAAGGGAGAATATGGCATGATTCGTAAAATCCTTACTTTTATGGATATTATTATCAAAACCCCGGTATTGCCCATTTTTATCCTGGTATAGAATAGGAGTGAGGAATGCATGGTATAATGCCGTATAAAAAGTTTCCTTTTCTTCCTGGGTTCCTTCGATAGTAATTTTATCCAATTCTTTATCCCATTTTGAAAGGGTAGATGCCAGAACCTGGTCGAAACTCCAGTTTGGAATTTCATTCGTAAGATTATCGATGGCATTTTGTGTACTCACGGCTGATACTGCGACTTTGACGGATATTTTTTCATCTGTCCCTGTTCTGTAATGAGCAAGGAATTGCAGGTTTTTACCTGAGCATTCTGATGAACTCCTGAACCGGTATCCATTATAATAAACTCTCTTGCCATCGCTCATGATATTGCAGGAATCGAAAGGACGGGAGAAGGTAGCTGTGAAGAAAACATACCGTTCTTTTGCCCAGCCATTCACCATATGATACCCGGTGATGGTTGAATCATTTAGTACGCGTATATTCGACCAGATTACATTCCAGCGGAGATTTTTACTCAAATCGACCAGGATCGATGAACTATCTGATTTTGGGAAGGTGAAACGCAGTATACCTGCTCTTTCGCCGGCAGTACATTCAACGCGGATCTTTTGATCCCGGAGCCACACAGAATAATATCCCGCGCCAGCCATTTCATCAGAATGTGAAAACCTTGAGCGATAGCCTGAATCCGGATTTGATTTAGGGCCTTGTACAAGCCAGGGTTTACCCAATTGTGGTATAAACCGGATATCTCCTAAATCCGGAATACCGGTACCGCTGAAATGAGTGAGGCTAAAGGCAATGATAGAGCTATCGGCATATTCATAACCTGATGCTGTTTCCCAAAGGTCATCTTCTGTATCCGGAGAAATCTGGATCATTCCAAAAGGTGCCACGGCTCCCGGGTAGGTATTGCCCTCACCATGAGTACCAATAAGTGGTCGCACGTATAAGGAATTGGCAATTTTTTTCTGGCCCATCACTATTGGAGCCATGCAGGCCACCAGGATAACAGTTAGAGACATTGACCGGACCAGTAATGTGACACTTTTTCTCATTTCTCGATTATTTACGGAAATGACAAAACTAGACTAAAAACGAAATGGAAGAGGAAATTAATAGGGAAAAAGTAGATGAAATCTGCTGCCTGAGCCCGGTGTACTTTCAACCCATATTTTACCCTGGTGCATGGAAATAAATTCACTGCAAAGAAGCAAACCGAGTCCGGATCCTTTTTCCTGTTTTGTGCCGGGTTTGGATGTTGAAGTTTGCAATTTGAACAGGTTTTCTATTTCATCCTGGGTCATCCCTATTCCGCTGTCACTGATGGTTATAATACATTCAGTTATGGAACCGGTTGCATCAATGGTAATTTTTCCTCCTTCGAATGAGTATTTCAATGCGTTATTAATGAGGTTCCTGAGAATAGTCTTGAGCATAAACCGATCTGCTTTAACGATCAGTGAATCCTGAAATAAGACATCGACGGATACTTTTTTCTGAAGGGCGATATTTTCAAGCGTACTGATTTCATCCTTTAACAATGGGAGTAGTAATTCATTAGTAGGATTACATTTGACACCACCCTGCTGCATGGATGACCACTCAAGCAGGTTTTGCAGCAGGTTGTATGTATTTTGCGCACTATCCCTTAGCAAGTTAGCCATTGCTATTGCGCGTGCTTTTTCATCGTTTTCAATGTACTCCACAACAAATTCGGTGAGATTAAGAAGGGCATTGAAGGGATTTCGAAGATCATGGGCAATAATGGAGAAAAACTTGTCTTTCGTAGCATTGGATTCCTTGAGTTCCCGTGCATAATTTTTGAGTACTTTTTCTGCTTCTTTTCTTTTCTCGATATTTCTTGAAACACCCAGTAATTCACATACTTTTGATTGGCCATCCAATAATAAGCTGATTACTGATTCAACCCATATGACATGGCCATTCTTACAATTTTCCTGTAATTCGATGGTAAAAGTTTGAGCGGATTCATCTCCAGATTCCAGGTCTAAGATTTTCCTGTGCAGCACTGAAATAAACTCAAGGTATGATTCGGAAGTGAATATGGAATCAAAACTTAACTGAGTGGCCTCTTCAACACTATAGCCCAGTAATTTAATTACAGAAGGGCTGACATATTCAAAATGCTGATTCAGAAAATTGAATTTCCATATTACATCGGACACATTTTGTGCCAGCATCCGGTATTTCTCTTCATTCAGTGCCAATTCCCTTTCAAGAACCTGCTTTTCCCTTAATGATAAGATCAGGTAATTGTAGGATTTTGAAAAATCACCCAGGAAATCAATTCGTTGATTATAGTCCCCTTCGGCAATGCGATGTGTTTGCCATACCAGGTGGCGAAGATTAGATTGTAATTCCTTAAATGGAGAAATTAGTTGATTGGATTTCGGGACTTCTGTATCAAGATTTCCTTTCGATAGGTTCAGGATGAATGAATCTGCATCATGGAATTTCTCAATAAGACTATTAATGCTCTGGTTTAGCTTCCTTAGTTCAGCATCATGCGTTTTATCTGATAAATTCTCCGGAAATCCTTTTTGTTTGACCCGATAATCTCCGGTCAACAGATCTAGAATGGATTGATTGAGTTGTTTGAGGAAATCGGCTTCTGTCATTGACGTAAAGATACCTCAAATCGGCATACGCGGTCACCCTTCGACCAACAATCTGTTTCGGTGACATCGAATTCTTTGCTGGAATAGACCTGGAAAATGCCTGATAAAAATCCTTCATCAAAATCACAAACCGTTTCCTCGGTAATGGGTAAACCTGAACAATCCAGGTCTTCTGCAACCACAATAGTGAAGTTCATTTTTTCCAAATCTGTTTTTTCAACGCGGAGGATACCCATTTTCAATTCCTGCAGGCAAGACTGTAAATGGGAGATGAAACTATAAAAATCAAGGTTCCTGTTAAGAACATTCAAACAAAACTCGGAACCTGCCAATTTCCCGGCATCAAAGAATAACTGACTGGCAACATCTGCGCCCAGGCTATTATTCATTACACTTCGTAAACTGTATTGCATCATCCGATAGGTGGTTACATAAGTAAGACTCCCGAGATTTGGGCGGCCTTCATCGATATCACCAAGGTCTTTCCATTTGAAGATATAATCAGTTGTGGTTATCATGGTTTTTTAGTTTTAGGAGTATTACAAGAAACGCATGAATGGTTCTTTTTGATATGTCACTGATCACAAAAAGCAGTATTCACAGGTCAATATATATTAATCCATATTTATTGAAATGGACATATCTATAAACGGAAATATTTTCATTCAATCCATAATAAAGAATTATGGGTATTATACTCGTTTTCTTCCCATAATTCATTGAATGGGTCCAGGATCCATTGTCCGTCGACAATAAATTTATAAGTATGTTTTCCAGGTTTAAGGTACAAAGGAAATATCCATTTACCCTCTTTCCTGATCATTCTGTAATTGTCAGGATTCCAGTTATTGAAGCTCCCGGCAACAACTACCTTTTTAGCATCAGGGAATGAGTCCAACTGAAAAACATAGTTTGGCTTAAAACTAAATATGGAGTTTCCATCCTGGTTATATCCTCCAACAAATGGATTGGCAGGATCCTGAATCCAATTACCATCAACAATGAATTTATATTCATAATTTCCTTTTGCGAGTACATAGGGTAAATTCCACCCGGTACTATCCCTGAACATCAGTAATTCTCCCGGATTCCAGTTGTTGAAACTACCTGCAAGCTTTACCTCTTTAGCCTGGAGAAACCCATTCAGATAAAATATCATTGTGTCACCAATAGCCATACAAGAGTTGAGGTTTCCTTTTCCATCAGGCCGAATATGTGGATTATCCGGATCATTTATCCACGTCTTGTCAACAATAAACTTATAAGTATAAGTTCCTTCTCTCAGGAAAAGCGGTAGCTCCCATCCCTCAGCTACAGGTTTCATTTGCAATTCATTTTCTTTCCAATTATTGAAGCTGCCACTAAGAATTACTTTCCTTGCATTATTATAACCTGTGAGCCGAAAAAGATGATTGTAAACAAAAACAATGGAATTATATCCTCCCTGGGTGTCATCTTCCTTCAGGCGGTTGTTAGGGTCCTGTTTCCATTTACCATCTATGATATACTTATAAGTGTATTTACCTGGCTTTAGCCATATTTTAAAAATCCAGCCTGAATCCGTTTTTATCATTGGTGATTGCATCGTACTCCAGTTATTAAAACTGCCACTGATGAACACTTTCTTATTTTCAGTGAATCCGGGAAGGAAGAACACTGCATGCTGATCTGAAAAACGGAAAGCATTATTCTTTGTAAAAGCATTGACTCCATAAGCTTCAACGTCGTTTTCAACTTCATTCCATTTTGAAGGCCATTGAATACCGACATGAAAAACATCGTTCATATTTGTTATCGGCACGGGGGGTGGAGAAAGCATTTTGGAAGCTTCTACGATCTTTGAAGTTATTATTGAAATCTGCCAGGTAATACTATCCACAGAAATAATGGGTACTCCTTCAAATGCTTTCACAAAGAGTACACTGTCGAGGTCGAATAGCTGCAAGACTTCTTTCTTTTGGGCATCTGTCCAATCACTGTTCAACTGAAAAATTAGCCTGTTATCCTCCAGCCGGCATATTTTTGATGGATCAAATTGTGCCTTTAACGTGGTATTCAACAATACCAGCAGTAAAAGAAATAAGTATATGGTTTTAGTTTTCATAATTCTTTAGGTTTGAAAAAACTCATCCCAAACTGTTTTTTCGCCAGGTTAATAGTAATAACGCCTTTTTCCAGGAAGCTAAATCCCAGCATCCCGTCAATACGCAATTCATAAACTTCGCAGAGGGCATCAAGATTAACGATGATCGTCTCCATATTCTTCATAACCTTATTGTCAAGGCAAAAATCATTCATGATCCCATACAGGACTTCATTGGAGGCTTGTCCGACGCCACGTAGATTTGAACGCCGTAGTATGCTTACGGTACTTAAAACATTTTTTGATGAATGACTATTGATGGCATTGGTTTCTGCGCCTGTGTCGAAACAGAAGTTCAGGGATTTCCCGGCTATTTTGCCTTTCAAAATTAATACCGGGCGCCATGGATCGATTTTTTGAACATAATCAAAAGGTAGTTCAATGTCGGGTTTCTGAATTCTATCCCCTTTTTTGTCAATTTTATGTAGCTGAAGTTCATTTAAAGAAACATCAATAACGACTTCAAAAGATTTAATCATCTTATATCCAAACAAGCCGATTATTTTAATATTTCTTTGGTTTTCAAGATGTCCAAGATCTGCGATATCTACTCTTGTTTTTTCAAAGGATAGCTCTGAGATTACAATTTTTTCAATTAAAGCTTGTTCAACTTCACCTGTTGAGCCGGTAATTCCATTGGAGGTGGTGCTACCCAATAAAGAGTGTTTCCTGAAATAAGTTTTGTTTAACACCATTCCGGTGGCACCAGTATCAAAGACCAGGTTTCCCTGCACCCCATCAATGTCGGCTTCAATCAGTAATAATCGTCCGGCGCGTTTGAGAGGAATCGAGAGTGAAGTGAAATCTCCCAAAGGTTCAGGATCACCGGCAGAGATTGTTTTATTATTGGAATTCAATCCTTCTGACTGACCGGGGATGCCCTCATTTTCCGCCAGAACAATTTGAGGTAATATACCCGAAAAGAGCCCACTGCTTATCAAAGCAATAATAATGACAACAAAAAATCTGATGGCAATTGGTTTCATCATCTGATATTTAGGCTAAGGTACAATATGATCTGAAATGAATGAAATCCGTACACATGGTGCTACTTTTTCTGTCATTAATTTTTAATGAATTTGGAGGTTATTAAAATTTCCCCTGCATGAACTGTGACGAAGTACATTCCCGGCTTCAGACTTACAACTTCCATCGACTTACAATTCCTATATTCCTTAAGGATCCGACCATTGATATCTCTGATTGAAACATATTCCGGAGTAATATCCTCCGGAAGCTGAATAAATATTGTATGGTTAGCCGGGTTTGGAAAAAGCAGGAACTCTTTGGGCTCTTCCATAAACAACCCCAGGCTGCTACTACAATTTTCGTATCCGATAACTTCATCCCAAAGATCACTTTGTCCAGTCCGCAATCCGCATTGTGTTCCATCAGGATTTGCTTTAATTTCAAGATAGCAATCTTCTGAAGATTGATATACCGGCCATATTTCTGCTTGAGCATTATTGGGATCACCGGTGGTCGCAAATTGAACCCAATATGAGAGCATGATTTTCTGGATGCTGTCGTCCTGATCGGTAAACCAGGGTCCAATGGCATAATTGGTATTTTCATAATTATTGAAAACATAGAATAATTCGAGTCCGTGGTAGGATCCATAAATTTCAAGGGGTCCGGACTGTTGATGTGAAAATAAATACCTGTAAACATTGGCTGATTGATTCAGGCTAACGCAACGGGCTGTTCTTCGGGTTGTGGCTGTAAATTGTGAATCTGTCAAAAGCTGAACATAGGATTCCCGGGCTTCTGTAGTGTTGTTTCCGGGAGGGTACAAAGCCAGGGCCTGGGCTTGTAAATCGGGGGGGAAGATACTATTGATCAGTGCAGTTACCATTAATGGATATACGATAAGTGGAGCGGAAGCACTCATTTCATCTGCATTTGAACCTATCATTAAAGGAACCTGGTTATAATCTGAACTTTGGAAGATTGTTTCCGGATCATCAAAAAAAATCTGATCATCTACCACAGGTTTCCATTTTGGTTGCACGATGCCCCCGGGCACAGGATTCTCCATCCTGATAGAAATACTATCAGCAGATAATGACCTCATAAAAGCTATTTTTACTGAATCATTTCCCTGGTTTGTAAATTGATCGACAAAATCGATTCCTACATTTCGGGCATCATCATAATTACCCAATGAAGGAATGGCTGACTGAATGCAAGCCCTTTGAAACAGTCCGGCAGCGATTGGGGTTGTTAAAAGGTTACCGGTATTCAGACCTCCGGCACTTTCTCCGAAAATCATAATTTTTGAAGTATCCCCGCCAAAAGCTGAAATATTGGATTTAATCCATTGTAAGGCGAGTATTTGATCCATTACTCCATAATTCCCTGATGTATTTTCCGCATTTTCGGTCTCAAGTCCGGGATGCACCAGGTAACCTAATGCACCAAGCCTGTACTGGAGGGTGACCACCACCACATTTCCGCGTGCAGCAAGGTTTTTCCCATCATATAACACAGTTCCCATGCTTAATTGTCCGGCAGACCCTTGTTGATTGCCACCTCCATGAATAAAGACCATTACAGCATGGTCAGCAATAATAGTATCAGGTGTCCAGATGTTCAGGTAAAGGCAATCTTCATCACCCAGTAATGTATAGGTAGTATCACCCTGCTCGTACAGTTTTTGAGGACAGGCAGGTTTAAAGGATTGAGTTAATAGCGGGGAATTCCAGGTTTCCGGGTTTATCGGGGGCTTCCATCTTGCTTCACCAACCGGGGGACTTGCGAAGGGAATTCCCAGGAATTCATAACCATTACTAAATAAATTACCTTTTACTGCACCGAAGGAAGTCATCACTATTGCCTCCTGACTGAAAGTGACGGCATAGTTAAGGAGCAGCATCAATACTGTAATACTGGCAAATCGTACTTCCAGGGATTTCATAGGTTCAGCATATGATATACAATACACTTATTCTCATGAGAGGATTACTTCTCAAAAGTAATAAGTAGTGAACCTTTAACAAAATTTACATTGATTACCTGCCTTGAAATGGAGCAAAAAAATTTAAGCCTGCAGGTAAATGCGGGTATTCTTTAAAGAAATATCAATCTCAGAGGAGAATCAATGAGAGAATTCAATTTTGTCAATGAGATAGATATCAACAGGAAGCCATTTTTCATTATCATATTCCTTAAGAAAAATTTCAGATCTTCCTCGCTGGGGGAACATAATTGAAGAAGCCAATAAGGTTTTATTATTGGTAAGGGTTACCTGTATTTTCGGGAATGCATATTCAGAGGTTGACATGATTATTTATTTCAGTAGTGGGTTAGAGTAAATGATAGAAATACAATATTTGCCAAGGATAAAAGGGAAAGCCATTAATTGTAGCAAAATATCGATTACCTGGAAATAAGGAAGACAGAACACCGGTTAATGAGAGGGATGAAAACCGGAGTTAGAATTACTGCAAATTTACTCATAAAAAGGCAGCATTTGCAAACATCTTATAAATATATAGCCTCTTTTAGAACTAGGAGTGAGGTTTTCTTAAGCTGGAATTAATAATTATACCGAATAATTACTCCTGAAATCTGTATCCTATCCCTGATTCAGTAATGATGTATATGGGCTGAGAAGGGTTATCTTCAATTTTTTTCCTTAATTGCGCGATATAAACACGCAGATATTGGGTTTGCTCAAGGTAACCATATCCCCAGACTTCTTTAAGGATAAACTGATGTGTCAAAACTTTTCCGGAATTTTTCGCCAACAGGGTTAGCAAAGCGTATTCAGTAGAAGTTAGCTTCAGAATTTCATTATTTTTTTTGATGATATGTGCATTCATATCAAAATTCAGATCCCTAATTGTGAGTATTGCACCTGAATCCTCATGATCATTTAACATCCGGAAGGCGGAACGTATCCGGGCAAGCAATTCTCCGGTTCGAAACGGTTTGGACAAATAGTCAATGGCTCCATTATCTAATGCCTGAACAATATCTGCTTCTGAGTTTCTTACTGAGAGAATAATAATTGGGTTCTTAAACCATTCTTTAAGCCTTATAAGCACAGATTGGCCATCTTCATCGGGAAGCCCCAGGTCGAGTAAGATCAAGGATGGATTATAGGTGGCTGCTGCAACCATCCCTTCTTTTCCATTAGTGGCTACAATAATATTATAGTGGTTTGCAGAAAGAGTAATATCTAAAAGTCTCCTGATTTGGATTTCATCATCAATAACCAATATCGTATTTTCATGGTTCATCACTCAAAATTATTCAATAAATCCCAGGTTAGGTGTATCAGTAGGAATTTTAACAGTGATCCTGGCTCCGCCATTTGCTCTGTTTTCAACTTTGACAGTACCATCCATTGCTTCAACAAATCCTTTTACGATGGATAAACCCAGTCCGGTACCACCGGGGATAGTACCTTCAGCCCTGTAGAATTTATTAAACACATAGGGTATGGCATCTTTCGGAAATCCTGGTCCCCGATCCATCACTTCGAGGTAGAAGAATCCGGAATCGTAATGCATTTTAATCCTGATCGTTGTTTTAACCGGTGCGTATTGAGTTGCATTGATTAAAAGGTTATATAATACCTGCTCCATTAATCCGAAATCAATTTTTACCAGGGGCATATTGGTAGGAATGATGATCTCTGTATTAAAATTGAGTAATTCATTATGCAGTGATTTTACGACCTTATTTGCCAGGTCGGTAACATCGTGCCAGTCAGAATGTGCTTTGATTCGATCTGATTCCAAACGCGACATATTCAGTAGATTTTCGATCAATCGGTTCAGCCGTTCAGAAGCTGTAAATATCTCAGTACAAAGTTGTTGATATGATTTTTTATCAAGATCCAGGGATAGTAAAGTATCGGATGCACCCATAATGGTTGCCACCGGAATCCGTAATTCATGGGATATTGAATTAAACAGTGTTTTGTAGAGTTTTTCTGATTCATTCAGGATAGAGGCTTTGCGGGCAAGTTCATTGAGAAATTCTCGTTCAAGTGCATTGGAAACCTGTGTCTTGTAAGCCATCCAGAATAAATCTTCATCCCCGGTCAAGGCTCGTTCCAGTTTTAGTGCGATTACCCCGGGTCTTAGTTTATTGCCTTTCAGAGCATAAAAGGTATATGGAGAGGAGGGTAGAGTATCGGTATATTTTCCAGCCTTTCCTGAATGGAAAAATACCCAAGAAGCAATACTCCAGTCGGAGTCGTTAAGTTGAAGACTCGTTTCATGAGTAACTTCTTTTTTGAGGTCATTGTTTGTCCCGGGTAAGAGGATAGCACTTTCCATTTTGAATGCTTTCCTGATGCCGTCAATAGAAACTTTGAGAACCTCCTCAATCCCCGAAGCTAAGGATAGCTCCTTTGTTAATCGATATAATGCATTGGTTCTTTCTTCCCTTTCCCTGCTAAGACGCTCCTGTTTGCGCACCCGGGTTGTGAGAACGCCATTCAGTAAGGCTATGATAAAAAACATTCCAAGCATCAGAACATCCTCGGCTTTACTGATATGTAATGTAAATTCCGGTGGAATAAATAAATAGTTCCATAGGACTGCACAAAAAAATGCTGAAAGCAGAATGGGACCAATTCCATAGAAGATAGCCAGTGCAGAGATCATGAAGAGCATAGCAAATGAAACTACCTGGTAACCAATAAACTCCTTAAATGGATAAAAAACCAGGGCCGTTGAAATGGTTATGATCCCTGAAAGCAGGTATTGGGCAACTCCGGAGGAGAATGAAGGTAAAGAGCTGTAATTATGATGTTTCTGATCATTCGAAATGTTTGATCCCATTACATACACATCAATATTTCCGCTATGTTGTATCAACTGGTTCACATAATTACCCAGTCGGAACATGGATAATATATTTGTCCTGCGAGGTTTTGCAATAATGATATGCGAGATATTTTCTTTACGTGCTATATTGAGCACTGCTTTTACATAGTCTAACCCGGAAGTGGTTACTATTTCTGCCGTCAATTGCTTGGCCAGGGTGATATTCCTTGATAATTTGTCCTGTTGATCTTTTGATAGTTTATGGGCAGGTTGTACATATAATGCCAGGAGACTTGCCCCCATAGTAGTAGATAGATTCTTTGCCCATCGGAGTAAGTTGGCCGATTGACTGGTATGATCAACAATTGCAAGCAGACGAAGGCCCGATTTCCAGGGACCGGAAATTCGTTTTTGCTGCATATATTGCCTTAATTGAAGATCGACACGATCAGCCACGATTCTGAGCGCCATCTCCCTTAAAGCAGTAATATTTCCTTTTCTAAAGAAATTACGGATGGCTTCACGGGATTGTTCAGGAGCATATACTTTCCCTTCGTGCAGACGTTGAAGAATTTCATCAGGTGTTAAATCAACCAGTTCAATATCATCTGCATTCTCTAATATTTCATCCGGAATGGTTTCCCTTACAATGATTCCTGTGATCTGAGCGACAGTATCAGAGCGGCTTTCAAGATGCTGGACGTTTAGAGTAGTATAGACATCAATCCCATTATCAAGGATGTCCAGTACATCCATGTAACGTTTCAAATGACGGCTGCCAGGGGCATTGGTATGAGCCAGTTCATCCAGAAGAACAATCCTCGGATTTCTTTTAATGATGGCATCAATATCTGGTTCAGGTAACGTGGTTCCCTTGTATTCAACCCGGAGCCGGGGTATCTCTTCTAAACCAAGCGTGAGATCAGAGGTTTCCTTTCGTTGATGTGTTTCAATATACCCGATGATAATATCTGTTCCTTTGGATTTTTCCACCTGTGCTGCTTTAAGCATGGAATAGGTCTTACCTGCCCCGGCACACATACCGAAAAATACTTTTAATTTCCCTCTCTTGCTTCGCTCTTCTTCAAGCCTGATGGAAGCAAGAAGTTCATCAGGGTCCGGTCTCATTCCTTCGGGCACAATCATCAGAGTTTATCAAGTTCTAAATTTAATATTAATACATTGATCCTTTCCGAATCTGACAGGATAAATTGTGGACCTTCCACCAGTGAATCGATTAATTTCAATAGTTGCTCAGTCTTTTGCGGATCAAATGAACGCGCTTTTGTAATTCTTCCTGCTTGTAAAAATGCCGATTCCTTTGAAATGTGCGGATCAAGCCCGCTAGCTGAAGCAAACAGCATTTCTGAGGGCAATGATGTTTCTTCTTTTAAATGATTCAATGAAATAAATGCCTGTTTTCTTTCTTCCCTGAGTTTTGCAAGTTGAACACTGGTTGGGCTTAAGTTGGAAGCACCCGAAGGAAGGGTGCCGTAATTTGTTGCTGATGGCCTGGAATGAAAGTAAATGGAATCATTGAATGCCTGTCCGATTAACCGGGATCCGATTACTTTGCCATGACTGCTTACAAGGCTGCCGTTGGCTTTCCCCGGGAATATCCATTGTGCTACAGCAGTAATAAAGAGGGGGTAAATGAGTCCCGTCAGGACTGTGAAAAGGGTTAGTATCTTAAGTGCTGTTATTAGATTTTTCATGGCAGAAAACTAAATCAGGTTAATAATCAGGTCAATCATTTTTATTCCGATAAATGGGGCTAACAAACCTCCCAGGCCATAGATAAAAAGGTTTCTTGTGAGAATTGATTTTGCCGGCAAAGCCCGGTATTTTACTCCTTTTATAGCAAGTGGAATTAATAGGATGATAATTAAAGCATTGAATATTACCGCACTCAGGATGGCTGATTCAGGAGAATTCAATTGCATGATGTTTAGTGCAGAGAGAGGTCCCTGGCCAGTCCGTCCAGCATAAAGGGTTACCGCAATAGCCGGAATAATTGCGAAATACTTGGCAATATCATTTGCTATACTGAAGGTTGTCAGGGCTCCGCGGGTCATCAGGAGTTGTTTTCCTGTTTCTACTACTTCAATAAGTTTCGTTGGATTACTATCCAGATCAACCATGTTTCCTGCTTCCCGTGCGGCTTGTGTCCCTGAATTCATAGCTATTCCGACATCAGCCTGGGCCAGGGCAGGGGCATCATTTGTTCCGTCTCCAATCATTCCTACCAGATGGCCTTTTGATTGTTCCAATCGGATCCGTGTTAATTTATCTTCCGGCCGTGCTTCTGCAAGAAAATCATCCACCCCTGCTTCAGCGGCAATTGCTGCTGCCGTCAATGGATTATCACCTGTGATCATAATAGTTCTGATTCCCATTGTACGGAGTTGAGCAAATCGCTGTCGGATTCCACCTTTTACTATATCCTTCAGATGAATTACACCAAGTACTCTATTGTTTTCAGCGACAACTAAAGGTGTTGCTCCTTTTTTTGAAAGATCATTAATAGTTTCCCCTGATTTCTCAGGGAAATATCCATTCCTGTCTTCTACAAATTTTCTTATACTTTCAGCTGCTCCCTTACGAATGGAGCGAACCTGCCCGTTTTCATCTTTAATATCTACACCACTCATTCGGGTTTGTGCGGCAAATGGAATAAATTCCATTAATTGATCATGTATATCCCTCCCTCTCAGGTTAAACATTTCTTTTGCCAGTACTACAATTGACCGTCCCTCGGGTGTTTCATCAGCCAGGGAGGCTAATTGAGCTGCATCGGCAAGTTCTTCAATACTTATTCCTTCAGCAGGAATAAAGTCTGTTGCCATTCGATTACCCAGAGTGATGGTACCGGTTTTATCCAGTAACAATACATCTACATCACCTGCAGCCTCAATGGCTTTGCCACTCGTTGCAATCACATTTTTTTTCAACAGGCGGTCCATTCCACTAATGCCGATGGCACTTAAAAGCCCACCAATGGTCGTAGGGATGAGGCAAACCAATAAAGAGATTAAAATAGGCAAAGACAGGTTCTTTCCTGATGGATCACCGGAAGCATCAAGGCTGTATTGAAAATACATGGGCAAAGTAACGATGGCAAGAAGAAAAATGATGGTCAGACCAGAAAGCAGAATTGTCAGGGCGATTTCATTCGGAGTTTTTTGCCTGCTTGCTCCTTCGACCAGGGCAATCATTCGATCCAGGAATGAATCACCGGGATCAGATGTTACCCTGATAATAATACGGTCGCTGATGACTTTTGTGCCGCCGGTTACTGCGCTTCTGTCACCACCACTCTCACGGATTACCGGCGCTGATTCGCCGGTAATTGCTGATTCATCAACGCTGGCAACACCTTCAGTTACTTCACCATCAGCCGGAATTATATCACCAGCTTCGCAAACCACAATATCTCCTTTTTTGAGTTTTGTAGCCTGGATTACTTCAATAATTCCATTTACCAAACGATTTGCCTTCGTTTCAATCTGGTTTTTTCTCAGGGATTCTGCTTGTGCTTTACCTCGTCCTTCAGCAATGGCTTCAGAGAAATTGGCAAAGAAGACTGTAAACCACAACCATATTGCAACCTGAAGGTTAAATGCCTGGTAAGTCCCCTCAGCCATTTCCCGGAATACTAAAATGGTAGTCAGGATTGCCCCGGCTTCAACAATAAAAATAACCGGGTTTTTGATCAGGGTAAAAGGGTTTAGTTTAATAAGTGCATCCTTAGTGGCATTCAGGAGTAGCTTCCCGGTAAAAACATTATTTTTATTTTCTTTCATCATTTTTTTCATCATTAAAATCCAATACCCAGTTTCATCAGCAGGTGTTCAGAGATAGGCCCCAATGTTAAAGCCGGGAAAAATGTAAGTCCCCCGATTACGAGTATTACAGAGATCAGCAGCACTCCGAAAAGCCAGTTATCGGTTCTGAAAGTACCGGAAGAAATGGGGGTTATTTTTTTTATGGACATGCTACCAGCTATTGCGAGCACAGGAATAATGATTCCAAACCGGCCTATAACCATGGCAATGCTTAGTAAAATATTATAAAATGGAGTATTTGTATTTAGTCCGGCAAATGCACTGCCATTATTGCCGGCACCGGAACTAAATGCATAAAGGATCTGACTGAGTCCATGAGGCCCCTGGTTATTCAGACTGGAAGTCCCGATGGGAAGAATGCTGGCAATTCCGGAAAATACTAATATGACAACACAGGGTGCAAGAACAGCAAGAATGGCCATTTTCACTTCAAAAGCCTCAATTTTTTTACCCAGGTATTCAGGGGTTCTTCCTACCATTAATCCGGCAATAAAGACTGTCAGGATAATAAAAATCAACATTCCATACAGACCGGCCCCTACACCACCAAAAATCACCTCTCCCAGCATGATATTAAATATTGCAATAAGTCCGGATAGGGGTGAAAGGCTATCATGCATGGAATTCACTGAGCCACTTGATGCTGCTGTTGTCGAAACAGACCAAAGAACACTGTTACCAATGCCCAGCCGGGTTTCTTTACCCTCCATATTTAACAAATTTCCCAGCTGGGAATAAGTTCCCATTTCTGCAACATATGAAATCACCCAGCCTGCTGTAAAGAGTATTAACATTACAATGAAGATCGTCCACCCCTGACGGCTGGAACCGGCTAATTTGCCATAAGTAAAAGTGAGGGCTGCAGGTATAAGAAGGATCGATAATAATTGAAGGAAGTTACTAAAAGGTGTCGGGTTTTCAAATGGATGTGCTGAGTTAGTCCCGAAAAACCCACCCCCGTTTGTCCCTAGTTGTTTTATTGCAATTTGTGAAGCAGCAGGGCCTGCCGGTATTACCTGGGTAGCACCTTCAAGGGTTGAGATTTCATGGTAGGAAGATAGATTTTGTACCACACCCTGGCTAACAAGTGCTATTGAGAGTATGATGGAAAGGGGAAGAAGGATATATATAACTGATCGCGTCATATCAACCCAGAAATTGCCCAATTTCCGGATACCTTTTTCCTTTAATCCTCTTAAAACGGCAATGATTACTGCCATACCGGTGGCAGCACTCAGAAAATTCTGAACAGTTAATCCAGTCATTTGGGTTAAATATCCAAGAGTTGATTCTCCGCTGTAGGATTGCCAGTTGGTATTTGTCATAAAGCTTATGGCTGTATTCATAGATAAATGCCATGATGCTCCGGGAAGATGCTGCGGATTGAAGGGCATATATCGTTGAAGGATCATTAATGTGAAAATGATACCTCCCCCAACAGATTAAATAGAACCAGGCTATAAGCATAGGTTTTCCAATTCATCCCTGCTTCCTTATTTATGCTGCAAACCTTATAGATCAGCTTTTCCAGCCAACCTAAAACGGGCAATAAAAAATGTTTTTCTCCCTGGTAAACTTTTACCATATATCCCCCGAGGAAAGGCGTAAACAAAGTAAGGATCCCCAGGAAAACTGCTAATTGAAAAATTTCATTCATCTTGATCTGTATTTAAAATCTTTGAATGATCCTGATTCAGTGAAAGGTCCATATGAAAGACTAGTTCAATGAACCTGGCAATAAAGTAACTGAACACGAAGACCAGGAAAACACCTAAAAATAATCCTAAGGCCTGGATCATTTTCTCAGAATTTTTGTGGTTTAACAAGACTATACACCAGGTAAGCCAAAACAGAGATGGCCAATATCAAGGCAAGAATGTATGAGGAAGAAGATTCAGATTCAATGCCGGTAGCTACCAGCAAAGTAAGAAATAGGGCGACAATAAAGGTTTTCATTTTGCTTCGTTTTTTGATGAAGCAAAATTATTTCCGGAATAATAAGTGTTTTATCAAATAAGAATGTGAGGGTATAAAAAAAATATAAAGAAAATAACCTTGTTCGCAGTATTATTTCTTAACGATACAATTTTGTTCATTACAGATTAAAGGAGTATTCATGTTTTCAATGTACCGGGATATCATGGTAGGATAGGGCTGCTTCGAAAAATTAAAAGCCAGGTTTACCGGTGCTTTTGTAAAAGCTATTGTATTGCTTATTTTGATTCTGCAGACAAAAGTGCCTTGACCTTTATCAGAAATGATGGTGCCCCTGAGTTTGTCATCACCTGTATTTTTTGAATAGGGTTTCAATGTTCTGGAAGGAAGTTTGATAGCATGTGTCTCCTTTGAAAAAATAACCGCTTGGGGTTTCTGAGTTTCATTCAGGTCCGATTTACCTTCAACCAGTGAAACAGTGATCTCACCCCCTTCATAAAATGCAGGATTGATAAGTATACAGGCTTGTAATAATGCCAATTCAAAGGGCTGTTTTTTATCTAAATTTTTCAGATATAAATCAAACTCTAAAGTCTTATCAGAGGTCAAAACAATTTGTTGAATGGTCAGATTGAATGCTGGGTCAATCACTTTATTCGATTGGGAAAAGGATTTATTGGTTGTGATTACAATTGCAAGCATTAGCAGTCCAATTACCAGGCTATTTTTCATAATAGATAAATAAGATGAATGGTTGGTTCTGGAAAATTCCAGTGATAAAATTAATAAAATCTCGTCATGCAGTAGATTATAATCGCAGAGATGGATAGATTGTTATTTCAATAACAATAAAATTTTGTAATATTCAGATCTATTGTATATTTGACATGGTTTATTAAAATCATTGATTTAAGGACCAACAAATTAGGGTTTTTGGGTATTGAAAGGTAACTAACCTGAATTCATAAAGAAATCAAAGGTCGATTCAGTTGCAGGATTTAGGTAATACCTTGATAGGACTACTTTTTTAAGGTGGTTTTATTATAATTCATTAATGCATTCTGAGCAATAACTAACTCTTATTTCTCAGGCAATAAAATATATATTACCCAACCCTAATCTCTTCATAATGAAACACTTTACTTCTTTCCTCGTTTCAGGAATTATCCTTTTCTTTTTAGCCATCTCAGTTAATGCTCAGAATTATTCCTTTCCGGATGCATGGAATAATCATGGCTTTACACTTCTGAAAAGCAGGACTTCAGATATAGAGATCAATTTCTCAGTATCAGAATTCAGTCTTAACGATGTAGTAATTAATGGCGAGGCAATGAAAGATATTTCCATATCCGGGAATTTTCTTTTTAACAACGAAGGGGCACCGAATCTCCCCGGGAATGGCAAGTTCATTGCTATTCCTAATGGTTGTGTTCCTCTTGTGGAGATAATTTCATCACGGAAAGAAGTCTTCAACAATATTAATCTTGCCCCCGCACCTAATATCCCTAAAGATGATGAAAAAGGTCCGCTTCATTATAATAAGGACCCCAGGATTTATAACGTGGATGCTCTTTACCCTGCCGAACCGGTAATCCTTTCAGAAACCAGGCAATTAAGAGGGATTGATGCTGTTATGTTGGGAATAACTCCGTTTCAGTATAATCCGGTAACAAAACAACTCATCGTTTATCGGGACATGAAGGTGAAAATCAGTTTTCAGGGTGGAACAGGAAGTTTTGGAGAAGATCGGTTGCGGAGTCGTTGGTGGGATCCAATCCTGGAAGATGCCATTTTCAATTTTTCACAACTACCTAAAATTAATTATGACTCAAGAAACAGGACATCCGGACCTTCCGAAGAAACTGGTGCTGAATACCTTATCATCACTCCTGACGGCCTTGCTTTTCAGCAGTATGCCGATTCCATCAAAAAGTTCCGGACGGAACAAGGAATTCTTACAATGGTAAAAACGCTTTCCCAGATTGGAGGAAATACAACGCTTATTATCGAAAACTATATTAATAATGCATACAATACATGGACGATACCACCTGCTACCATTCTACTTCTGGGAGATTTTGGATCAGATATCAATAGTACCGTGATTTCTCCCATTTATGACAACTATTGTGCGTCAGATAATATTTATGGAGATGTTGACAATGATCAGTTACCCGACATTGTTATGGCCAGGATAACAGCCAATAACTTAGCACAGTTGCAGGTTATGGTTTCCAAGTTCCTGAATTATGAAAGAAATCCTCCTACCAGTGCCTCATTCTATGATCATCCGATAACTGCTCTTGGATGGCAGACAGAGCGCTGGTTCCAGTTATGCTCTGAAACAGTCGGGGGGTACTGGAAAAATGTTCAAGGTAAGAATCCTGTCAGGATCAATGAAATTTATGACGGAACCCCTGGTACAGCATGGTCTACAGCACCTAATACTTCAACCGTTGTGAGCTATTTTGGCCCGGCAGGACTGGGATATATCCCTGAATCACCGGCCACTTTGGGCAATTGGAGTGGAGGTAATGCAACTGATATAAATAATGCCATTAATGCTGGTAGTTTCATGCTGCAGCATAGAGATCACGGGGCTGAATCTGGTTGGGGTGAACCTGCATATTATAGCTCAAACATTGATGGACTCACAAATACAGATTTGACGTATATAATGTCAATCAATTGTTTGACGGGGAAATATAATTATTCGAGTGAGGTATTTGCTGAAAAATTCCATCGCTATACCTATGGCGGTCAAAATTCCGGAGCGCTAGGTATAATGGCAGCATCAGAAGTATCCTATTCATTTGTCAATGATGCTTATGTATGGGGTATGTACGATAATTTATGGCCGGATTTTATGCCTGATTATGGAACAACACCCGCTTCAAGAGACGTTTTACCTGCTTTTGGCAATGCAGCCGGGAAAATTTTCCTTGAAAGTTCCGGTTGGCCTTATAACACTGGCGACAAAGAAGTAACTTATCATCTTTTCCATCATCATGGGGATGCATTTCTGACGGTTTATTCAGAAGTTCCCCAGAACCTGACCGTTACTCATAACCCGGTGCTTTATGCCGGGGTCACTACTTTTGAAGTGACTGCAAATGCCGGGTCTTTTATTGCTCTTACTTCGAATGGGGTTATCCTTGGTACCGCAACAGGAACAGGTTTCCCGGTTAGTATTAACATTCCCGGCCAGGTACCTCCCGACCAAATGATTGTAACGATTACCAAACAGAATTTTTATCGATATAGTTCGGTTGTGGACGTCGTACCAGCAACCGGACCTTATGTAGTCTATTCCTCGAATTCTATAAGTGACCCAATACCCGGGGGTAACAATAATGGATTGATGGATTATGGTGAAACCAACCTGATTTCTGTGTCATTAAGGAATGTTGGTATTGCTATGGCAAACAACGTTTCAGCAACACTTTCCACCGCCGATCCCTATATTACTATTACTGATCCGTTGGAGAATTATGGTAACATTGATCCCAATCAAACGGTAAGTAAAAGTGATGCTTTCTCTTTAATACTCGCGAATAATGTCCCTGATCAATATATTGTGCCGTTTACTTTAAATTGTAACAGCGGCACAGATACCTGGACTTCCCACTTTAATATTGTTGCAAATGCCCCTTCGCTGGTGATTGGAGCTATGACAATACAGGATAATGGACCGGGTTGTAACAACGATGGAATACTTGATCCGGGCGAAACGGCAAATTTACTTATTGCCACTTCCAATAATGGTCACAGCAGTCTGGCGGGTATTACCGGCAACCTTGCAATCAGTGGTGGATCAAGTGCCTACCTTTCACTGGTAAATAGTTCATCAACGCTGGGGACATTGAATCCCGGAGGATCGACAAATGCCGTATTTGTAGTAACGGCTGACCCCTCCACCCCGATCGGAACGCCTGTTGATCTTGAATATACTGTTATAGGAGGTGCATATAATGTACTGGGATTGAAACAAGTTGTTATTGGTTTAATTCCAACCTATAATATGACAAATGCGGTAATTACAACCTGCCCGGGAAATTTCTATGATTCTGGCGGAGCTTCAGGCGCCTATCTGGATAGTGAAAATTATACAGAAACATTCTATCCATCCACACCCGGAAATATGATCAGGTTTACTTTCAATTCATTTGAAACAGAATCAGGCTACGACTATTTAAGAATTTACAATGGAACCAGCACAGCCGCTCCTTTAATCGGAACCTACCATGGTACTGCCGGTCCGGGAACAGTTACTGCGTCAAATGCTGCCGGCGCTCTGACATTTAATTTTACCTCCGATGGCAGTGTTACTAAACCCGGATGGTCAGCAGGCATTAGTTGCTATAATAACAATATTCCACCGGTAGCAGGGTTTACTGCCTCTTCAACAACCACCGCCATTAATTCGACGGTGACTTTTTCCGACCAGTCTGCAAATATTCCAACCTCCTGGTCATGGAGTTTCACACCTGGAACTGTTATATTTATGGGGGGTACAGATGCAAGCTCCCAGAATCCACAGGTTCAGTTTACTTCAATCGGAACCTATGATGTCACGCTCACTGTTACCAATGCATTTGGAAGTAATACCATCATAAAAAGCAGTTACATAAATGTTCTCAATTATCAATATTGCACTCCAACCTTTACTTCAGGAACCAGCTCAGGAGATTTTATCACACTGGTGCAGCTTGGAAGTATAAATAATGCAACAGGTGCTTCAACAAGTCCCTATTATACCTATTATAGTTCATTATCGACCGACCTTTTACCAGGAAACAGTTATTCTATAACCTTAAGCCCCGGAACCTATTCAAGCGGCAATTATATCGCAGTTTGGATTGATTATAATATAAATGGGGTATTTGAGACTACAGAAAAACTTGGTACCATTAGTATTGCCCCAACCCCGGCAACGGGTTCCATTGCTTTTTCTGTTCCTGCAACCGCTCTGACAGGTACGACACGAATGAGGGTGAGAGAGGTATGGAATAATAGCTCTATAGATCCCTGTTTGAGTTATTCATATGGTGAAACAGAAGATTATAATGTGAATATTGTCAGTTCCGACAAAAACCTGAATCTTACCGTTTTACTCGAGAGCCTGTATTCAGGTCAAGGGATGATGCGTAAGGCGCAAAATTCGACCGGTGACCAGTTCCAGGGGAATATTGCTGACCAGATAACAATTGAATTGCATAGCGCTGACCATTATGGTACAGTTGTATATTCCCTGAGTAATGTGAACCTGAGTATTGATGGAGTTGCCCAGGTAATCATTCCGGGAATATATAATGGCACCTATTACCTGACAGTAAAAGGCAGGAATGCAATTGAAACCACATCAAACACTCCTGTAAGTTTTAATCCGGGTACAATCAATTATAGTTTCGAAAATGCTTCTATGGCTTATGGGTCCAATTTAAAGCAGATGCCGGATAATGTATGGGTGGTTTATTGTGGAGATGTAAACCAGGATGGCGTTATTGATTCCCAGGATATGAATATCGTCAGTAACCAATCCTCATCATTCAGTTCAGGATATATTCCAGAAGATATTAACGGGGATGGGTTATTAGATGCTGCAGATTTCATTATTGTGGATAATTGTGCATCTCATTCAATAACAAAAATTACACCCTAAATAAACAATCAAAGGGGAAGCAGGGAACAGAAGAAAGATAATCCAGGTTTCTTTCTGATTGAATTCCAATAAGGTCTCTCCTTATATGATCCTATAACATTCTCAAAAAAAACCATTAACCCTATTCATATGAAAAAATTGATTTACGCTTCAAAAGTGCTCCTGGTTTTGATGGCCATTGGTACATTTTCGTCAGGACTGTTTGCTGAAACTATTCATTTAAATGCGGAAGCTACTAAAGTCCGAATGACTGAAAATTCCTATCAAAAACTTGTATTCTCAAGTACCATTGCGGATATTGGAACATTAAAAGTATCAACAGCTGTTGGTGATTTCAATGTATTATCTGTTGAAGGTTTTGGTCAGAGAAATGTTGTTGGAGAACCGGCCCTTCCTGTTTACAGGAAATTAATTGAGGTCCCTTTAAATGCATCTTTCACCATCAATATTATAAAGCAACACTTTATTGACATTGATCTGGATGATCAGGGAATAAAAGGATTTGTTATGCCTGCTCAACACCCATTGTCAAAGGGTGATGATCCATCAAAGGTTACCTTTGAATACAATTCGCAAATTTATTCCAGGAATGATTTTATAGATGATCCATTTGCAACGGTAACTCCTATTGGTATATTACGTGCACTTAATCTTGCAAGGGTGGATATTTCACCGGTTCAATATAACCCGGTTGAAAATATATTAAGAGTGTATGATGTCCTGGAAGTAGAAATAGTATTTAATAATGCGAATATACCCGGGACTATTGGATTAAAGCAAACCAAGGCTTCTCCGTATTTTAAAAGCATGTACGGAATGGTTGAAAATTTTAAGCCCCTTGGCCCGGGTGATGAACTGATTTCTTCTGCACCTGTTACCTATGTTATCATTTCGGATCCTATGTTTCAGTCGGCCCTGGCACCATTTATCCAGTGGAAACAAAAGAAAGGATTTAAAGTCATAGAAGGTTACACCAATAATCCGCTGGTCGGGAATACTACCACCTCAATCAAAGCTTATTTACAGAGTTTATACAACTCGCCCCCAAGTGGTTTTAATGCGCCTAGTTTCATCCTTTTTGTAGGGGATGTTGCCCAGATACCGGCATGGTCAGGTTCTGCAGGTTCCCATTTTACTGATCTCAGGTATTGTGAATATACCGGTGATAATTTGCCGGAAGTTTATTATGGAAGATTTTCGGCAACTACAGTTGCTGAATTACAACCACAGATTGATAAAACCCTGGAATATGAGAAATACCTCATGCCTGATCCATCCTTTTTAAATGAGGCAGTAATGGTAGCAGGAGCCGATGCCAGTTACCAGACTCATAGTAATGGTCAGATCTATTATGGAACTGAAAATTATTTCAATGCAGCCCATAACATTGTATCTCATACTTACCTTCAGCCAGAACCCTCGGGGGGAAATTATTCTGCCAATATTAAGAGCAATGTTTCAAGCGGGGTTGCCTACGCTAATTATACAGCCCATTGTAGTTCAAGTGGTTGGGCCGATCCTAGTTTCTCAATTTCTGACATTGCCAGTCTGACCAATGCCCATAAATATTGTTTGATGGTTGGGAATTGTTGCCTCTCAGCAAAATTTGATGTAACAAGTTTTGCGGAAGAACAATTACGGGCAGCCAATAAAGGATCCGTAGGTTATATTGGTGGTTCAAATAATACTTATTGGGATGAAGATTATTGGTGGGGTTGCGGTTTCAAGACTGTTGTATTACACCCATCCTATGATGCAAATCATATTGGTTCCTATGATGGCACCTTCCATGATCATGGAGAACCTTCATCCGATTGGTTTATAACACAAGGCCAGATGGTGGTTTGTGGAAATTATGCCGTTGAAGAATCCAATACCAGCAGGAAGACCTATTACTGGGAGATATATCACCTCATGGGAGATCCATCACTGATGATCTATTATTCAGTACCTCCGGCTTTAACAGCCACCTACCAAAACACTTTAATGTTAGGAATGTCATCTTTAACAGTAACTACTGAAGCAAATGCCTATGTTGCCCTTTCTTTCAACGGAACCTTGCTGGATGCAAAACTGGCTGACGCCGCGGGCACTGCAAATCTTACCTTCCCCGCACTTGGAGCTGTAGGCTATCTGGATATTGTGATTACCAAACAAAACAGGCAGCCACATATTTCAACCATTCAGGCTATACCGGCTTCAGGGCCTTATGTTGTATATACCTCAAATTCAATCAGCGACCCCATACCATCTGGAAATAATAATAACCTGGTTGATTTTGGGGAAACAGATCTGATGAGTATTGCAGCTAAGAATGTTGGGGTAGCAGTAGCCAGTAATACCATTGCAACATTATCCAGTGCAGATACTTATATAGTTATTAATGACAACACTGAGAACTTCGGATCTATCAACCCTAATCAGGTAGTTACTATGACGGATGCATTTTCTTTTTCTGTATCCAATAACATCCCTGATCAGCATATCATTCCTTTTACCTTTTCAGCCACAAATGGATCAGATACCTGGAATTCCCAATTTAATGTAACAGCCAATGCCCCCAATCTCACCATCGGTGTTCTATCGGTTCATGATACAGGTCCGGGATGTAATAACGATGGCATTCTTGATCCCGGGGAAACAGCTGACCTCTATATAGAATGCAACAATACGGGACATGCCAGCCTGGGAAATATTGCCGGCACCCTGACTATTTCAGGGGGATCAAGTCCGGATCTTATACTCAACAACTCCACCTATAATATTGGTACGATTACTCCAGGTGGCTCCTCATCGGCAGTATTTAATGTAACAGCAAATGCAAGCACACCAATCGGGACGCCGGTTGATTTACTATTTAACCTCTCCGGGGGTTCCTATAGTGCCCAGGAGGCTATGCAGGTTGTCATTGGACTTATCCCAACCTATGTAATTACCAATGGGACAATTACAACATGCCCGGGGAATTTCTATGATTCCGGAGGTTTATCAGGTGAATACCAGAGCAGTGAAAACTTTACTGAAACATTTTATCCCTCAACACCCGGTGCCCAGATCAGGTTTGAATTTTCAGCTTTTGAAACAGAATCAGGGTATGATTACCTCAGAATTTATGACGGAATCAATACTTCAGCTAACCTTATAGGTACATATCATGGGACTACAGGTCCGGGTGTTGTTATGGCAACCAATGCCTCCGGTGCCCTCACATTTAACTTTACATCTGATGGCAGTATTACGAAAGCCGGATGGCAGGCTTCCATCAGTTGTTACAATTCAGCACAGCCACCGGTAGCCCAATTTACAGCTTCTGCTACTAATCCGGCAATTAATACCACTGTAACACTAACTGATCAAACAGTGAATATTCCAACTTCATGGAGTTGGAGTATAAGTCCGGGTACCTATACCTATGTAAATAGCACATCCTCCACATCCCAGCACCCACAGGTTCAATTTAGTTCAATTGGTACCTATACTGTTTCACTTCATGTTGAGAATGCCTATGGAACAGATGAAATAACGAAAGTTGATTATATCAGTGTGATAACCTGTTCTTATTGTACCACCTCATTTTCAAACTTAACAGACGATTTTATCAGTAATGTTACTTTAAGTACCATCAATAACAATAGTGGTTCTACAAGTTATTCAGATTATACGTCACAATCCGCTACTTTAATGCCTGGAACATCCCAGGGTATTTCTGCAAGTATTACAGTCAATGGTGCCTGGATACAGCATTGTATCGCATGGATTGACTGGAATCATAATTGCAGCTTCACTGATGCAGGCGAATTGGTAGACCTTGGACAAACACCCGGTACCGCTGGAGTAACTGTATTGACGGGTACAGTAAATGTTCCTGTAACAGCACTGCCTGGCCCAACAAGAATGAGAATTTCTGAGCGTTATAGCCAGGATCCCGGTTCATGTGATGCAGCCACCTATGGTGAAGCAGAAGACTATACGATTATTGTGGGATCATCAGAGCGGACTGTCAACCTGAGTGTTATGCTTGAAGGTTTATATAACGGAGAGGGAACGATGCGAAAGGCACAAAATGCAACAGGAGATCAATTCACGGGAAATACTGCAGATCAAATTAGTGTTGAGTTACATGATGCCACGAATTATTCGGTGATTGTAAGTACGATAAATAATGTCAATTTAAGTACCTCCGGTCTGGCAAGTTTAACATTACCCGGTTCATTTAATGGATCTTACTATATAACAGTAAAGCACAGAAACAGTCTTGAAACAACAACGCTTAATCCTGTCAGCTTTTCTTCAGGCACTGTTAATTGCAATTTAAATCATCCCTCTCAGGTTTACGGAGCCAATCTAAATCAAATGCCTGATGGATCGTGGACTATATTCTCTGGTGATGTAAATCAGGATGGGGCGATTAATAATGATGATATTCTTTTGGTTTCCAGCCAGTCTTCACTCTTTACCAAAGGATATTTACCAGAAGATGTGAATGGGAACGCAATGGTGGATGCCGGAGATATGATAATCATAGATAATTGTGCCGCACACACTATTGAAAGGCAAATACCTTAAGTATCCGATATAAATGCAATTTCCTGCCAATTCTTTGTTTTAAAAGAGTGGGCAGGAAATTGTTTTGATTAGCAAACTGATTGTCTTTTAATGAAAAGCAATTAGTTTTTGTTTATTTGCTTTAAAAGGTGTCGGGCATCTTTACGGTGAAAATTATCAGGATTGGCTGCAATTTTTTCAAGCTGCATCTTGGCTTTCACCATTTGATTGCTTTTTAGAAAAGAGAGTCCAAGGTACCATTCAGCATGCTCCGAATATAAATTACCTTCATTTTGAATGATTCGGTTAAAAGCATTCTCAGCCTTTAAATAGTCAGAGGTTTCGATACAGGAAATTCCGTAATAGAACCAACCTGCAAAATTGGTTGTATCATTTTCAAGAATTTGTCCGAAAAGGCGTGAAGCCGAGGTGTAATCCCTTTCCTGGAATTTAATAATGGCCTCAACGATATTGGCATCACTGGATCGTGTGATTTGTATCAGGTTATCCGGGGAATAATACTGTTTGAATAAACTGTCATTTGTCCCGGTATCATTAAAAGCAAAAATAAAGACACTTCCAACGGTAGCCAAGAGTATTATTGACGCTGCAGCATACCAGTATTTTTTCCAGAGGGTCCTTACTTTGGGTTTAGCTGACTGAGTCAAGCCCGCCTCCTTACGCGCGGCTAAAAGCTTTATCCTCAAATCCAGTATATCTTCATTACTGATTGCAGCATCAATGCTCTTAGTCAGGATCAGTTCTTCTGAAAGTTCTTTGTTCGTAGTAACCTCTTTCTCAAATGATTTCTTTTCGGCATATGCCAGATCATTGGTAAGGAATTTTTCAATAATAGCGGAGTACTTAAAATGACGTTTCATATGTAGAGTATTCTTATAGTTCGCAGAGCTTAGTGAGTAAGTAAAGTAATCATGAAATCATTCTTAAATATAATTTTCATCAGCAGAGGGCATAGAGTTTATTCAATTCCCTGAAAAGCATGCAGCCAAAGAAAAAGAGCAGTCATAAATAGACAATCCACTTATTACCAAAGTTATGCCAAAGTAATTGAGAGGAGCCTTATAGTAGTGCATAGACATTTCGCGATAATCATAACAGGTTGATAAACAGATTTTAAATTAATTATACATTTTCGGGAACTCTAAAAGAAAAAAATTTATACTTCTCAGTTTTTTTGCCAGGAGAGAAAAAACTTTTACACTTTGTAAAGTATTCCTTCTTGTGAGGAGCAATTATCCATGGAATCTCATAAACCAATTTTGATATAAAGAAATATTTCATTGTTATTGCGGGAGATCTGAACAAGAGATATAGAATATTTGAAATACCATATCATCCTAAATAACTGAATAATAGGGATTTGTGGGAGGGGAATGATGGATAAGGCCAGGCTGGTTTTTTACTAAAATAGGGTTTCTTTACTGCTAATATTTATTAATAAATTAATGTTAACAATTTGAAAACAAAATTGAGATTGTAAACGTCTCTATTTATGCTTAATTTAGTAACTTGCATTTGGATTTTTTTTGATCCTGAAGTTAAGTTTAACTGTTGAAAATACTTCATCTATTCCGTTGCTATTTCATCTTGTATTCAGCCAAAGGCGGACAGATTTTAAGACACCCGGTATAGATGAATTCAAACATACACTGCTTCGAGCCAATGGCTTTTCTAAAAGGGTCCATTTGGCTCTTTGATACATTTTCATTAACACTCAGTATATTTCAAATAACAGCAAATCATTATATTAACCAAATTAACATGACATGAAAAATCAGAAACTCTCAATTCAATGGTTTTTGCTGCTTTTCCTGATCCTTTTGGGTTTTGGGATTAAGGCTCAATCACCAACTTACAATTGTCGGATTACTAATGCTGCGCAGGTTTCCTGCAATGTTTGGGAATTTGATGTTGTTCTTCAAAGAACCGGAACTACAGTTTTCAAGTTAGCCCAGTTTCAGATGGGTATTAACATGAATCCTGCTATTATTCCAAGTGGCGGTATCATTAATGTTTCGCCGGTTCCGGGAAGTTCTCAATTAAATGCCTCACAGCAACCAGGGCCTGAAAAATTCTCCTATGATGCAGTTAAGAATTGTATCATCGTAACACCAGTTGCCCCCCCGGGGTCAGCCGGTGCATCCACAATTTCCAACCTCCCGGCAGGAACCCGCTTAACCAGGATCAGGGTAGGTTGTAATCTTGCATTTAATACGGCATTAACCCCCGACCCTACCTGGTGCTGGACATTATCCCTGGGATATCAGACTAAAATGTTCGCATATGTTGGAGTAATCAACACTGATGTTACAGTTCAGGCTTCCCACAGTTATGTGGCTCCTTCAAATCCAACCTTAACCGGTGGTTTTCCGGATCCTATAGCTCAGACAGTTACTTCAGATGTTACTGAATATTGTAATCTTCCCGGACAAGGGGCTCAAATCTCATTGGCAAGTACAGAAGCCGGATATACCTATTACCTGTTTAGCAATGGAACCCCGGTTTCCGGCGCTGCAGGGGTAGTCTTCGGAACAGGCTCTGCCGCAACTTTCGGAGCAGTGGCTACCGGTGCTGTTATGTCGGTAAAGAGCCCATCCTGTACAGGATATGGTAGATATGCTGAATACAGTAAGTCTTTCCCCCGCAAATCCCGTTGTACCTTCTGTAACCATAACTGCATCACCTGCAACAGCTGTTCCTCCGGCAACATCTGTTACTTTTTCACCTACACCGGTAAATGGAGGAACTCCATCTTACCAATGGTTTGTTAATGGAGTGCCGGATTATGTCAATGGACTTGAAGCCACTTATACTTATACCCCAGTGAATGGTGATCAGGTATATTGTGAAATGTACCCCTCGCTTACTTGTGTTAGTCCACTTTTCGGAACATCAAACACCATTACAATGTTTGTTGGTACAATAGACCCGCCAACAGCATTCAATGTTACTGGTGGTGGTAATTATTGCCAGGGTGGAGCGGGAGTGCCTGTTGGATTGTTTGATAGTGAACTGAATGTTACCTATACATTGTTTTTGGATGGTGTAGCCCAAACGCCTACTGTAGCCGGTACCGGTTCAGCCATATCCTTTGGTAACCAGCTGGCTGGTGTTTATACTGTTTCAGGAACCAACCTGGGAGGCACTACTGTAATGACAGGTAGTGTTACAGTTGTAGAAGACCTGCCCGTTCCGGTAAGTGTTTCTATTTTGGAAAGTGCCAATCCAATTTGTGATGGAGGTTCGGTTACATTTACAGCCACTCCAACCAATGGCGGAACGGCTGCTTACCAGTGGTATGTTAACGCAAACCCCGTTGGAACCAATCTTGATACATATGCCTATACTCCAGCCAATAATGACCAGGTTTATGTCATTATGACCTCTGGATTAACATGTGTATCCGGAAGTCCGGCAACTTCCAATACCATCACTATGTCAGTAATAGCCATTACTCCCGTTAGTGTTGTAGTTGCTGCTGATCAAAATCCTGCCTGTGTTGGAAATACCGTGAATTTTACTGCAACCCCAACGAATGGTGGTGCTGCTCCCACATACCAGTGGTATGTGAACGGAATAGCAGCAGGAACAGGCCTGGATACCTATTCTTATGCACCCGCTGATGCTGATGAAGTTTATGTTGTCATGACCTCAAATTTTGGATCCTGCCTTAGTAATAATCCGGCAACTTCCAACACTGTAACTATGTCAATGAGTCCATCAGGTGTTGCCTCTGTGCTCATTGCCGCCAGCGAAAATCCAAGTTGCGACGGGTCTTCTGTAACCTTCACAGCAACTCCGTCATTCGGAGGTATCCCAACTTATCAGTGGTATGTTAATGCTACTCCTGTTGGTACTAACCTGGATACTTATTCCTATATTCCTTTAGCAGGTGACCAGGTTTATGTTGTTATGACTTCAAGCCTTACTTGTGCTTCCGGAAGTCCGGCAACATCCAATACTATCACCATGGCAACCACTGCCCCTGTTACTGTAAGTGTTACCATTGCAGCATCAGAAAACCCCTCTTGCGCAGGTGCTTCTGTTACCTTTACGGCAACCCCGGTAAACGGTGGAACAACACCCACCTATCAATGGTATGTGAATTCAATAGCTGTTGGAACCAACCTTGACACATACAGCTATGTACCGGCAAACAATGATCAGGTATATGTAGAAATTACGACAAGTCTGACATGTGTAGTTGCTGCCACTGCTAATTCAAATACAATTACAATGGGCGTGCTTCCATTGGTACCATTAAGTGTTACCATTGGTGAATCTGCAAACTCAGTATGTGCCGGAACCTCTGTTTTATTTACAGCCATAATAGGAGGAGGGGGCACAAAAGCTCCATCTGACTATTCTTATCAATGGTATGTGAACGGAACAACAGTTGGCATCAACCAGGATACATATTCATATGCTCCGGCCAATAATGATGAGGTTTATGTAATAGTAACTTCTTCCATTCCCTGTGCTACAGGTACCCCGGCAACTTCCAATACTATTACCATGACGGTAATTGCTATTGAACCTGTAAGTGTAAGTATTTTACCTTCTGCAAATCCTGTATGCGCGGGATCAGATGTAACATTAACTGCTACCCCTGTTAATGGAGGAGTTCCTGCTTACCAATGGTATCTTAATGGATCACCAACAGGAACAGGTTTGGCAACATATACCTATACACCAACTGATAATGACCAGGTATATGTAATAATGACTTCTGATCTTCCCTGTACCTCAGGAAATCCAGCAACATCAAATACAGTTATTATTGCAGTCAGTTCCTCAGTAGTTGCATCAGTTACAATAAATCCTGATGCCAATCCGGTTTGTGCCGGAACTCCGGTAACCTATACTGCAACACCGACCAATGGTGGTACTCCTTCATACCAGTGGTATTTGAATTCAAATCCTGTTGGACTTAATCAGGATACATATAATTTCACCCCTGTAAATAATGATCAGGTATATGTTGTAATGACCTCAAGTATAGGTTGTGCAACAGGTAGCCCTGCATCCTCAGCTGTTTCAACAATGGGGGTAAATGCATTGCCGGTTCCGGGAATAGCAGGCCCAGTTTCGGTTTGTGCTACAGGAACAGGAAATGTTTATTCTACTGAAGCGGGAATGACCGGTTATACCTGGTCAATTTCAGCCGGTGGTACAATCACAGCCGGTGGTACAACAACTGATAACACCGTAACTGTTACATGGAACGTAGCTGGTCCTCAGACCGTCAGTGTTAGCTATACTGATGCCAACTCATGTGTTGCTGCAGTTCCATCCATTTACAACGTTACAGTTAATCCTTTACCTGTACCTGTTATCACTGGTTCTGCTTCTGTTTGTTTAAACAGCACAACAGTTTATTCAACTGAAGCCGGAATGACTGGTTACAGCTGGGTAGTATCTGCAGGGGGTACCATTACTGCCGGAGGCACAGCCACCGACAATACTGTTACCATTAACTGGACTGCTTTAGGTGCTCAAACAGTTAGTGTTGGTTATACAAATGGTAATTCTTGTACATCTGCATTACCAACAGTATACAATGTTACTGTAAACGCTCTTCCAGTGCCTACGATCAGTGGTTTGGCATCAGTTTGTGCTAGCGGAACCGCTATTTACACTACAGAAGCAGGTATGACAGGCTACACCTGGAATATATCAGCAGGTGGTACCATCACAGCCGGCGCTGGCACCAATGCCATCACAGTAACCTGGAATACAGCAGGTGCCCAGACGGTAAGTGTGAACTATACCAATGCAAACAGCTGTACAGCACCTTCTGCAACCGTTTATAATGTAACGGTGAATGCTTTACCAGTACCTACTATTACAGGCCCATCGCCCGTTTGTGCTTCAAGCACCGGTAATGTATACACCACCGAAGCAGGTATGACAGGTTACACCTGGACTGTATCAGCAGGCGGAACCATCACTGCCGGAGCAGGCACTGATGCTATTACAGTAACCTGGAATACAGCCGGAGCCCAGACCGTAAGTGTAAATTACACCAATGGTAATTCCTGTACAGCAGCAAGTGCTACTGTTAAGAATGTAACCGTTAATGCACAACCTGTACCAACGATCACAGGCACCACACCAGCAGGTGTTGGAACATCGCATGTTTATACCACAGAAGCCGGTATGACCAACTATGTATGGACTGTTTCAGCCGGTGGAACCATTACAGCCGGTGGAACAAGCACCAGCAATACCGTCACCATCCTTTGGAATATAGCAGGAGCAGAAACAGTAACTGTCAACTATAACAATGCCAATGGTTGTAATGCCACAACGGCTACTTCCTATCCTGTCACCGTTATATCCATTCCTCCAACTGCCGGTTCCATCACAGGAACATCAACAGTATGTCAGGGTACTATGGGTGTAGCTTACAGTGTAGCTCCAATTCCTAATGCAACAGGCTATGTATGGAATCTGCCAGCCGGTGCAACCATTGCAACCGGTGCCAATACCAACAGCATCACAGTTGATTTTGGATATACAGCAGTATCAGGAAATATCACTGTTTATGGAACCAATATCTATGGTAATGGTGGCTTGTCACCAGCATATGCAGTGACAGTAAATGCAGCTCCTGTACCAACGATCAGCGGCCCTGCTTCGATCTGTTCTTCAGCAACCGGTAATGTTTATACAACCCAGGCCGGTATGACCGCCTATGTATGGGCCGTATCAGCCGGAGGTACTATCACAGCCGGAGGTACAGCAACGGATAATACCGTAACAGTAAGCTGGACCGGATCAGGTGCACAGACCGTAAGTGTATCTTACACCAATGGTAACGGATGTACAGCAGCCACACCTACCGTTTACAATGTAAGCGTAGGCGCTTTACCTGTACCAACCATTACCGGAGACAATGCAGTTTGTGAAGATTCAGATTATTACACCTATACTACCGAACCAGGAATGACCAATTATGTATGGGCTATGAGTCCGGGCAGTGGTACCATGACCTGGGTAACCGGCAGCAATGAAGTAATGATTTTCTGGACTACTTCGGGGGCGAAATTCGTAAGTGTAAGCTATACCAATGCCTCAGGATGCAGCGCAGCAGCACCAACCGTATTTAATGTAACGGTAAGTCCGGTGCCATCAGCAGCAGGAACTATCACCGGAACCACTACCCTATGCCAGGGTACCTCAGGTGTGACCTATACCACCACAGCTATCAGCGGTGCTACTTACAGCTGGACTGTTCCTACGGGAGCAACCATTGTAACAGGAGCTACAACCACCAGCATAACGGTGGACTATGGCAGTACAGCAGTATCAGGGCTTGTAACAGTAGCTGGCAGCAATGCCTGCGGACTGGGCACATCCTCTTCCCTGTCAGTAACTGTTAACCCGATACCAGCTACCCCAACCATTACCCGCGTGGGTTATATCCTGACCAGCAGCTCACCTGCAGGCAACCAGTGGTATAAAGATGGTGTTCTGATCACCGGAGCAACAGCACAGACCTATGAAGTTTTGGAGACAGGCACCTATTCAGTGGTTGTAACGCTGAGCGGATGTACTTCAGAAAGTTCAGAAGGACTCCTGGTTGTATACACCGTAGGGGTGAATGAACTGGTAAAACTGCAGAAAGTGGAAGTTTATCCAAACCCCAATGATGGACAATTCACACTGGGAGTAACCAGCTCATCGAGAGAGATGTTCGACATCCGCATCATGAGTAACCTGGGTGTGGTTGTTTATGAAAGAAAGGGCGTTGAAGTAGACGGAAGCCTCAAACAGGAAATTGACCTTTCCAGGATGCCTAAGGGTATTTATTCAGTGGTACTGCTCAGCGGTAACACTCAAATCATCCGCAAGGTAGTTATCAACTAAAGGGCTTAAAACCCCGGTTTATGCAAAGGCTGCCTTAAATGGGCAGCCTTTGTCTTTTTAATCTGAAACATAACTTAGTAATTGATCTCAAGAGTTAAAGTCATTTAATATCGTTTGATCAGTTTTGAAAAGACGGAAAGTATCCAAAACTTCTGGTTACGGAATATAGATCCAGGGTTTGTCCAATGTTTTATACTATGAGAAACAATCTAAAATTAATGTTATTAGCTTTTTTTGGATTCCAGAAGCCTGCCCGAATGACTGTGACTGTGATGATACTTTACTAATCTCATTGAAATTTCGGATAGGTGGGTCAGGATTCATATTTCATAATGGCCTGACTATAAGCATTTAATAATTAAATCACTATTCAGGATTCTCCCGAAGGGAAGCCTTTGGCTTGGCTTCTTCGGGGAATAGCTTCTTTAGACAATCTCTTAGCATTTAAAATCCAATAAGAGCCACTTGATCAATTGTATAATAAAAAGAAGGGTAAAATTCTATGGAATCTTACCCTTCTTTTGAAAATTGTCATATTAGCAAAATGCTAATACCTTTTTAAAACTTAGATCCTGTTGCAGATGATTTTTTAGCTACAATGTACATATCTACAGAACAATTGAAAGTTTGCCCATCAGAAATCTGAAACTCTGTAAGACTTGGACTTCCAAGGCCCCCTGAACCATACCAGCCAACATAATCGGTAAACGACCAGGTACCACTATTATCAATATCTTTCCATACGTCCAGGTAATAGTTACCAGGGTTGACATTTGTAAGTGTGAAGGATACACTTGCACCTGATCCTGTAACTGCTCCGAATTTGATGGGTTGGTTATTCAGCCAATTATCATAGGAGGTATAGATACTAACTTTGGAATTTGATAAATCTCCGGAAGTTCCTGCCGGGAATCTGGCTGTGCCAGTAATTTGAGTAACAGGTTGCAGAACGGTAAGGGCTCCGTTTCCAGTGGCCTGATTACCATTTCCATCAGAAACAGTAACAGTAATTGAGTGGGCTCCTTGTGCAGACGGAGCTGTCCATGATACGCTAGGCCCGGTTCCTGTAATAGCTCCACCGGTCACGGAATAAGAATAAGTAAGAGCATCACCTTCAGGATCAGAAGCAGCAACGGAAACAGAGACAATACCATTTGCGTTGACGGTACCTGGGTTTACTAGGACTGAAGTAATTGATGGAGCTTTATTTGTCTCTTCTTTTTTACAGGAGGAGAAAAAAGTGATTCCAATTCCCAGGGTTAATAAAAGTAAAAGGGGTAAGGTTTTCATTTTCATGAGAGTGAATTTAGGTTAATAACTGGTTTTAAGGTGGTTATAAATAATTGAACTTGGTTAACAGGTTCGTAAAATATTAAATAATCTAGCAATCTCCTCCTTTGAGCAAATATAAGGACACTTTAAAAAAAAACCATAAATTCATGATTGTTTTTTGTAAACTCTTCTGAATATTATGGTTATACCGAGGCTTAAAACTGGATAGTATACAGCGAAATTTGACCACAGTAGTGATTTCGCTGACTTCGATTGGATCAAATGCAAGTACTTCCAAAGATAAATGGAGATTTGAAACATTTATCATTTCTTCAAAGCAATTCCTGATTCTATAGTTATAAAGTATCTGTTTTGAATCAACCGGGACAGACCGTTGATCATCATAGCTTTAGTGAAAAAATGGAAATGTGCACTTTTTACGCTAAGTATTAAATCAGAATGCCTGAATGAAGGTAAAATATGCTCCAAATTATTGGTATTAAAGGGGAAGCGAATCGATGGATTTTAAGCATGGGATTTTAGGCTACACCTGATTTTTGAAGAATAACTCTAAGCCTGTTCTGAACCATCCGATTTTAGGTATAATTTCTATAATCATACTTCACTTTGTCAAATGATTATACTGTCTTTTTTCTGCATTGAAAGCTGCTTGTAGTAAAGAAATCAATGAGTTATCCATTTGAAATACTTAGGGTAACATCAAATTTTCATAAGGATGAGATAATATAGTATTACTATTCCGCAGTATCCACGTCTAAATTTGAGTAATTAAAAAGAAAAGCTATGCAAAAAAAATTACTCAGAGTAATCGCCTTAGTATGTCTTTCTCTAATCTCCTTATTACAAGTTAGTTATGCCCAACAAGCAACAACTATTTCAGGGACTGTATATGGGGAAGACAATGTGACTTTGCCCGGTGCTACCATCAAAATTCCTGGTACCACCATTGGCACATCGACCGATGTAAATGGTAAGTTCTCACTTCAGGTTCCGGCAACTGCCAAAACTATAGAAGTGTCCTTCGTTGGAATGAAGGTACAGCAACTTCCTGTCACTTCCGGTACAATGAAGATTTATTTAAAGTCGGATGTCAAGCAGTTGGATGAACTGGTTGTTATCGGTTATGGAACAGTGAAAAGAGCAGAGGTTACCTCATCCATTTCATCTGTAAATCAAAAAGAACTTAAAAACCTTCATGTTACCGGGGTTGACCAGGCCATGCAGGGCAAACTTGCCGGGGTTACTGTTACCAATAACAGTGGTCAGCCAGGTGGAGGTGTTGCTTTAAGGGTTAGGGGATTTACTACAATAAATAGTAATGACCCTCTCATTGTAATTGATGGAGTGCCATTCACAACAAATACCGTTTCCAGTTCCGGTTATGACGGACTTGGTGGTGGACGTGGACAGACAGGAAATAGTTTCCTGGCTAATATCAATCCCAATGATATCGAATCTATAGATGTTTTAAAAGATGCATCAGCACAAGCTATTTACGGATCACAAGCTGCCAATGGGGTCATCATGATCACTACAAAGAAAGGTAAAGCTGCAGATGGAAAGGTTACATATGATGGCAGTTTTGGAGTCTCACAGATTGTAAACAGGCTGGATGTAATGAATCTTAGTCAGTTTGCCCAATACCAGAATGAAATTCTGACTGAAACAAATCAAACTCCAACACCTGAATTTGCTGATCCAACCATCCTTGGTGAAGGGACAAATTGGCAGGAAGCTATTTTCAGGAATGGGTTATCAAGGAATCATTCTCTGAGTTTTTCCGGAGCAAAGGATAAGACCTCTTATTATGCTTCAGCAGGGTATCTCGACCAAACAGGAACCATTGAAGGTTCAGATTATAAAAGGTATTCAACTCGTTTCAACCTTGATCACCAGGTTAAGAGTTGGTTAAATTTTGGTACCAGTGCCAATATCATGAGAAGTATTCAAAATGTTGCACTTGCTGATAATGCTCCTTCGGGATCGATTTGGCTTGCTTGTATTCAAAATCCTTTAACACCGGTTAAAAATCTGGATGGCACATGGGGTGGAGGACAAACAGTAGGTGGACAGCAATATCTTCAGGAAAACCCTGTTGCTAATGCAAGAAGCCGTGGAAATGAGGTTGTTCAGAACCAGATTTTTGGTAACATCTACGCTGATATCAAATTTTTGAAGGATTTCTCATTCCGTAACGAAGTATCCTATACTATCGGAAATCGCAATAACAAAGCTTATCAGCTTGGAGTTGATGTTGGATCCCGCGAGTTGCAAAGTAAACTGATTGATAGCCGTAATAACAGCTATTATTATGCTTTGAGAAACTATCTCAATTACAATAAATCTGTGGGTAAACACTCCTTTGGAGCCACAGTCGGTCATGAAGCCCAGTATTCCTATTGGGAACAGGTATCCGGGACCAAACTCGACCTTACCAATAATATCATCGACCTGAATGCCGGTAGCACTACTCAAACTACCTGGGAATTAAATGGAGGCAAAGGTGATTGGGCGATGGAATCCTATTTTGCACGCGCTATGTATATGTTCGATAATCGTTATTCATTATCGGTTAGCTACAGAGGTGATGCATCATCCAACTTCGGACCAAACAACAAATGGGGTTATTTCCCTGGCATTTCTTTAGGCTGGACTGCCAGTAATGAAAGTTTCTTCGAACCTATTAAAGGTGTATTCACATATCTTAAGGTACGCTTAGGTTATGGTGGCGTAGGGAATCAAAACCTTCCCAGTGGTGCACCCAATCCTCCTTATACCTCACTTATCAGTATATGGCCAGGACCAGCAGGATTTGGGTCAGTTAATGGTTATGCAACCAACTACCTTTATGGAATTGCAAATCCAGACCTGAGCTGGGAAAAGGTTATAACTTCCAATATCGGTTTTGACATGAGTTTTCTGAAAGAACGTATCGACCTTACCGTTGAACTCTACAAGAAAACGACTTCAAATATGTTACTCTTCACAACAGGTCCTACCTTCCTGGGCATCGGTTCAGCATGGAATGACCTGAAAGCCCCGATAGGAAATGTAGGTAAAATGACCAATAAGGGGGTAGATCTAAGCCTGACAACTCAAAACTTTATTAAAGGTGATTTCAATTGGTCTACAACACTCATTTTCTCAAAATACAAAAACACCCTTGATAAACTGTTGAATGAAAGTTCATCACTTACCGGATCTGTGTATTACACTGGTTATAATATCACTTACACCGCTCCAGGTCATCCGGTTGGATCTTTCTACGGACTGGTTTCAGATGGTATTATCCGGACACAGGACGAACTTGATGCATCACTACCACAGTTTGGCTATTCAAAAGATGAAACCCATACATGGTTAGGTGATGTCCGTTATAAGGATATTAATGGAAAGGATGAAAACGGAAAACTAACCGGAGAAGCGGATGGAATTATTGATGAAGCTGACATGACTTACATCGGCAGCCCGATTCCTGATTTTACCTTTGGTTTCACAAATACCCTTTCCTATAAGAATTTTGATATGTCAATCTTCATACAGGGAAGCCAGGGTGCTGAGATCTTCAATTTCCTCAAATGGCAGTTGGAAAAAATGGATAATACTACCAATAATCAACTTGCTTCAGTGCTTGACAGGTATACTGCTACCAATACCGATGGAAATCTGCCCCGGTTCACTACAACAAACTCCAATAATAGCTATATGTCCGACAGGTATATTGAAGACGGATCCTATGTTCGTATTCAGAACCTGACCATTGGATACAGACTCCCGGTAAATATCATCAGGCATGTTAAGATGACCAATCTGAGAGTTTATGCTTCTGCCCAGAACCTGTATACCTTTACTAAATACACAGGTTATGATCCGGAAATTGGATCGTACGATAATGGCATTCTCCTGATGAATGTGGACCAGGGACATTACCCCAATCCACGGACTTTCACATTTGGTGTTAATGTCGAGTTCTGATAGCTACTCCTTGGTTAAACCTTAAATCGTAAAGAAAATGAAGCGTAAATTAATATATATCTTTCTTGTACTGGTGTTTGGAGTGGTATCCTGTTCAAAGGATTTTACCGAAAAGACGTCCCTGACCAGTGTTTCTATTGACAACTCTTACAATACGGCGGATGAGGTGCGGGCAACCACCAGCACATTATATTCGGGATTACCATGGGCGGGATTTATGAGCCGCGGATTAGATGATATCGGTGATGTTATGGCAGGAAACTCTCATAGCTATGAAGGGAATGGAGATTACCGCGCATTCGTGGAATTCTCGCAATCAGCAGCCACACCATTGGTTCAGTATTGCTGGACATCCTTTTACAAAGTAGGAGGTTGGGCTGCATCCTTCCTGCGTGCATTCGAAATGAAAAAGACGCTGGGTGGAGATCCTGAAATCCTTGATCCGGCAATTGCCGAATGCCGTTTTATGCTTGGTGTTACCTATTTTTATATAGGACGTGCTTTTGGAGATGCTCCTATCATCGATGATCCGGGTAAAATTGCTCTTGAAGGTGACTATAATCTCCCTAAGTATTATAAGGAAGATGTGCTGAAATATGCCATCGAACAAATGACACTTGCAGAGAAAGACCTTCCTGAAACAGATGTACCGGGCCGTGTAACTAAATCTTCAGCTAAAGCATACCTGGCTAAGATGTACCTCTATGTAAAGGATTACACAAATGCTGCTATTAAAGCCAATGAAGTAATCGGTTCAGGTAAATATGACCTGGTTTCTTCTGAAAGTTATGCTACAATGTTCAATAGCAGCACCATGAATAACAATATTGAATCGATTTTCTCCATTCAATACCAGTTGACAGGCAATCCATGGGGTGCCGGAAACCAACTGCAGTGCGACCGCGGACCGAGTAATCTTAATACTTCGGAATCGAGTATGTGGGAACTTTTCAGGCCATCAATAGATTTTGTAAGAAATGCCTTTGAAACCGGTGATGTTCGTCGTGCCGCAACCATTATGGAGCATGGGTGGTCAAAGCCAGATTGGAAGCCACAAACTGCTGATCCTGCTTACAACGAATTTATGGCCAATGGTTATAAATATGATACCGTTACTACCAGTCCTGCAAAAGCAGGTAGTGCTACCGGTGCAAATATTGCCAAGTATGTTGTTGGTCCGGGTATGTCCTATGGTGGTGAACAGGTTCTGGGAATGAATACCGGGCAGAATTTCATGATGATGCGTTTCTCAGATGTTTTGTTGATTTATGCTGAAGCTATTCTGGCCGGGAATGCATCAACAAGCGACGGTGCTGCTCTTGATGCTTTCAACCGTGTACGCACCCGTGCCGGACTTCCTTCAAAATCTTCTATAACCCTTGATGAAATTATGCGTGAACGTCGCGTGGAATTCGCATTTGAAGGTGATTATTGGTATGATATTCAACGCCAGGGATTTGCTAAAGCAAAACAAATTATCGAAGCCCAGGATCGTGGAACAGTTACCACCCCACTTCATGTTACTTTCACCGAAAACTATATGCACTTGCCTATTCCAGCCAGTGAAATCCTTCAGGATCCTGAATTAGCAAAAGATCCCATTCACTATTATGGTGGCAAATAATCACTTAATCCAATGAATATGAAAAAGACAACAACATATTTTATCATTCTTCCTGCCCTGCTACTTTCAGTTGCTTTGATTTTCAGCAGCTGCAAGAAAGACACCGATGGCAGTCCAGAAGCGAATCCCGGAAATCCGGTATTCCAAAGTGTATCTCCTACTGAAGCTCCCGGAGGAACGGTTGTGACAGTTTCCGGAACAGGCCTTGGAGATATCCGAAGCATTGTTTTCAGTAATAATGAAGTACCTGCCGGGGTTACATCCACCCTCAATACAGATACTCATATCCTTTTCAGGGTGCCGGATACTGCCTATGGTGGAAATCAGAATATTGTCATCACCAATAGTGAAGGGAAATCCATTACTGTTCCCTTTAAGGTAATTGCACTTCCTATTGTTTCAACTGCATGGCCAGGTGATTTCCAGGCTGGATCTACTGTCACTCTTACCGGAAATAACCTGGATGATGTTACAGATGTTGTAATTGATGGAACTTCTGATGCTGCTACCATCATTTCGAAAGAACGTAAGAAACTTGTAATCCAGATGCCGGCTTCCGATGTAATCAATGGGAAACTGAAGATTACAAATTTATCAGGTACATCTGTAACGACACAGGTATTCATTAATGTGGATAAAGCTGTTCAGGTATTCACCGATGAACTAAAGAATGGATTCGAGAGTTGGTCGTGGGGTGGCGTATATGAAGCTTCTGCTGAAGCTTTTGTTACTGGAACCAAATCAATGAAAGCCGCATACGATGCCGGCGGTTGGGGTGGCCTTCAGATGGGAAATCCCGGATCTGTTGATGCATCTGCCTGTCGTTATTTAACCTTCTGGGCTAAAGGTGCTGATGTAGATTTTGATGTTCAGGTTACAGTGAACTGGGGGCCATGGTATGTATTTACTGTTCCCGCAAATACCTGGACTTACTTTAAAGTCGATCTGCTAACTGCCGGTTGGTCTGGTTTGAATGCTGTCAACAATGTAACATTCCAGATCATGGGAGCAGAAAAGACCTTCTATTTTGATAACATAATGTTTATCAAAGAGTAACTTGATGAAAAAGCTTTCTCAGGTGGTTGTTATGACTGATTATTTGAGATTGGTACCTTGAGGTTGAGGTTTATTTGACGAAAAACCGGTGGGAAATATCTGGTTAATATTTCCTTACCGGTTTTTCTTTAAAAGGAATTCGAACAATAACTTTACAATTCTTAAACAGGCGCTCTTTATACTGAAATATCATGAAAATTAAAACTCTTACCGGAATGATTATGGTTTCTGCAATCATTCTAATTTTATCATGCCAGTTTAAACCCTATGAAATTACCGGAAACGGTGTATTGGTTAAAATAAGGAAAACCGATAAAAAACAAGGGTTTCAAATGAAACTTGAAGTGGTTTCTGATCAGATCATTCATGTTAAAGCGGTTCCCGGCAATAGTTTCTCCGACCGTGAAAGCCTGATGATTCTTGCTGATTCAATAAAAACAGTTCCCTTTCAATGTACAAAGGAAGGTAATGAGCTGCTACTCGAAACCAAAGCACTCATCGCTAAAGTGAATCTTACTACAGGAGAAATAATTTATACTGATACAAGCGGCAAAGTAATACTTGCTGAAAAACAGGGCGGTGGAAAATCATTTAATCCTGTTACAGTTCAGGAAGATGAGGGATATTCAATCGGACAGGTATTTGAATCGCCCGAAAATGAGGCACTTTATGGTTTAGGTGAAAACCAGACCGGTTTCCTGAATCTGAAAGGCAAGGATGCTGAGTTGTTTCAATACAATTCCGTTGCGGTTGTTCCATTTATTGTTTCTTCTCAAAACTATGGAATTCTATGGGACAATAACAGCAGGACCTGGTTTGGCGATACCCGTGAATTCGAAGAATTATCCACTTTAAAATTATATGATAAATCTGGTTCAGAAGGACATCTTACTGCCACCTATAAACAGAAAAAGGATAGCTCGAAAATCATAATAAGCAGGACTGAAAAGGAAATCTCCTACCAGTTTATAAAGGATTTAATAAAATTCCCCGAAGGCCTTGTTCTGGGCGATGCCCTGATTGAATGGGAAGGCGATATTGAAGCAGATATAACAGGTGAACACAAATTCATGTTTACGTCTGCCGGATACGCAAAACTTTGGTTTGACAATAAGCTGATTCTCGATCGCTGGCGTCAGTGCTGGAATACGGTGAGTACCCGTTTCACACTACCTCTTGAAGCAGGGAAAAAACATCATCTGAAAGTGGAATGGATTCCTGATGGAAATGAGTCTTATATCGCCTTAAAACATTTAACTCCTCAGCCTGCAGTTGAACAGAACAGGATCAGTTTAACCTCTGAAATTGGTGATCAGATCGATTACTATTTTATGGCTGGTAAAAATGCTGATGAAGTTATCCATCATTACCGCACACTAACCGGGAAAGCTCCCATCATGCCTAAATGGGCGATGGGTTACTGGCAGAGCCGTGAAAGATATAAAACACAGGATGAGATTCTTGAAACCATGCGCGAATTCCGGAAAAGAAATATTCCAATCGACAACATAGTCCTGGATTGGTTCTACTGGAAGGCGGACCGCTGGGGTGACCATGAGTTTGACCCTACCCGCTTCCCCGATCCTGATAAAATGATAAAAACCCTGCATGACTCCCTGAATGCTCATTTTATGATTTCTGTATGGCCTAAATTCTATAAAGGGACTTCCAACTATGCCGAGATGGAAAAGAATGGCTGGCTTTACATGAAAAACATAAACAATAACCAGAAAGACTGGGTCGGCTATGTTTCAACCTTCTATGATGCCTTTAATGCTCAAGCCAGGGAAACCTACTGGAAAGACGTGAATAAAAAGCTTTTCAGCAAAGGAGTTGATGCCTGGTGGATGGATGCAACAGAGCCTGATATTCATTCTAATTTATCCATTCCTGAGCGACAGGATATGATGCATCCTACAGCATTGGGATCCGGAGCCCGTTATTTTAATGCCTATCCCCTTGTTCATGCCTCAGGAGTTTACGATGGACAGAGGAAGGAGAATCCTTCTCAGAGGGTGTTCATCCTTACACGGTCAGCATTTGCAGGGATGCAAAGGTATGCAGCCTCTACCTGGAGCGGTGATATTGCAGCCAGCTGGACCGATATGAAAGGACAAATCCCTGCAGGTCTGAATTTCAGTATCTCCGGTTTACCCTATTGGACCATGGATATTGGGGGCTTTGCTGTGGAAAACAGGTATTATGATGCCAAAGGAGAAACCCTTGAAGAGTGGAGGGAACAAATGTGCCGCTGGCATCAGTTCGGGGCCTTCTGCCCGCTATTCAGGTCGCATGGACAATATCCTTTCAGGGAAGTTTTCAACCTGGCACCTGAAACACATCCGGTTTACAAAGCTATCGTTGATGCCAATAAAATCCGCTATAGGTTAATGCCCTATATTTATACAATTGCTGCAGAAACCTATTTCAGCGACTACACGATGATGCGCCCGTTAATCATGGATTTTCCAAATGATTCTAGAAGCTTTAATATTGATGATCAGTTTATGTTTGGTCCTCATTTACTGATCTGCCCGGTTACTGAGTATAAGGCTAGAAGCAGGGAAGTTTACCTGCCTGAAGGTACAGGATGGTTTAATTTATTTACAGGCAAATTCAGTGAAGGGGGAAATACCATCCTGGCCGATGCACCGCTCAGTAACATACCGGTTTATATTAAGGAAGGTTCCGTTTTGCCCTGGGGCCCGGAGATTCAATATGCGATGGAAGATACTGATCAGCCCCTGACTATATGCATCTTTGCCGGGAAGAATGGGAGTTTTACTCTATATGAAGATGAAGGCGTGAATTATCAATATGAAAAGGGGCATTATTCCAAAATCAAATTCAGCTATGATGATGCCGGCAGAAAACTGCAGATTGATAAACGCGAAGGTAGTTTCCCCGGAATGAAGACAAACAGGAAGTTTAACCTGGTGATCATTGATAAGAATAAGCCCACATCGCTTTTCCCGGAGCCTAAACCATTGAAAACCATAGAATATTCAGGAGAAGCTATGAACATACAGTTATAGTGATGTTATCAAAGATTAATAATAGATGAATAAAACACTTACAAAAACGGCAATCTCCTTCCTGCTTATCTGCACCGGTTTTGCTGCATTCGCACAAAATCTGCTGCCTCAGCAATGGAAGTTCAGTACTGGAGATGAAATTACCTGGTCCGACCCGGCATTTGATGATTCCGGATGGATCACCCTTTCTCCGGAGCGTGTCTGGGAACAACAGGGATTTGGAAGTTATGATGGAATTGCATGGTATAGGGTCACCTTTGTAATTCCTTCATCTTATAAAAAATACCTGGGCAAGAAGGGTTCATTTCTTTTGAACCTCGGAATGATTGACGATTGTGATGAAACATACTTCAACGGTAAGATTATAGGAACAACCGGCACATTCCCACCTGAAACAGTTACGGCTCATGATAAATTCAGGTCTTACGAAATTGCCTGGAAACTTGTCAGGTGGGATAAGCCCAACACTCTTGCAATAAGGGTTTTCGATGGTACAGGAAATGGTGGAATATATGCCGGCCCTCCGGCCCTGGTGATTAAAGAGCTATTTGAAAAAATCAGCATCATTCCGCAGTTTAAAAAGGGAGACCATGTCTTTTCGGGTGAGGATGTAATCAAGCTGCCCATTACCGTTGAAAACAAATCAGGACTTGATATTGATGGCATTATGAATGTCAGGATTACCAATCAATATGGAGATCAACTGGAAACACATCATCAGCCTCTTAGGAGTGCCTCCGGCTCAGAAACTGAAACAGAAATTAACCTGGATAGAGTAGTGCCTGGTTTCTATAAAGCCTCGGTAAAAATAGAATCAGGGTTGTTTATGAAGCAAATGGACATCCGGTTTGGTTATGAGCCTGAAAAGATTGTTTCAAAGAACGACCGACCCACTGATTTTGAGGAATTCTGGAGTAAAGCTAAGGCAGATTTGAAAAATGTTGATCCCCGGTATAAGTTAATCAGGATAGATAGTTTATGTACCCCAAGCCGAAACATTTACCTTGTGGAAATGCATTCACTCGGCGATGTACTTATCAGGGGCTGGTATTCGGTTCCATCAGCTCCCGGCAGATACCCTGCTATTTTGCAGGTTCAGGGATACAGTTCAACCATCTTCCCATCCTATGTGAACTATGGAGAAGATATCATTGGTTTCGGAATTAATATCAGGGGACATGGTAACAGCAAAGATGATGTGAACCCCGGATTTCCCGGTTATTTGCTCTATCATCTTGACGATAAAGATGAATACATTTACAGGGGAGCTTACATGGACTGTCTCAGGGCTGTGGACTTCCTTTTTTCGCGAATTGAAGTGGATACCACCAGAGTAGGCGTTGAAGGTGCAAGTCAAGGAGGTGCCCTCACTTTTGCAACAGCAGCTTTAGCTGCCGACAGGATAGCTGTTTGTGCTCCCCAGGTTCCATTTCTCTCTGATTTCCCTAACTATTTCAAAGTAGCTGCTTGGCCTGCTAACGAGTTCACCAATTATGTGGAGGTTGAAAAAAAACAAAGCTGGGAACAGGTTTACCGGACATTGAGTTACTTTGATATTAAAAACCTTGCTCCAATGATCAAAGCTCCTATGCTTATGGGGGTTGGTTTATGTGACGAAGTATGTCCTCCGGTCATCAATTTCGCAGCCTTCAATAAAGTTCGGGCAGAAAAAAGTTATGTGATTTATCCCGAAGCCGGGCATAGTCTCCCGAATCCTCATTATGCATTGAAAATGAAATGGTTTCGGGAGAAATTTAATCTCCCATCCAATAAATAGCATCTCTCACGTGATTCATAAATAACTCAACACTATGAAATCCAAATTAATCTTTTTAACCCTTGCAAGCGTACTTACAATGATTATCTGTTCGTGTAAAACACAGGATAAAATCGACCAGCAGGTTGACGACCTCCTGAAACAGCTTACCCTTGAAGAAAAAATATCCCTCATTCACGGGAATACCTTTTTTACCACTCCGGCCATTCCCCGCCTGGGTATCCCCGCACTTCATCTTTCTGATGGACCCAATGGAATAAGGGAGGAAATGAGCCCACACGACTGGAGTGTTGCTAATTGTAAAAATGATGCAGTTACTTATTTCCCCTGTCTTACAGCCCTGGCCTCCACATGGAATCCTCAACTGGCAACAGATTTCGGAAAGGTATTTGCCGAAGAAGCCATAATCAGAGGGAAAGATATTATGCTGGCTCCCGGGCTCAATATTCACCGTACACCCTTAAATGGAAGAAACTGGGAGTATATGAGTGAGGATCCTTTCCTTACCGGGCAGATAGCTGTAGAGTTTATCAAATCAGCACAGGCTGGTGGAATCGCAGTATGTGCCAAACATTTTGCCCTTAATAACCAGGAAAAGGATAGGGGTACAATCAATGTTGAAGTATCCGAAAGAGCTTTGCGCGAGATTTATTTACCGGCTTTTGAAGCTGCTGTTAAAGAAGGGGGTGTCCTTAGTATTATGGGGGCTTATAATAAATTCAGAGGTCAGTATGCCAGTCAAAACAAATACCTGCTCCAGGATATCCTGAAAACGGAATGGGGGTTTAAAGGTTTGGTGATGACCGACTGGGGTGCAGCTCATAATACCCTCGAGGCAGCAAATAACGGGCTGGATCTTGAAATGTACCCTATCGATGGGAAAAAAGGCAATTACTACATGGGACAAGCACTCCTCGATTCCATCAAAGCCGGTAAAGTGGATGCCAAAGTGGTGGATGATAAGGTTCGAAGGATTTTGTATGTAATGGTGAAGTTAAACCTTATTGGCAAAGCAGAACCGGATACAACCGGGATGGCAGCCAAACTTGCCACCCCTGAAAGAGTTGCTGCCACACTGAAAATAGCGGAAGAAGCGGTTGTGCTGCTAAAAAACAACAAGATTCTGCCATTACAGGCAAGCAATGTTAAAAAACTGGCTGTGATCGGTGATAATGCTACCCGTAAACATGCATATGGCGGACTGAGTACCACAATTAAAGCTAAGTATGAAATCACGCCTCTCGAAGGACTGCAGAAAAGATTGGGTAATGAAATAGAAGTGAAATATGCCCAGGGTTATGAAGTAACCAAAGATCTTAAGTCTTCCAATGCCAAACTCAGGGCCGAAGCTGTTAATCTTGCCAAAGAATGCGAACAGGTCATTATTTTCGGTGGTCTCAATCATGAACCCGGAAACGACTGTGAAGGTGATGATAAGCCGGATATGTCCCTGCCTTATGGACAGGATGAACTTATCAGTGCCATCCTTGAAGTGAAGCCCAATGCTATTATTGTTATGATAGCAGGAAGCCCGGTAGATATGAGTTCCTGGATTGATAATGCCAATGCCCTGTTCTATACCAGCTATATAGGCATGGAAACCGGGACAGCCCTGGCCAGGATAATTACCGGTGACGTAAATCCTTCAGGAAAAATGCCCTATACCCTTCCCCGAAAACTCGAAGATTCACCCTCAGTAGTATTTGGAGAATACCCGGGAAGTAATGGAACCGTAAATTACAAAGACGAGTTACTTGTCGGATACCGTTATTTCGATACAAAAGCTGTTAAGCCACTATTCCCGTTTGGTTTTGGACTTTCCTATACACAGTTCGCATATTCTGACCTCAGGGTTAAAACCAGTAAAGGCAACCCGGAAGAAATGTGTACACTAACTTTTATGATTAAAAATACCGGAAAGGTTGCAGGTAAGGAGATTGCTGAAGTTTACGTTACTGACCCCCAATCATCAGTGAGTCGTCCGGCTAAAGAGCTCAAAGGCTTCTCAAAAATCAGCCTAAAACCCGGCGAATCAGGAGAAGTTAAGATCACTCTCAATCAAAGGGCTTTCCAGTTTTACGACCCTGATAAGAAAGACTGGGTGCTCGAACCCGGCAAATTCATGCTGAAGGTAGGTTCATCATCTGATCAAATTTTGCTGGAAAAGGAAATAGAATTATAGCTGATCATTAAATCCGTTCAAATGAAAACACTCCTGGTTACAGGCTTCCTGCTAATCTCATTCATCGTGGCTTCACAAACCACAAAACCGGTTCCCGGCAAGAACCTGCCGATAGAAGAAAGAGTTGATCTGTTAATGAAACAGATGACCATCGAAGAAAAGGCAGCACAACTCTGTTTTATCAATGTTGGAAATACCCTTTTTGATGAGAAAGGTGAAATTGATGAAAACAAGGTATTGAAATCCTTCCCCGACGGAATTGGTGCTATCACCTTTTTCCAGGTAAAAATGCCCATGGAACAAGCCATGCGTCTTGATAATGCCCTTCAGAAAATACTGATCAGTAAAACAAGGCTTGGAATTCCCTGCCTGTTTATTGGTGAAGGACTTCATGGTTTTATGGGAGTGGGAGCCACCAGTTTCCCCCAGGCTATTTCATTGGCCAGTAGTTGGGATACAATACTTATTGAGAAGGTATTTTCCGCAACCGGACTTGAGATGAGAGCCCGTGGTTTTCACCAGGCACTCTCACCGGTTATTGATCTGGCACGGGAACCACGTTGGGGCAGGACAGAAGAGACCTATAGCGAAGATCCCTACCTGACTGCCAGGATTGGCAAAGCGGCTATCCTGGGCCTTCAGGGACGCTCCCCTCTAATTGATGGTTCACATGTAATTGCCACCCTTAAACACTTTGCCGGGCACGGGCAGGGTGAAGGGGGTAACAATACAGCCCCCATTTTCTGCGATGAACGCTATTTCAGGGAAAACCACCTTTATCCTTTCGAAATTGCCGTAAAGGAAGCAGGAGTGCTCAGCGTAATGCCCTCTTACAACGAATGGTCAGCTATTCCTAATCATGCCAATCCCTGGCTGCTAAAGGAAGTGCTTCGTGAGGAATGGGGATTCAAGGGACATGTGATCAGCGACCAGGGAGGAATTGAAGACCTGAACCGTAAGCATTTTGTGGTTGCCGACACCGCCGAAGCCATCAAACTCGCCCTTGAATCAGGCGTGGATTTTGAAATTATGGATGTGAGCAGTTATTACCGCCTGGTAGCCCCCCTCGTAAGAAAAGGGTATATCGCCGAAAGCACATTGGATGAGGCCGTCAGAAATGTCCTTCTCAACAAATTCAGGCTGGGCATTTTTGAAAACCCTTATGCCGATGTTGATAGAACCAGGAAAGTGACCAACTGTGCAGAACATAAGGCAATTGCCCTGGAAGCCGCCCATAAATCAATCATCCTGTTGAAAAACGACAATAAGCTCCTGCCTCTTGATGCCTCCAAAATAAAAACCATGGCAGTAATCGGCCCCAATGCTGCCGACCTTCACCTTGGAGGTTACACTATTGAACCCAGGGTAGGAGTTTCAGTCCTCGATGGAATCAGGAATTTCGCAGGAGAGCAATTTAAAGTTCTTTATGCCGAAGGATGCAAAATTACCACCAGTCCGGGTTCCTTCTGGGATAACAATAATACAGCATTAAATGATCTTGATTCTGACCGAAAACTTATTGCCGAAGCAGTGGAGGTTGCTAAGAAGAGTGATGTTGTTTTGCTGGTAATTGGTGAAAATGAATCGATCTGCCGCGAAGGCTGGAGCGAAGAACACCGTGGCGACCGCGACGACCTTACCCTTTGGGGAAGGCAGGAAGAACTTGCCCGGGAACTGGTTAAAACAGGGAAACCGGTGGTTGTGCTCCTGATCAATGGACGACCGATTGTCTCTGATTTCATTACTCAGCAAATGCCAGCCCTGCTGGAGGGATGGTACCTCGGACAGGAAACCGGAACAGCCGTTGCTGATGTCCTTTTTGGCAAAGTGAATCCTTCAGGGAAACTTACTGTCACATTCCCGAAGAATATCGGACAATTACCGGTTTATTACAGCAAAAAGCCTTCAAGGAACCGTAATTATGTGAATTCCGATATGAAACCTGCATTTCCATTTGGTTATGGCTTAAGCTATACCACCTTCGAATATGGAAAACCGGTAGTTGAAAAAGCTGCAATAAAGCCTGGTGAAAACCTGAAGATTACTGTTCAAGTGAAAAATACCGGCACAGTTACCGGTTCAGAGATCGTTCAACTCTATATTCATGATAAGATCAGTTCGGTAACCAGGCCAATAAAAGAACTGAAAGACTTTGCAAAAATCACCCTGCAACCGGGGGAAACAGCGGAGGTTGTTTTCACAGTCACTCCTGAAAAGCTATGGTTTTATAACCGTGATATGAAAAGGGTAGTGGAACCGGGAGAGTTTGAAATATTCACCGGACCTGATTCAGAGCGGCTCGACAAGGCAGTTTTTACAGTGAACCAATAATTCAAAACACGTATTAATCCTGTTGATTCAATGAAAAATAAGGGTTTCAGGGCTTACCTCATCATTTCCTTAATGTTAGTGAGCCTTTCAGTAATTGCACAACCTCGCAATTCTTCCAGTCTGAGGGAAAAGATTAATTTCAATGAAGGCTGGAGGTTCCTGTTGGCTGATGAACCGAATGCATCGAAACCTGATTTTGATGATTCAGGCTGGCGATCACTGGATTTGCCACATGATTGGAGTATTGAAGGGACTTTCAGTGAATCAAATCCGGCAACAACCGGTGGAGGTGCCCTTCCGGGTGGTTTCGGCTGGTACAGGAAAACCTTTTCAATTAAAAAACCACAGGCAGGCAAACAAATCTACATTGATTTCGATGGGGTGTACCGCAATTCAGAAGTATGGATCAACGGGCATTACCTGGGCAAAAGGCCTTATGGATACAGTTCTTTTCGTTACGATCTTACCCCTTACATCAGGATAAATGAAAACAATGTCCTGGCCGTTCGGGTGGATAATTCCAAACAGCCTAACTCCAGGTGGTACTCCGGTTCAGGGATTTATCGCAATGTATGGCTTGTGCTCACCGGTTCCGTAGCCATTGATCACTGGGGTACTTATGTTACAACCCCAGATGTAAGTGAGGAGAGTGCAGTGGTAAATATCCAGGCAACAGTCAGGAATCATACCGGAAATTCAGTGAAAATTTCACACCGCTCCATCATCCTCGACAACGATAACAATGTGGTGGCCCAAACAGAGCCTGTCCAGGCAGAGCAGCCGGATAGCCTTCATGTTTATTACCAGGAAATTAGGATGTTACAGCCACGGTTGTGGTCCGATAAATCGCCTTATTTGTACAAGATAATAACCTTTGTCGAGCAGAAGGGGAAAGTGGTCGATACCTATGAAACTCCATTGGGTCTTCGCAAGTTCGAATTTGATCCGGAGAAAGGTTTTATTCTGAATGGCGACTTTGTTAAAATCCGGGGTGTCTGTAATCACCATGACCTGGGATGCCTTGGTTCTGCAATCAATACCCGGGCCCTGGAAAGACAGCTTGAATTATTAAAGGAAATGGGGTGCAATGGTATCAGGACATCTCACAATCCTCCCGCTCCCGAACTCCTTGACCTATGCGATAAGATGGGATTTATCGTGATGGATGAAGCCTTCGACATGTGGAAAAAGAACAAAACTGCCAATGATTATGGACTGGATTTCGACGAATGGTATAAACGGGATCTTGAAGATATGGTGTTACGCGACCGCAATCACCCCTCCGTTTTCATCTGGAGCATTGGCAATGAGATTATAGAGCAGTGGGATTCAACAGGGACGCCTCTTGCAACACAGCTGGCCTCTGTTGTCCGCCAACTCGACCCAACCCGTCCGATAACTTCAGCATGTAATGATCCGGCACCCTGGAATAATATCATTAAATCCGGGGCACTCGACCTGGTAGGCTATAACTATAAACTCAACACTTTCGCAGAATTTCCAAAGACATTTCCCGGACAAAAATTCATTGCTTCAGAAACCACATCGGCTTTAGCTTCAAGAGGAAGTTATGATTTTCCTGCCGACTCAGTGAGAAGATGGCCCGTTAAATGGGATGTTCCCTTTAATGAAGGCAACCCGGATTTCACCTGCTCTTCCTACGACAACTGCTCAACTCCCTGGGGCTCCACACACGAAGAAACCTGGAAAATAATGAGAAGCCACGACTTTCTTTCAGGTTTATACATCTGGACGGGCTTTGATTATCTTGGAGAACCCACCCCATACAACTGGCCTGCACATAGCTCCTATTTCGGAATCCTTGATCTATGTGGTTTTCCAAAGGATTGCTATTATATGTACCAAAGTGAGTGGACAAAAAAGCCTATGCTGCACCTGATGCCTCATTGGAACTGGAAAGAAGGCCAGCTTATCGATGTATGGGTATATACCAATTGCCTGGAAGCCGAATTGTTTCTTAACGGCACATCCCTGGGCACCAAAAGAAAGGAAAACGGAGAGCTCCATTTATCCTGGAAAGTACCGTTTGAAGCAGGAAACATAAAGGCAATCGGCCGTACCAGGGGACAAACACTTGTTCAGAAAGAGGTCACTACCGCAGGAAAACCTGCCCGTATTGTGCTGATCTCAGACCGGACAATCCTTAAAGCGGATGGAACAGACCTCTCTTTCTGCACAGTAAAAATTGTTGACGAAAATAACAACATGGTGCCCCAAGCAGATCAGACAGTGAAATTCAATGTAGAAGGGCCTGCAATCATAGCAGGAGTTGATAATGGGAACCAGATCAGTCTTGAACCCTTTAAATCCGATACCAGGAAGGCTTTTAACGGGATGTGCCTGTTGGTGGTTCAGGCCGGTAAATCTCCGGGCCCGATTAAAATCACAGCTACTTCTGAAAACCTTGAATCAGCCGTTGTTACACTTGAGTCAAAATAAACAATATGAAAATATCTGTAATAATTGCCTTTATCCTCCTCTGCCAGGGCCTTTCAGCTCAAAAATATGATCTTGCACAAACCCCTCCTATGGGATGGAACAGCTGGAATAAGTTTGGTTGTGAAATTAATGAGGATCTCATCCGGAAAACAGCAGATGCCATGGTGTCAACCGGAATGGGAGCTGCAGGGTATGAGTATATCAATATTGATGATTGCTGGCATGGAAGCCGCGACAGCCTTGGTTTTATTCATCCTGATCCGATAAGGTTTCCTTCAGGAATGAAAGCCCTTTCCGATTATGTTCACTCAAAAGGACTTAAACTTGGAATTTATTCCGATGCAGGAACCCAGACCTGCGGAGGTAAACCGGGAAGTCACGGACATGAATACCAGGATGCCATCACCTATGCCTCATGGGGAATCGATTACCTGAAATATGATTGGTGTAATACCACCGGAATCAATGCCGAAAATGCCTATAAAACCATGCGGGATGCCCTTCACGATGCCGGAAGGCCGATTCTGTTCAGTATTTGCGAATGGGGTGATAATAAACCCTGGCTTTGGGCAAAGGATGTCGGGCATATGTGGCGGACAACCGGTGATATTGCCAACTGTTTCAACTGCGAGAAAGGATATGGAAACTGGTCATCACTGGGGGTGCTTCAGATTCTCGATAAGCAAAAGGACCTGAGGAAGTATGCAGGCCCGGGCCACTGGAATGATCCTGATATGATGGAAGTAGGAAATGGAATGACATTGAGTGAAGACAGGGCGCACTTTTCACTTTGGTGTATGCTTGCAGCCCCACTCATTGCAGGGAATGACCTGAGGTCGGTGTCAAAGGAAACACTCGAAATTCTTACCAACAGGGAGGCAATTGCCATTGATCAGGATGCCCTTGGAATTCAGTGTTTTAAATACCTCGATTTTGGCAACCTACAGGTATATGCCAAACCCTTAAGCAATAATGAGATAGCTATTTGCTTTCTCAACAGGGGAGATGAAGACCTGCCCGTTAATTTCGACTGGAAGCATTATCCGGTTCGGGATGCCCTATCCGGAAAGAATTTTGAATTCGATAGTCATGAGTATAAAATCAGGGATGTATGGCAGCACAAATCAGCTGGTACCACTGCAGTACCTTTGAAGGCGGTCATTCCCTCTCACGATGTAATATTTCTTCGGCTTTCTGAATAAAGATCCCAATCAATCATTGTTAACCTCTTTAATATGAGATATTTTGCCATGAGAAACTTCAAAACAATTGTATTGTTCCTGAATGTATTTCTTCTTGCATTCAGCAGCACAGCCCAGGCTCCGTTCAGCAAAGGGGTCAATCTTACCGGCTGGTTCCAGGTGAATAGCCCCGGCGAAATTCAATTTACCAAATACACCAAACAAGACCTGGTCAATATCAAGAGTCTGGGTTGTGATGTGATCCGTCTACCCATCAGTCTGCATGAAATGAGTTCCGGCGGCCCCGATTATACCCTGAATCCGCTCTTTTTCAGCTTCCTTGATTCAGTGGTAACATGGTCGGAGCAACTTCAAATGTACCTGATCCTCGATGACCATAGTTTTGACCCATCAGTGAATACCTCACCACAGGTTGAAACCGTTCTCAAGAAAGTCTGGCCTCAAATGGCTGCTCATTACAAAGACAGGAGTAATTATATCCTGTATGAAGTATTGAACGAACCCCATGGAATATCAACCCAGGCCTGGGGTATCATTCAAAAAAATGTAATTGATGCCATCAGGCTTGTTGATACAAAACACACCATTGTTGTGGGAGGATCGGGCTACAATACCTATTCCGAACTTCAGAATCTGCCGGCATATGCTGATACCAACCTGCTATATACCTTCCATTTTTACGACCCATTTATGTTTACTCACCAGGGAGCCACCTGGAATACGCCCTCAATGGCTTCACTATCGGGTGTTCCATTTCCATACGATCCGCTGACCATGCCACCTTGTCCAAACGATTTACTGGGCACCTGGGTGGAATCAGCCCTGAACAATTACCCTGTTGATGGTACTGTGGCAAAAGTGAAATCGCTGATCGATTATGCCATCAATTTCAGAAACAGCAGGAATGTCAAGGTTTTTTGCGGTGAATTCGGAGTGTATATCCCCAATTGTGACACCTCCGACAGGGTTTACTGGTACCAGGTCGTAAGGGAATACCTGGAGGAAAACGATATCCCCTGGACAACATGGGATTACCAGGGTGGTTTTGGTTTATTCAAAAAAGGATCCAATCAAATGTTTAATCATGATCTGAATATATCATTATTACAGGGATTGGGCTTTAATGTCCCGCCTCAGACCTCCTGGTCGATGATACCCGATACCACTGGAATGAAGGTGTATTCCGATTATATTGAGATCAACTTAGTGAATAATAGTTATTCTGCCGGGACTATCGACTTTTATTCTTCCTTATTACCCAATAATAACCAGTATTGCCTCGAATGGAAAGGATTTAGTCAATACAATGCTTTAGGGTTTGATTTTCTCCCTGATCGGGATTTCTCCTGGCTGGTTGAAAATGGGTATGCCCTTGATTTCATGGTAAGAGGGAATGAAACAGATATCAAATTTGATGCAAGATTCCTGGATACAAAAACTGAAGACCCCAATGACCATCCCTGGCGCATTGGGGTCACGATTGATGCCAGCCGGGCAGCCTGGGACAACCGCTGGCATCATGTGCATATCCCTCTTTCTGAATTTGTTGAAAGCGGGTCATGGGATAACGGATCCTGGTTTAATGCCGAAGGAAAATTTGATTGGGCTGCCTTAGACAAGTTTGAATTCTCTACTGAATATGGTGGCACGAGTGGAAATAAAATCTGGTTTGATAATATTACCATTACAAATCTCGATACTGCCATTGTTAGAGAGAATGGCACCCTGGGATTCGAAAGGTTAGCAGAATATAAACCCTTTCATCTTGGCGTTGCACCAAATCCAATGAAGAACCTGACAACAATCACCTTTGCTCTGCCTGCAGCGGAAGAGGTTACAGTCGAAATTTTTAATGCCTGCGGAGTGAAATGCTGTGTAGTGGAAACAGGTTTCCTGTGCAAAGGGGTAAATAAAATCGCATGGAATGGCCGTTTTGCAACCGGGGCAGAAGCTGGAAGCGGCATCTACATCTGTTGCCTCACATCGCCATCAGGCCGTGAAACCTGCCTGCTCGTAAAAGAATAAGCTTTTTTGATATTCAACTTTTTTAGTTCCCTCCCCGATTTTTTCATCCCCTCTGAACCTTTCCTTCATTAGCGTCTTTGCGCCCCCCTTGCGTCCTAGCGGTAAAATGAACAGAGCGAATAAAGATTAAACGAACACCCTGCTCCCCTTGCGTCTTAGCGCCTTCCTTGCGTCCTTGCGGTGAAAAAAGATCATCCTTCCAGCCCATGCCCATAACCTATTCCACTCAACCCATTTATTAAACGAACACCCTGCTCCCCTGATCGTAGCTTTCCCTTAATTCTTTAGGCGTACAACCCTTCTTCTTTTTGAAGATCCTGTTGAAATTGGATATGTTATTAAAGCCACAATTATAGGCGATTTCGGAAATGGATTCCGTTGTTTCAATAAGGCTTCGTGAAGCATGACCCAGCCGAATCTCAATCAGGCTGTCAATGAATGTCATTCCCGTTCTGAGTTTGAAGAACCGACTAAATGCCGATTCTGTCATATTCGTTATCCGGGCCACCTCTGATAATGAAATCTGTTTCTGGAAATTCAGTCTCGAATAGGTCATTACCTTATCAATGCGCCGACTATTAAAAGAAAGCTTTTCAGTATTATTAAAGGACATGTCAGATAGTAACCGGTAATTTCGGGAAACAGAAAGGTCGTGCAGAATCGACAATAATTCCAGGACGGAATCAAAGCCCTGCTTTTTACCCAGGTCCATTATTCTTGGAGCCAATAGCTTTGTAGTATGATTTGAGAATAAGATACCACGGCTTGACTTTTCAATCATGATCCTTATGAATCTAAGTTGATTCCGATAAAGGAATTTCTCATCCAGGAAGTCCTTGTGAAACTGAAGAGTAACTTCTGTAATCTGATTCTCCTTAAATCCTTCCCCAAACCACGCATGCTGAAGATTAGGGCCAATCATCACAAGTTCATAATCCCCTATCTCTTCCATATGATCCCCGATCAATCGTTTTGCACCGGCTCCATTGAGAATAAGATTCAATTCTATATCTTCATGATAATGCAAGGGAAAATCAAAGGCAGCTTTCTTTCGGGTGAACATAGTAAAACAATCCCCCTGAGTAAGAGGCGTTATTTCCCTGAGAATGTTGTCGCGCATGATGCTATCATTTAGGGTTAATAACTGACGAAAACAGACTCAAATATAGTATATGCAAAACTAATATCACTGTTAATATATGATTCTGTTAATATTGTATTAATAAAGTAACTGCATAACACACTAATAATCAACCAGTAAAAAATAATGACTTTTCAAAGATTGATATTATTTTAATAAAGAAGATAAAATAGTATTAATAATGAGTATAATAATACATTTCTCATCAGACTTTAAAGAGGTCATTATAATACCATGATTTAAAAAAATGATATAATTGAAAAATCATCCTTCTGCCTACCTTTGAATCATATTACGATTCCCCTAAGGAATCTGTTGAATTATTTCGGATTTTCCTGGAATGAATAAAACCTGGTCCAAGAGTAATAATTGGGTCAGCATTATTGACAAAGTTATTGCTTAACCTTGTATTTATGATGAAATGGCTTTTGATAACCGGATTACTTCTTTTCTCCATTCTTTCGCTGAAAGCCCAGGATCATTCATTCATCAGCATCAATGACCATACATTTCAACTGGAAGGGAAGCCCTATTACTATATAGGGGCAAACTACTGGTACGGAACGATCCTGGCTTCTCCTACCGGCGACCGGCCACGCCTGGAAAGGGAACTTGATTTCATGAAGCAATGCGGAATTGATAACCTGAGGATTCAGGTAGGTGCAGAAGGCCCCGCTGGCGAGCCTTTCCGCGTTACCCCGGTTTTACAAATCTCACCGGGAGTGTATAATGAAGATATGCTTGATGGACTGGATTATCTGATGGCTGAGTTAGGAAAACGTGAAATGAAAGCCATTCTTTTCCTAAACAACAGTTGGGACTGGTCAGGAGGATTTGCTCAATACCTCAATTGGAACGGGTACGGAAAAATCCCCTATCCAATGGTAAAACCCAATACCTGGCAGGAGTTTATGCAATTCTCCGGACAGTTTATGAATTGTGAGAACTGCAAGAAGCAATACAAGGATTTCATCACTTTTATCCTCAGCAGGACGAATCGTTACAGCGGACTTAAGTACATAAATGACCCGGCAATCATGACCTGGGAAATCGGTAATGAGCCACGGGCTTTTTCTACTGAAAATCTTCCTGCACTCAAGGCATGGATCAGTGATGTAGCAGCATATATCAAACAACTGGATCCAAACCACCTTGTTACCACAGGTACAGAGGGCCAGCATGGCTGCGAAAAATCACTCGAATATTTTGAACAAATCCATGCGGATCCTAATGTCGATTACCTCACCATGCATATCTGGCCTAAAAACTGGAGCTGGCTCGATATTAAAAATATCAGCGGCACCCTGCAATTGAGCATCGATAGCACAAATCAATACATGCAACGACACATAAAGGTGGCACGAAAACTGAACAAACCTATTGTCCTGGAAGAATTTGGCCTTCCCAGGGATTTTCATGGTTACCAGTTAAGTGAAACAACAAATGCTCGTGACGAATATTATAGAAATGCCTTCATGCAGGTGGTGGAACATGCTAAAACCAAGGATGTTTTAGCCGGATGCAATTTCTGGGGAATGGGTGGAGAAGGCCGCCCCTCAAACCTTTACTGGCAACCTAATGATGATTATGTAGGTGATCCTCCTAATGAGGAACAGGGCCTAAACTCTGTCTTCAATACTGATTCCACGATACCATTGATCAATGTATTCAATCAGAAAATATCGGAAGTATTAAAAAAGGTCAAATAACCATTCCGATTCTTTCTTTTATCACTCAATTTTTGAAACCTTCCAGAAGCCTGGTCATCATTTAAAGCCAATTCCATGAAAATAATGCTATGTTTTATCCTTTCCAGTGTCCTGCTTTATTCAGGTTTCCTCCAGGCTCAGGGTGTAAATACATTGGCAGATAAAAAAGCTACAACTGAAACTCAACAGCTTTATAAGAAATTAATATCAACTACCCAAAAAGGCATCATGTTTGGCCACCAGGATGACCTGGCTTATGGAATAGGTTGGAAATACCCTTCCGGACAATCAGATGTGTTCAGGATTCTTGGTGATTATCCTGCAGTTTTCGGTTGGGACCTGGGTCATATCGAAACCGGATCAGCGTATAACCTGGATTCTGTTTCATTTCTTCAGATGCAGGAGTTTGCCCTTACAGTGCATAACATGGGTGGCATCAACCAGTATAGCTGGCATTGCAATAACCCTTTAACAGGGGGGAGCTCCTGGGATATATCCGATCCCGGGGCAGTAAAAAGTATCCTTCCGGGAAATGCTAAAAATATCCTCTATACTGAATGGCTTGATAAACTTGCATCGTTTTTAAAAAGCCTGACGGATGAGAATGGTAAGCCTATCCCCGTATTATTCAGGCCCTTTCATGAACTTGAAGGAGACTGGTTCTGGTGGGGGAAAGCCCACTGCTCTTCAGACGAATTCAAACAACTCTACATCTTTACCATCAATTACCTCCTTCAAATTAAAGAGGTACATAATATCATTACCGTCTATTCCAATGCGGATAATTTCAATAGTTGCGAAGGGTTTCTCGACCGTTACCCGGGGAATAATTATGTAGATATGATCGGATTTGATTTCTATCAATCTCCGAAAATGAAAAATGATGAATTTATGGCCCTGGTAAAGCAGAAGCTTAGTTTCCTTGAAGAAGCAGCTCGTAAAACAGGTAAAATCCCGGCCATCACAGAAATGGGTTATGAGCAGATTCCTGATTCTTTGTGGTGGACCAACGTACTTTGGCCCACCATTAAGGATTTCAGACTCTCTTATGTACTTTTCTGGAGAAATGCTGCCAACCGTCCGAATCACTATTATATGCCCTATCCCGGACACCCCAGTGAAAAGGACTTCCTCAAATTATATTCTTTTCCGGAGACGCTCTTCCGAAAAGACCTGAATTGAAAAGATGAACTTAAAAGAATCCAATGAATAAAGATTACCAGGAAAGGGTATTGATTCTGTCAGAACTACAGGAATCACTCCTTAGCAGGAAAAACAAAATTATTGAACCCGGTAATGGAATTTTTAACCGATGTGAAAATCCCATCCTCACAGCAGCGCATGCTCCACTGATTTGGCGGTACGATTTCGATCCCACCACAAATCCGAATTTCCTGGAACGCTTCGGAATTAATGCTGTTTTTAATGCCGGTGCTATCAAATTCAGGAATAAATATGTGCTTGTTGCCCGTGTAGAAGGAAGTGACAGGAAATCCTTCTTTGCTGTTGCCGAAAGTGAAAATGGTATCGATAATTTCAGATTCAGGGAACTGCCGCTCATTTTACCAGAATCCGATAATCCGGAAACAAATGTTTACGACATCAGGCTCACGGCGCATGAAGACGGGTGGATTTACGGAGTCTTTTGTTCTGAAAGAAAAGACCCTTCCGCCCCGGCTGGTGACGAATTTTCAGCGAAAGCCTCCGCAGGAATCATCAGGAGCCACGACCTGGAATCCTGGGAGCGGCTTCCTGATTTGAAATCTGCCCATCAGCAAAGAAATGTGGTACTGCATCCTGAATTTGTGAATGGCAAGTATGCATTGTACACCCGTCCCCAGGATGGTTTTATTGAAGCCGGAGCCGGTGGAGCTATTGGCTGGGCACTTATTGACGATATCACCAATGCACAAATCAATCAGGAAAAGGTTATTGATCACCGGAAATACCATACCATTAAGGAATTGAAAAATGGATTGGGCCCGGCTCCCATAAAAACCGCCAACGGCTGGCTTCATCTTGCCCATGGTGTAAGAGGCTGTGCTGCAGGACTTCGATATGTGTTATATATGTTCATGACCTCTCTCGAAGAACCCGACAGGATCATTGCCCAGCCGGGAGGATATTTCCTTGCCCCCGAAGGTGATGAACGGGTTGGAGATGTGTCAAATGTGCTCTTTTCAAACGGCTGGATCGCGGATGAGGATGGAACTGTCTATATTTATTACGCCTCTTCCGATACACGGCTTCATGTAGCCGTTTCTGCCATTAACCGGCTCACCGACTATTGCCTGAATAGCCGGACAGACGGATATCGCTCTGCTACATCCATGAATACAGTGAAGGAAATGGTTGAACATAACAGGTCATATCTTGGGAAATGATAACAGATAAGCTGAAACTGAAGGAAAAGATTGGATACGGTTTTGGGGATCTCGCCTCATCCATGTTCTGGAAGATTTTCGGGATGTATCTCCTGTTTTTCTATACAGATGTAGCCGGCCTTCCGGCAGCTGCGGTTGGAACCATGTTCCTGATCACCCGGATATGGGATACCGTTTTCGATCCGGTGGTAGGCGTGATGGGCGACAGGACAAAATCAAAATGGGGGAAATTCCGCCCGTATCTTCTTTGGTTTGCTTTCCCTTTTGGACTCATAGGCACCCTGATGTTTATTACCCCGGATTTTTCAGTAACCGGGAAACTTATCTATGCCTATATCACCTACTCATTGATGATGATGGTTTATTCCATGATCAATGTCCCTTATGCCTCCCTGCTTGGAGTGATGTCGCCGGATAGCAGGGAACGAAATGTACTTTCTTCCTATAGGATGGTATTCGCTTTTATCGGCAGTTTCATTGCCCTTATCCTGATCGACCCATTGGTGAGATATTTTACATCCAATGCCAACGGTAATATTCAAACGGGCTGGACCTTTGGAGTGATGGTGATAGCAGCCCTTTGCGTTATTTTCTTCCTGGGCTGCTTCTGGCTTACCAGGGAACGGGTGAAACCTATTGATGCCAAAAACGATTCCCTGAAACAAGATATCAGGGACCTGTTACATAACCGACCCTGGTGGATATTGCTTGGATCAGGCATTGCAGCGCTCATTTTCAATTCAATCCGCGATGGTGCCGCAGTTTATTATTTCAAATATTATGTGCTGGAACAAAATACCGTTCAAATGCCGCTGATCAGTGTTTCTTTGACCCTGACGACCTTGTACCTGGTACTCGGACAGGTATTCAACATTGTCGGTATTATTATTGTTTCCCCGCTCTCCAACCGCTTTGGCAAGAAAACAACCTATTTGTGGGCCATGATATTTGCCACCATATTTAGCCTGGCTTTTTATACCGTCGGACAGGGAAACATCGCCATGATGATGGTGATTCAATGCCTGATCAGTATGTGTGCCGGGAGCATTTTCCCCTTGCTTTGGTCGATGTATGCCGATATTACCGACTATTCCGAATGGAGTACAGGCCGCAGGGCTACAGGATTGATATTTTCATCCTCTTCCATGTCACAGAAATTCGGCTGGACCCTGGGTGGCGCCCTCACAGGGTGGCTACTGGGGTATTACGGATTCAAAGCCAATATTGAACAATCAGAAAATGCCCTGACCGGTATCCGTTTAATGCTGAGTTTCCTTCCTGCTATAGGAACCGTCCTTTCTGTAGCCTTTATTGCGTTTTACCCCCTCAATGAAAAAAAGATGGCCGTAATCAGTAACGAACTCGCTTTACGGCGGGCAAAAGCGGAGATTGCATAAAAGCGGAACCGATCCTTTGAAATAGCAATGGATTATCTTTGAAAGATGAATGAGAAGAGAGCAATAATCCTCAGGGAAAAGGCCTTTGATGAACTCACAGGGCACATCCTGCCATTCTGGATGAACTTCATGGTTGATCATGAAAAAGGTGGATTCTTTGGACGAATGGATGGCCGGAATCGCATCATCCCCGACGCTCCCAAGGGGGGAATCCTGAATGCCCGCATACTCTGGACCTTTTCAGCAGCTTATAACTTGTTGAAAGATCAGCAATACCTGGAGATGGCCAGGAGGTCCGCTGATTATATAACCGAACATTTCATCGATAAACTGGAGGGCGGTACCTACTGGAGCCTGGGTCATCTTGGAGAACCCCTGGACACTAAAAAGCAGGTGTATTCCCAGGCTTTTTTCATCTATGCCCTAACCGAATACCACCTTGCTTGTGGTAAACCGGAACCCCTTGAACAAGCCAGGAAGCTCTTCCACCTGGTTGAAAAATACAGTTTCGATGAACAGTATAACGGGTACCTGGAAGCCTTCGACAGGCAATGGAAGATACTGGATGATCTCCGGCTTAGTGATAAAGATGCCAATGAGAAGAAGACCATGAATACACACCTGCATATCCTGGAAGCATATACCAATCTTTTCAGGGTGTGGAAGGATCCTTTGCTGGAAAAGAGGCTGCACAACCTTATCAGGCTATTTCTCGATCGCTTTATCAATCCCCAAACCGGGCATTTAATTCTCTTTTTTAATGAAAACTGGGAATCAAAGCTGGATATTACCTCCTATGGCCATGATATTGAGTGTTCATGGTTGTTGTATGAAGCTGCCGTGGTGCTAAACGATCCCAAACTGCTGGTGGAGGTAAGGAAAGTTAGTCTGCTTGTAGCGGAGGCAGTAACGGAAGGATTAACAGAAGAAGGAAGTCTCATTTATGAAAGAAATAACCAAACCGGGCACCTGGATGCTGACAGGCATTGGTGGCCACAGTCGGAAGCAGTGGTAGGATTCCTGAATGCATGGGAATTGACAAATGATAGCAGGTATCTTGATAAAGCCGAAAAGTGTTTCCAATTCATCCAATACAGGCTCGTGGATCCATCAAACGGTGAATGGCACTGGAGTATCCGTTCGGATGGCACAGTGAATCGTGAAGAGGATAAGGCCGGTTTCTGGAAGTGTCCTTATCATAATTCAAGGATGTGTTTGGAGGTGATAAAAAGGATGGGGTAGGGGGAGGTGGTGGAAACGTTCCCGGGCTACATGCTGCCAGGCTTTTATTCAACTAGCTTCCCAAGAAGCACAGAACACGAATTTAGTAATAGTTTTCAAGAGAAGCACGAGCGAAAGCCTGGTGGCGGGTAGGTGCTGTTATGGGCTGCCCTTCTTTCCATTGAGTTAAAATTTGTCTTTATTTTTTCTTATAAATTCAATATTCAGCGAGTTCAAGTCTATGCCCCATCCAAGCACGATAGCAGTTTTATTCAAGTGTTGAGTTCTCTTGTTTGTAATTGTCATTTGAAATTTTCAAAACGTCATCGGATCAAATTCAGTTTTTTAAATATTCTTATATCTCTTAATTTGTGTTTTTAGGTTTTTGATATTGGCCTAAATAATTTATTACATCAACTCACAATTCCAACGCCTCATTCAGTCAATCAAAAATACAATCTAAAAGCAATTAACTGTTCTCCTCAGCACAAAACATTAATTTGGCTTTTTGAAAACCCTGAATAGTTTATAATCCTGATCAATTGTTAATTTTGAGCCAATAATCACTAATTGAGTCCTAATCCACATTTCCATGAAATCTCTTTTAAAACCCATTGGGTGGATATCCCTGCTTTTTATCATGTTTGCCTTCACCATGGATAAACCGGTTAAAATAATCTTCTTCGGTGATTCTATCACTCAAATGGGTGTTGACCCGGGGGGATACATCGATCGGATGAATCAAGCCCTTGTTGCAAAAGGAAAGTCTGATGCCTTTGAGTTGAAAGGTGCCGGAATTGGGGGCAATAAAGTATATGACCTTTACCTGAGGCTGGAGGAGGATGTATTATCCAAATCTCCGGATAAAGTGGTGATATGGGTTGGTGTTAATGATGTCTGGCACAAGTCATCAATGGGAACCGGGACCGATATTGATAAGTTTGAGAAATTCTATGAAGCCATTATTAAAAAACTGGAAGAAAAGAAGATTGAGATCATTCTCTGTACCCCTGCAAGTATTGGTGAGCGCAACGATTTCTCCAATACACAGGATGGTGATCTGAATCAATATTCAAAAATCATTCGGTCCCTTGCGGAAAAACACCAGTGTCAACTTTGCGATTTCAGGACAATCTTTCATGAATATTCCCTGAAACATAACCCCGAAAACCTCAATAAGGGAATTCTTACGACTGATGGGGTGCATCTGAATGAAAAAGGAAATCAACTGGTGTGCGACAGTCTGATGGAAATGATTCTAAAGTAGTGTTGACGTGGTGAAGTGCCGGGTTGAGGCGAGATGGGGAGAGGGTGAGATGGGGAGAGGAATGGGGAGAGGGAGAGGGGAGAGGGGGAGGGGAGAGGGCGAGGGAGGGGATGCCAGAATTGGAGAGGGCGAGAAGGGGAGAGGGCGAGAAGAGGAGAGAGGGGAGGGGGAGAGGGGGAGAGGGCGGATGAGAGGGATGAGGGGATGCCACTGAATTGGAGAGGGCGAGAGAGGGGCGAGAGAGGGGAGAGGAGAGGGGGAGAGAGAGGGGATGCCACGAAGGGGAGCCTATGGCTTGGAGTTGAGGGGATAAATGTACATGTTCCTGAGCTTAGCCGAAGGAGGTGTGATAGGCATTAACATCCAACATCCGACATCCAACATCCGACATCCAACATCGCACGCCCTTCTGACCAAATAATTCTGTTTAATAGTGAAAAAAGTCAACCTTAATTAGGCATTAACATCCAACATCCGACATCCAACATCCGACATCCAACATCCGACATCATCCAACATCCGACATCCGACATCCGACATCCAACATCGACATCCGACATAAATAAAAAATCCCGGTTCATTTGATTTCTCATGAACCGGGATTAAAATTTAAGATAAAACTGCTACTTACCAAGTTCTGCAAGCAATTTCCTGGCATCTCTTGAATGGATATTGTCAGGATTCTGAGCGATCTTTTGCAATTGCTCTTTAGCCCTGTCAGTCTGGTTGCTCTTCAAAGCACTCAGTCCGAGGTACCATTCGGCATGCTCTACATAAAGATTCTGTTCTTCGGTTATAATAGTGCTGAAAGCATTTTCAGCAAGATCATAATGACCAGTCTCCATGCAGGAGATTCCATAGTAGAACCAGCTGCTGTAATTTGCAGGTTCTGCATCAAGAATTTGCCTGAATAATTGTTCTGCAGTGGTGTAATCGCCTTCCTGGAACTTCATAACGGCTTCCACGATATTGGCATCACCTGAACGTGTTACATTGATAAGATTCTCCGTGCTGTAGTATTCCTTGAACAACTGTTCATTTGGGGAACTACCCTGCATATTGAAGAATAAGGTGGACCCGATGGCTGCCAGTAAAATCAGGGATGCTGCTGCATACCAGAACTTTTTCACAAACAGTCGTATTACTGGAACCTCAGGCTGTGCCTTCTTATTTTCATTGTAAACGGCCAGCAGTTTCATCCTCAAATCAATGATATCGTCCTGCTTAAGGGCGTTATCAATGCTGCGTGAAAGCTTCAATTCATCCGTAAGGGATAGCTCCACACCGTTTGATAATTTGAGGTTGTTTTTCATGTTTTTAGTTTTACTTAATCATTGAAATACTGCCTTTTTTATCTCTGGCAGTTTCTTTACAGCTATATAGCTGGGGCATCTCTTGAATTTCTCATTCAGCTTGTTTTAGTTTACACTTATTGAACTTTAATTTTTCTTTCTAAAAGTGTGGCAGTCCACGAGTTAATAGTTCTTTTCCATATGCCATTCTCATTCTTCAATGATTGACATAACGCATATTATCCGTTTTTTCAAAAAAGGTAATACCATGTTTACCGATGTCATGAGTTCGGAAGAAAGCTCAATGGGTGTTATAATACAGACAAATTGTCAATAAGCAAAACCTATAAAAGTTGTCTTATATATCAGAAAATCAGACTTTAATATTGAAAAACAAAGGGTATCTCAGATCATTCATCCTCCCTTAAACCAGGAAAATATATAGCCTGGAAAATTTTTAAATGATCGTGATTATTTTACAATTCAATCATTTCATGGGTACAAATCGAAGGGTATTTTATTTTTCCACAGTAATTATTTTAGTATGTTTTTTCAAAACCATTTTTGGGTGTGCATTTTGTGGAACACAAAAAAAGCAGCCATGACGAACGTCAAAGCTGCTTTAGATTCCGTGGAGCGTATGGGAGTCGAACCCATGACCTTTAGACTGCCAGTCTAACACTCTAGCCAACTGAGCTAACGCCCCGGTAAGAGGTGGCAAATGTAAAACTTTTTTTACAAATAAACCCACACATTTTTTATGTTTACTCTATCGTAATTTTGGCCATCACAACAATTTACTATGAAACGATTATTTGCAGCCATCAAAATTTCACCCAATGCCGAATTTATGGAAGTCTTCAACCAAATCAGGTCCGGGCTACGCCATGAACGTATCAAATGGGTGGAACCGGAAAACATACACCTCACCCTGAAATTTTTTGGTGAAACCGATGAAAAACGTATCCCGGGTATAAAAGAGGCGCTTCAATTAGCGGTTTCCAGGTCGGAATCTACGGTGATAAAAATTAATAAAGCAGGGATTTTTGGCAGCCGGTATGATCCGCGGGTCATTTGGTTCGGAATCGACATTAATGAAGCATTGCAGAATACGGCCGGACAAGTACTGGATGCACTGGAAAAGGCAGGCTGGGAAAAAGACCGGCAGAATTTTGTTCCGCATCTCACCATTGGCAGAATAAAGGAACTAAAGGATAAAGATTTATTCCAGGAGGAAATTCAGAAGTACAGGAACCGATTCATCCAGGAACAAGCCATTAATGAAATCCATCTCTATGAAAGCATCCTTAGGAAAGAAGGGCCACTTTATCTTAAGATTGCTACCTTTCAACTACAGGCAAGTCTCTGACATCATTAGGAACATACGGACTGAATTCAAATTTGCAGAATCTCCTGAATGAGTTTTATTCTTCCTTTTTCACATGATTTTCAGGCAGATTCTGAATCCTTGCTTTTTCAATAAGGAAGTCAACTATTAATGCTGCTCCCCCAAAAATGAAAGCCATGGAGAAATAGGCAACTTCAGGACTCAGCACATCATATTTGGCGAGGCCTTCAGCAATCAGAAGTCCTAGACCTACTCCGAAAAGCAGTAATCCCCACTTTAAGGTAGAATAGCATTGCTTATCCTGTCCGAAGATGGAGGAATCCTTTCCACTTTGGATTAAAGCCATTCTTTCCTTTTTGCGGTAGGAAAGATAGATGATCCCAAGAATCATGGCAAAAGCTGAAATGGGCACTAATATTTCTGCATTCATATTGAGAAGTATTAAGATTGTAAGTTTCATTTTGTGAAATCTTTGACGCAAGCTTTTCTGTCAGGTTACAAAGATTGTTGACTCTGCTTTCACATATTCGTACCTTAGTTGTAACCTTAATCAACAGATTGCGTCAAACCCCCACATGAAAGAACAGGACGATATCTACCATGTGCAGAGAGTGCTTGCGGGAAACACCGCAGCATTCGCCGTTCTGGTCGACAAACATAAAGATCTGGCATTTAATATCGCCCTGAAAATAGTGAGGCATAGAGAGGATGCAGAAGAAATTGCACAGGATGCCTTTATGAAAGCATACCAATCATTACGTTCTTTTAAAGGGGATTCAAAATTCAGCACATGGCTCTACAGGATTGTCTATAATGCAGCCATCTCACATACCCGCAAGAAACAGCAGGAGTTTACACAGATTGATGACAGGGTGATGAGTGATACAACAGAAGACGACATACTGGAAGACCTGGAAAGGGTAGATGGTGATTTGCAGACAAAACTGGTAAATCAGGCCATTGATCGCTTACCACCCGATGAAAGTGCTTTGGTTACCTTGTTCTATATGGAGGAGAATTCAATAGATGACATCAGTCATATTACCGGGTTGAGCGTTTCAAATGTAAAGGTGAAATTGCACAGGATCAGGAAAAAGCTCTATGATGAACTGCAGGGAATGATGATGAAGGCTGCTATGGTATAAAACTGTATTTTTGTAAACTACTAAAACGACTCAGATGAAAACTAAGGATTTACAGCATGATGAAGCGATCCGCAAATTGCTCCGCCATTCAAAGCTAGAAACTCCTTCCCTTGATTTCACATCAAGGCTCATGGAACGAATTGAAACGGCACCTGAACCTGCTAAAGGCTGGATGTTCCGTTATCAGTGGATGATTCTTGTTTTTGCATTCACCGTTGCAGTAGGATTATTGTTTTTCCCGGTTTGGAGTTGGTTTGGGATTGAATTTACTCCCGCACAATTTATATTATACTATGCAGCAGAAGGCTTCAGAATGACATCCGTTTGGTTGGGTGAGGCCCTGAGCAGGTTGGGTAGCATGGGCAAAATGATGTATCTCTTGCCGGTATCAGTTGCCCTGCTCCTCCTGGTAGCTTTGGATCAGGCTTTTAAAAGACCAACTCATAAAACGAGCCAGGCTTAACCTAATTTCTTCCATCTTCTTTGCCCTGCCTTAATTCCTGTATCTCTTCAGATGCATGGTTCTTTGCCAATATTACTATGATAATGTGAGTACATAATATTGTTGATTCCTGCAATCTTTGGACTGATTATCTTTGTGTTCCTTTGTGTATTTGTTCCTTCGTGTCAAATTTTTCTGACACAAAGCCACAAAGTCACAAAGTATCACAAAGGAGACAGCAAGTCATTCATTTAAAATAAGTTTAATGCCAAATTGTATTGAAATCACGTTATTATTAGAATACGATGTTACCTTCCAACATTGAGCGGCATTTGGTTGAGTATCTTACAAGTCTTCATCATAGGCCGGTAAGTATTACTTCTGTCACCTCCCTTGGAGGCGGATGCATCAATGAATCATTTCGAATTGAGACCTCTTTTGGCTTTTATTTTTTAAAGTACAACCAGGCAGAAAAATATCCTGGAATGTTTGCCTCCGAGGCTGCCGGGTTAATAAAACTATCCGAAGGCGGAAGCATACGGATTCCAGGGGTTGTGAATAATGCTGAGGCCGGACCGTATACCTATCTTTTGCTGGAGTTTATCCGGACAGAAAACAAGGGAAAGCATTTCTGGGATACATTTGGCAGGGCATTGGCTAAACTACACAAGCAGCCAGGGGAAATGTTTGGATGGGAGCAGGATAATTACATCGGATCTTTGTCTCAAAGCAATCATGAACACCCGGATTGGAATGAGTTTTTCATCCTGGAACGACTGGAACCATTGTTGAAACTTGCCCTTGATCAAAAGAAAACAAGTTCGGCACTGGTCAGGAAATTTGAGTCTTTTTACTCATTATTGCCTGAATTGTTACCATTGGAAAAACCAGCCCTGTTACATGGCGATTTATGGAATGGGAATTTCCTGGTGGATGAAACCGGTAACCCATGCCTGATCGATCCGGCCGTATATTTTGGACATAGGGAAGTTGACCTTGCAATGACCCGTCTTTTCGGGGGATTTTCTGAAGAATTTTATTCAGCCTATCATGCAGAATTTCCCCTGGAAAAAGGCTGGGAGAAACGAATAGATATTTTCAATCTTTACCCCTTATTGGTTCATGTAAACCTTTTCGGAGGAGGATATATTTCGGATGTTGAAAGAATCATGGCTTATTATTAATATCCGGCAAGGGACAATTATAACTTCCTGCTGATTTTTCTGAAAAACAGGATAAAGGAGATAATCACCAGGGTTTCGAGGATAAAAATGATACTTTGCATAGAGTGAAGGGAAAAAGGTACCGAATCCACACTCGATGTGATAAGCGCATAAACATCTGTAATAACTGAATATAGGGTTAGTGCCGTAAACAGGGCAAGAATGAATTGCATGACCCGTTCCGATTGCTGGGTTCGGGATACCTCCATTCCTTCTATGGCAAAGGATAGGGATTTCTCAGCATCCTTGTATAATTCATATTTTGATTCAATATCTGAATTCTTGCGATAAGTCTTCATGAAACGGAACTGGTGCAAGGTGAAATTGGGATTGAACAGTCGAAGGTTCTGAATTTGCCAGGTGTTATAATTGAAAATATTCCGAAGATGGTTGGAGTCAATTTCCAGGTTTTGATTCAAACAATCCAGGAAGGAATTGTAAACATGAAGGGAGTTATTAATCGCAACGGTTTCACAGATCATATAGCTGTCGATGGAAGTTAATCTGACCAACTCTTCATCATCTACCCGCTGTTTCAGTTCCCAGAAATAAATAGGGAATACCGCATAATACTGATGATTTTCAAAGGTGTTGGACTGTTCTTCTACCTGGTAATGAGTTACTGTTTTCAATAATTGTTCGGAATCATTAATATAGAACTGATGAACGAGGTAGTTATAGCTGTCGTCTTTGGTATGGACCTGGTACTTTTCGATGCCTGATGGAACACCAAAATGATAAAAAGCCGATTTTTTCAGTATGCCTATTTCATCCAGGATATCAATCACACGGGAAATTTCTTCAAATAATCCGTCTAATACTTCTGCTGAAGCATCTCCAAAAGATTCAATAGCTGAAAGTTGTTCTTCTTCTATCTTACCCTTGAATTCAAAGATGGGAAGGATATTAAGGAATCCAAAAGTGTTTATAATGAAGCGGAAGGAGGTCAACAGGAAAGGAATTTCTTTTTTGTCCAGTAATTCCTGGTATTTTGCAATTGCCACCTCTGTGCATTTCATAGTTATTTCAATAGGCCTGAAGGAATAGTTACCTATTGGGTTTTCACTGTAAGCAAACTGAATACCACCCTCTGAAAAGAGCCCGGAAGTAATTTTTCCCTGAATCTGTTCATTGATAATTATTGGATCTGCGTCTGTCTGGACAATCCGGGCGTTTAAAGCCCAGACCCGGTTTTCAAGGTACTTGATCATACGATGCTTTAGTGTTTAAATCCGATTGCTTTCTTTCCTCCACCGCCGGAAAGGGGTCTATCCATTGCCTTTTCCGCATCCTCAGGGGCGAAGGTGTTTAATGTAGCCTCATCCACTTCCGGCAACAGAGAAATTCTGTCGGAATGCACCTGGATCATTTTCTCAAAATAGTTCCTGACCATTCTGCCATTTCCAAAGCTATGATCCTTTGATTCATATAAGGTACTGAAGTATTCCTGTACTATTTCCGGCACTTCAGGGTTACCTGGAAGTGGTTTGCCTTACACATTCCGAGGAAGATTTCTGTCAATTCTAGAGATTCATAGTCATTGAAATAAAAATTCCTGTTAAACCTGGATCGGAGGCCGGGGTTGGATTCCAGGAAATGATTCATTTCTTCAGTATATCCGGCTACAATCACTACGAGCTTGTCCCGGTCATCTTCCATACGTTTTAGAAGGGTGTCGACAGCTTCTTGCCCGAAATCATTGGATGAGTCAGCAGGAGTGAGCATATAGGCCTCATCAATAAAGAGAATGCCATGAATGGCTGAGTCGATCACTTTCATAGTTTTGGGTGCTGTATGCCCAATATATTGTCCAACAAGATCGGCCCTCGACACTTCTACCACATGGCCTTTTGAGAGGATACCCATCGCTTTGAAGATTCGTCCAAGCATGCGGGCAACCGTGGTTTTTCCGGTTCCCGGAGGCCCATAAAAAACAGTATGCAGACTAATGGAGTTGGATCCCAACCCCTTCTCCCTCCGCATCTTTTCAATTTTTATATAATTGATCAGGGTAGAAACATCTTTCTTTACATTTCCTAGCCCGGTAAGTAGTTGCAATTCCTTGAGAACATCCTCAAGGGTTTCCTGTTTTTCATCTGCAAACTCATCTTTTACTGCTTCAGTGATATCTGACTCAGTGAATGTAACCAGGTCATCATCACTGATATGTGGAAGCATTGCCAATCGTCCCGACTGTAACCTGACCACTTCCTCAAACAGGTTCCGCATCACCCGGGCATTTCCAAAGCTTTTTGTCCTTGATTGATAAAGAAACCCGGTGTATCGCAGCAGTTTATCAATGGCCTCCTGTTCAATCCTGAAATCACGCGATTTGGTGATTTCGATGAATATATCAGATAACTGTTGAGGGCTGTAATCCTCAAAGAAAAAATAGCGGGTAAAACGGGATTGTAACCCTGGGTTTGCTTCAATAAAACGTTTCATTTCCTGGGTATATCCAGCAACAATCACGATCAACCGGTCCCGGCTATCTTCCATTCTTTTTAACAATGTCTCAATGGCTTCTTTCCCAAAATCCCTCGGATCTTCTTCCGGGGCCAGGCTATAGGCTTCATCAATAAAGAGGATGCCATCAAGTGCCGTATCAATGATTTTATTCGTTTTTAATGCCGTCTGCCCAATATATTCAGCTACCAGTCCTGAGCGGTCAACCTCCACAACATGCCCCTTCTTCAATAATCCCATGGCTTTGAATATTTTCCCTAGCAATCGGGCTACAGTAGTTTTTCCGGTTCCCGGGGGGCCTGAGAAAACAGAATGTAGTGCTACCGGGTTAACATTTAGGCCCCTTTGCTGACGAAGCTTTTCAATCCTGATATACTTCATCAGGTCTTCAACATCCCTTTTAATCGTGTCAAGGCCGGTTAGTCCGTTTAATTCCTTCAGCGACAGGTTCAGTAACTCTTCATCACCTATATCAGGCACCTGGTAAATGGCCGGCTGAGCAACCGTTTCCGACTGAAGGGCCGGTTGCTGTTTAAGGTTTTCTTCTGCATGCTCCAGGTTATCATTGTAACACTCATTCTTTGGATCAATTTTTATCGCCTTTTTGTAATAGTGGATGGCTTTTTCGAACTGATTTTTATTAAAAAATGCAACACCGATTGCATTAAAGGTTTCAGCAAATTCAATCTGGTCGATACAACCGGGAGTTGCCAGGTTTACTGTTTCCAGTACCTTTTCATCATTTTCCTTATAGTTATATGTGCTTATAAGATTGGAAGCAAGAATAGGGGAGTTCTTATCCAGGGCAAAGGCTTTTTCATAATAGACTAAGGCAGTATCAAAATCATCTTTCCATGTATAAGTAGTTGCAATTCCGGCCAGTGCATCCACATTCTTCGGGTCCAGGTCAATGGCCTTTTTGAACTGAACAATCGCCTTATCATAATCCCCTTTATTGAAAAACTGGCTGCCTACAGCCGATAATCGTTCAGACTCAGGATTTATATTTACCGCTACCTTGTCAACTTTACCTCCACCTGATTCAATTTCTTCTTCACTTTCTTCCTCTGAATCCGCTTCCATTTCTGTCATTGCCAGGGCCCATGCATCATTGCCAAATGTTAAGGTGCTGATGCTATATCCTTCCCTGATTTTATCATTGATATCATTCATAGGGAATTCCGGGTTTGTGTACCATTGCTGCATACCAAAACCAGTTCCCTTGGTGAGGATAAGGCCCCATTTGCCATTCCCATAAGCTAAAGAGGTGATATCATATCCCGAATCCCATCCTTTTTGAATTGCGGTTTTCGGAAATTCATTATAACTGTTATATAGCTGCTCATCATAACTGCTTCCTTTTGACATGATAAGACCCCATCTATCAGAACCAAAGGCCAGTTGAGTCACAAAATATCCATCCTTAATCCCTGTTTGAATTTCCTTTTCAGGAAAGCGGGAACTGGTTCTCCAGATCTGGTCAGTATAACCTGAGTTTTCCGACATGAACAGTACCCACCGTCCATCGCCATACCCCAGGAACGTCACATCCTTCCCCGCATTCCATCCGTTTTTTATTTCTTCAACAGGAAATTCACCATCAGTGTTCCATTGTTGTCCTGTATATTCACTAACGGAGGCAACGGTCAATGCCCAGCTTCCATTGCCATATGAGGCTTCATTAATAGCATGTCCTGCATTCCATGATTGCTGAATTTCTTTATCCGGGAATGCTTTGGAGAGGAAAAAGCGATCGATTCTCATTATCTTGTTGTATTTATAAAAATGGGATAACTATTTGATATGCTGTCAGCTGAGTGCTAAGTTGATAGACTGGCTCCACATCCCGGGCAGGAAACCGAACTTCCGGCAGAGGCACTGAATGAGCGGCCACAACTAGGGCATTTGTATGAACCGGATCCAACAGTATTCCCGAACACCCACAACCCTATCATGATGAGAATGAAGGCTGCCACCAGCACCAATAAAAAGAAGGATACCAGTAACGACATGAAATTCAGAATGAATAAGATAAGTATCCGAAGTAAACCAACCCAGGGTCCGGCAACTACAAAACTCTCTATGCACCAGCTTATCGTCAGCAGGATGGTGAGTAAAGTCATCCCGTAAAAAAACCAATGTATCGGGCGGTCGTACCCAATGGGAAGGATATTGAATCCTTCATTATAGAACCATTCCATTTCGTATCCATCCCAGAATGAGCCTATGAATAGAGTAGCACCAAGCATTAAGCCCGAGAGCAGGGGATACCACTGAAAAGCTTTAACCGGGTAAATCTTGTGCAGGAAGTTAATGCCTTGTGAATGTGAGGAGGTCTCATTTTTACCTCCGCCACCCGCGAATTCATCCCCGCCCTTTCTTAGCCGGATAAGTAAAAGGTCCAGTTTAATAAAATAGCGTTTGACAAAAAAGAGGATAATTGCAAAGATGGCCACAATGATCCATGAACGAAGTTTTGTAAAATCGAAGATGTGACTGAACTCATATGAGAGTTTATGAAGGAAGGAACTTCCCCCGGATGGATAGGCATATTTTATAATGGTGCCTCTTGTTGTGAAACCGGATGCACCCCCATTAACCGTTACTTTATACCATCCATCATCATATTTACTGATCACATAAAGGGTATCTCCTTCACCAAGAATTTTTGTGGCATTTGTTTGATTGGTTGTGTCAAATAGTTTGTATTCCGGAGCATCGACAATATAAATATCCCCCACTTTGATTTTATTCTCTTCCTTAAGTTTCCTTTTCTCTTTGTAGCTGTAACGGTCTTTGATTTCGAGTTCAGAGAGGTTTCCGGTTATTGGTTTTCCTGACAGTTGCTCAATTTCTGCCTGGGTGAGTATCTTATCAAAGAACCGGATATCGTCAATTGTACCGTTGAAGGCTCCCACAAAAGCTTTATCTGCATTATCACGTGTAGTTGCCCTTGATGAATAAACCTGGTCGTTAATGATAAACCTTGCTGCCTGGTTTCTGCTGTCGTAAATCATGGCAATAAAGGTCCATTCATCAATTAAAGGCGGGCCATACAAAATCCCATCTTTGCCACAGTTCATTCCAAACCTGAAATTATCATCATGCTTATCAATAATTAGCCCGCGGGCATATTTATCGGTCCCATTCACCAGCACAAGCATTTTGCGAAAGCAGTTAGTGGCTTTGACCCATGCAGTGATAGTGAGTAAAGGGAATTTAGAGGGATTGATATCGATAGGGAAGTTCATATTCTGAACAGAACTGTTATATGTTTTTGGATGGATTGAAAAAGAATAGGCGGAATGCGCCTTTCCATCATGACCTGATGCAATGTTTCCCTGTTTGATTTTTGCTTTTCCTCCACCAGGTGCTGAATTGAGCGTGTTCCCATCGAAAAGATAGGCTGCTACCGGTGCAGGTATAGATGGTTTATTTTTTTCTTGTCCGCAAACATTGATCTGGCTGAGCAGTAAAAGAAATAAAAAGGAAAAAAAGGAAATGGCTTTCATGAGAGGAGGATTGGTACTGACATTTGTAAATAGTGGCTTCGGGGTCTGGGGATGTTAAAAAACAGGCCTGCAATGGTGGGTATTACAAGCCTGCCTGATATAGAATTCACATATAAAAATTCAAAGGATTATCCCCTGTACACAATGGCTTCATTTAAAGCATCCACTACCCTGAAGATGAAATCCTTGTCAAGATCAGTGAGTGCGTCTTCATTTCCGGAGGCTGAACTTAAAGAGACGGTGTATTTATTCTTCTGAAGGAACCAGAAAGCAACGGCTCCGGCAACCAGGATAAGCCCGGCCCAGTGGAAAATAGTAATGATCAGTCCGATAACAGCCAGGATGATGGGCTGCTTTCTATTGGGTTTGATGATGTAAGAACTAACAGCTGTGACCCCCGACATGGAATGGGTTTTGCCAAAAGTTAGGAAACGGGCATTAGTTACTTTAACACCTTTTTCATCGAGAAAAATTTTTTCTTCTGCCATTGTTGTAATTGTTTAGTGATAAGAATTGATTTGGTTTATGAAAGTTTCAACTTGGTTTTCTGTCGGATTGATGCCACAAATGTAGAGGGCCCTGAAGGGTCAATGCAAACGAAGCCTGTTCGGATTTATAAATCCGAACAGGCTTCATGATTTAGAAAATCAATTAGTTGATCAATTGGGGTTTGAGACAGGCTTTCTATCCTTAGATGGAACCTTGTTCAGGTATTCGGAAGGTGTTTTTGAGGTATATTTCTTAAAGGAGGTATTGAAGGCACTTTTGGAATTGAATCCTACTGAAAGAGCAATCCCTTCAATCGTCAAATATAAATTGTCCGGATCAGAAAGCAGTAGTTGAGCCTCCCGGATACGCAGTTGATTGAGATAATTACAGAAGTTTTCCCTCGACATCTCATTAATTACCCTGGAAAGATAGCTGGTATTTGTATTCAGCCTGAGAGCAAGATCAGATAATTTCAGGTTCCCGTTGAGAAACAACTTTTCTTTATCCATGATCTGGTTAAGTTCTGACCAGATCCATTGCTGCTGATCTGGTGTGAGGGTTGGTTTGGATGCCTGGTCAGTAATAAAAGTGATTTTCTTAAGATCCAATCCCGGGAAATCTGAATGGACAGCTCCGGAAGCCTGGCTGGCTAGTCTCATTTTAGATTTCATCCTATAAAGGAATAAAACTGAAATCAGCAGGATCATCAATCCAATTGTAATATTTCCGGCGAGAAATGAACGGTTTTCCAGGGAGCTATTCAGGATCAACCTACTCATTTCCTTAAGCTGGGACTCCTTTCTGTCAGAATCGTACTTTACCTGCATCTCAGCAATGGCTTTCCTGTCATTTAAACTGGCTACCGAATCCTTCCTGGCAGTGTATCTTTTAAAGAAGGCCAGGGCTTCTCCGGGTTTGCCCTCGGCATCATATTCGGCGGATATGGATTCAAGGTTTGACGTGATAAAATCATGCAGTTTTGCAGTCTCAGCAAGGTAAAGGCTCTTTTCAAAAAAACTGCGGGCTATTGAATGTTCATACCTGGCTGAATGATAATGACCGGATGTATTGTAGAATACTACCGTTGACAGCATATCACCTGCCTTTCCGGTAAAATATTCTGCAATTTTCAGGTATTTCCCTGCGAGTGTCAATTCCTTTGTGTTGATATAGAGATCAGCAATATTATTATAAATGAAACATGCCCCTTGCCAGTCAGCTACCGCAACTTTGAGTTGCCCGGCTTCCAGATAGTACTTTAGTGCTTTTGAATTTTCTTTTAATCCTGAAGCTGTAATGCCTAAACTATTCAAAGCATAGGCCATACCCCTCTTATTTCCTGTATTTTTAAAGACATTATAAGCTTTCAGATTATACTCATTAGCTTTCTCTGGTAATGCGAAAGCACCATATACACCTGCAAGATTAGAGCAGAGGTAACCTAGTCCAAGACTATCACACAGTACTTCTGCAATTCTGATAGACTGAATAAATGAAGACACTGCATTTTCCAGCTGGCCGAGATCATTTTGTAAAATCCCAAGGTGACAATAGGCATTGGAAAGCAGCAAGGAATCTCCTCCTTTTTTTAATGTAAGGAGCGCAGCCTCTATCGACTGATTCATTTTAGCGGATTCGTTCAGAAATTTGTAACAATTAGCCAGTTCTGTATAACAACGGGCCTGCAGCGTAGTTTTACTGCTTAGTCTGGCATATTGAAGGGCTATCTGGTACTTCTTAATTGCCTCCCGATATTTGCCATCCTTTTGAAGAATCATGCCCCAATAAAAATAAATCCTGTCAAGACCAGATATGTCTTCAATTTCATTTTTAATCTTTTGCGAATTGAAGAGGAAGATTTTTGATGAGTCAATATTTCCGGCATCGTAATAAACCCTTGCAAGGCTTAAGAGTGAATTGGCAATATCGGGTTCTTGTTTGGTTTGAATGGAATAATTGTAAGCTTCCCAGGCCAATTCTTTGGCCCTGCTCATCGAATCGCTTGATCGATAGTAAGCCAGTTCAGACAACAACTGCACTTTTTCTGAACCCGCTGACCTGGCCAGTTTTGCATATGCTAATTCTGATCTAATTTTAATAGTCTGACATTCAGCGTCCTGTAGAAACTGAAAATATAAAAAACATAAGGCCAAGAGCAATAGAGACTTTCGTAGCATACGCAATAAAAATAAAAAGAATCCTACAATTTATTTACCTGAATTAAATATGTCATTGAGAAATTATCATCAGTATTGAATAATTTTGATAATTGATACATTGATGGCGAACATCTTCAACACACCGTTTGTTATTTCATTAACAGTATGGTGGGGGTGGCATAATATTAAAACATATTGCACAATGGAAACTGAAATTCTGGCCAGAATACAATTTGCTTTCACAATCTCATTTCATTATATCTATCCCCCTTTAAGTATTGGGCTTGGATTGATCATGGTGATCATGGAAGGCATGTATCTGAAAACTGGTCAGAAGATATATGAGCAGATGGCCCGGTTCTGGACGCGAATTTTTGCCCTGACTTTTGGAATTGGGGTAGCCACAGGAATTGTCATGGAGTTTGAATTCGGGACCAACTGGGCAACTTACTCCAGGTATGTCGGCGATGTTTTTGGCAGTGCACTGGCAGCAGAAGGAATCTTTGCCTTTGCCCTTGAGAGTGGTTTCCTGGGGGTTTTGCTCTTTGGCTGGAACCGCGTTAAACCCCCTGTTCATTTTATTGCAACCCTGGGAGTCTGGCTGGGATCAATGTTTTCAGCTGTTTGGATAGTAGTAGCCAACAGCTGGCAGCAAACTCCGGCAGGATATCATATTGTAGGTGAAGGTATAAATGCCCGTGCTGAAATTACTGATTTCTGGGCGATGGTTTTTAATCCTTCCAGCGTTGAGAGATTGTTACATGTATGGATAGGGGCTCTCCTTGCAGGTGCATTCCTGGTATTGAGTGTTCATGGGTATTACCTGCTGAAAAACCGCTATGTTGAATTATCACAAAAAGCTTTTAAGATTGCCCTGGTAGTTGCCACCCTCTTTTCTGTCTCTCAATTGCTTACCGGCCACCAATCCTCTATTGGGGTGGCTAAAAACCAACCGGTTAAACTTGCAGCTTTTGAAGGCCATTTTGATAGCCTGGCAGTAGCTGATATGTACCTGTTTGGCTGGGTCGACAAAGAGAATCAGAAGGTTTATGGCCCTGCAGTTCCGGGAGGATTAAGCTTCCTGACAAATTTCGATTTTAAAAAGCCGGTAACCGGACTGAATGCTTTCCCTGAAAAAGATCGCCCCTCAGCCGTAAATGCAGTGTTTCAATTTTATCACCTTATGATTGCCATTGGAATGGCTATGATTGGCTTAACACTCCTGGCTAGCTGGTTATGGTGGAGGGGAAAATTATTTACCAGCCGATGGTTACTGACAATCTTTGTGTGGGCTGTGCTTTTGCCACAACTGGCAAACCAGGCAGGGTGGTTTGCTGCCGAAATGGGCCGTCAGCCATGGGTAGTCTATGGTTTATTAAGAACCAGCGATGCTTTTTCCAAATCAGTCACAGCCAACCAGATCATCTTTTCGTTGGTCATGTTTACCTTTATCTATGTGTTATTATTTGCTCTTTTTATCTATTTGCTGGATAGAAAGATCAAACATGGCCCCTATGATGAATCTGAAATTGAAGATCGCCCGCGCCAGCATGAAATAGCTGAAATTGTAGAATCCTGATAAATAACGAAGATGGAAACATTTCTTGGTATCGATTATCCCACCTTATGGTTCCTGGTAGTAGGAGCACTTTTTTCGGGATATGCCATCCTGGATGGATTTGACCTGGGAGCCGGAGCCTGGCATCTTTTTTTCCGGAAGGAAGAAAGCCGAAGGATCGCAATAAATGCAATCGGGCCGGTATGGGATGGTAATGAAGTATGGCTGGTGATTGGAGGAGGTGCTCTTTTTGCTGGCTTCCCCGTAATGTATGCCACTCTTTTTTCTGCAATGTATATTCCTTTCATGCTTTTCCTGGCCTTTTTGATTTTCAGGGCGGTTTCTATTGAATTTCGCAGCAAGGAACCCATGGCATGGTGGAGGATGCTTTGGGATATTTCTTATTGCATTTCAAGCGCAATGCTGGCTTTTCTGCTGGGTGTTGTTTTGGGGAATGTTTTACAAGGGATTGCCATTGGTCCGGATTATGAATTTAAAGGCCACTGGCTGCAATTCCTGAATCCATATGCAATACTGGTGGGTTTGACTACCCTGGCCTTATTTATGGTTCATGGTGCCATCTACCTGGCAATGAAAACAGAAGGAAGACTTTTTGCTAAAATCTATGTTTTACTCAAAAAGGCTATCCTGTTTTTTGTGGTCACTTTTGTTGTAACCACAATATTAACCCTTCTAAGTATTCCTCATCTGTCGGATCACCTGCTGGGAAATCCGATCCTCTGGATTGTTCCTGTCCTGGCTTTTCTCAGTATAGCAAACATTCCCCGACTGGTTAGCAAGCGCAAATTCAGGAATGCATTCCTGTTTTCTTCACTTACCATGAGTTTACTGCTAATCCTCGTGGCTATTGAACTTTACCCGGTATTATTATTATCAACGATCGACCCTGCTTATAATATCACAGTTTATAGCGCTGCCTCTTCGATTAAGGCACTCAAAACCATGCTGATTATTGTGCTGATCGGTGCTCCAATGGTAGGAATCTATACCCTTTTTGTCTATCGCACATTCCGCGGAAAGGTTAAACTCGATGATACAAGTTATTGATGAACCAACACCATCCAGACAGGATTCTTCGTATCTTTAAAAATCAGGCCTGAATGAGCATCTGTGGCTTAGAATTCAAGAATTCAAGCCAAAGGCTTCCCTTCGGGAGAATTCAGAATGATTGAACTTAAATATTTTAGAAAAGTTGAGAAAGAAATGGAGAAAAACCGTTGGCGATATTAATACCTGATAATCAGGCTAATCTGACCTCTGAATTCTGAAATCTAACATCCACAATCCAACATTCACCAACATCCGCCATCCAACATCCGACATTCGACATTAGCCATCCGCCCTTCCCATAATTTCAAAACAATAAAGTCGTCAATCAATCTATTAAATTATAGCAAGATGAATATACATTTGAAGTTTATCAACCTTTTTGTGTTTTTACTTTTTATGGGACACATTCTCAACGCTCAGCAGCCCAAGGTCTCCAGAGTTTTTTATGATATGTCAAATCCGGTTAAGGCCAATGCAATCGTAAACACCTATGATCAGGGTTTCCTGCTTTGCGGACAGCACTCGGGTAGCGGCCTTATTATGAAACTGGATGCTGAAGCCAACCTGGACTGGGCATTTAAAATTGGGGATGATTTCTATGAAGAGTTCTGGGCTATTGCGCCCACCCACGATTCCTGCTTTGTGGTGGCAGGCGAAAGTTATGCAGAGGTTGACCCCAATGCTGTTGTTTACTATGTCAAAATCAATATTGATGGCGATACCCTATGGGCAAAATCCATCGACTTTGGTTCATGGTGCAATGTAACCAGCCTTCAGCAAACTGCCGATCACGGATTTATCATGTCTGGAAATCTGGGTTATTCGACAAATCCGTACTCGAGGATTTTTGTCGCCCGGCTGAACGCCGATGGAAATGTACTCTGGGCAAGGAATTATACTGCGTTTAATAATGAAAACAAGGTGAATTCTATCAATGAAACAGCCGGGGGTGAATTTGTCCTTACCGGCATCGTTGAAAACCTTAATCCTTTTATGGCAAAGCCTTTTGTAATGAAAATTTCTGACCAGGGGGATATTATCTGGTCAAAATCTTATGAAGTTTCCAGTTCTGACTTTTATACTGGCAGTGGTTTGATAATCGATGGTAATGCTATGTTTATCAATCTGTTTTCATATAATTATTTCGAACCTATCGTAATGAAGATGGATCTCTCAGGGAATGTTCTGTGGAGTAAGAAATATTCAGCTATGTATTCATTTAATTTTAATAATAACTTTCCTAAATTACACAAGACCTCTGACAATCACTTTGTTTTAGTGACGCCTGGGCAATTTGGAATATTAATGAAGATTGGAATGGATGGAAGCTTATCCTGGATGAGCAGCCTATTTATGGAACCGGTAGATGTACTTGAAAACCATGATGGAGGTCTAATGATTGTTGGCACTGGACCCATATATGGAGTGAAAAAGGGGGCCAATCCGAATCCTCATATTGGTATCATTTTGGCTGACTCGAATGGGAAAGGAGTTGATTGCACCTATGAATTCTCGGGAGGGCTTAAGAATGTTTCAATGGATACCGCTTCAATAACCTTCAGTTGGCAATCAGGTTTTACTCAGAATCATTTATCACTACCGGTGGTTCAGGATTTCCCGGATATCAAGGAAGGCTGTGTCGATTTTATTGGTGGAACAGATGAAAGCCCGGAGGATGAATCTGCATTCAAAATATTTCCAAATCCCACTTCCGGTCTGACAGCCTTTGTACTGGAGGCAAAAAAAAGCACTTCAGTACAAAGTATCCAAATCATCAGCAACAGTGGACAAGTCCGGAACTATCCTGTGGATTTCAGAAACCATGTTTGCACCCTTGATCTTTCAGCACTGCCAAATGGAATTTACCTGGCAAGAATCGTCTGTGGAACAGAGGTATACACAAGGAAACTGATAATCCGGCATTAATTAAGCCGGTAAGAGGTATAATTATTTTGAGTATTGATCGAAAACGTTTCCCAAGCTGCGTTGGCACACCTTGCAAAACTGCATATGACGGGTGTACATGATGCAATCGAGCTGCGAACGGTATAAGCCTTTGGGAGTATAACCGGCTCCTTCAAAAGCGCCTACTTTGTCCTTATACTTTTCTTTAGAAAAATAGGCATCCTCACCGGCCATTTGCCTTACAAAAAGATCTTCCATAACTGATTCCGGCAATAAAGCAGCCCTGATACTATCACGGGACTTTTGTATCTCATAGCCAAATTTGTCAAAGGCTTCCTTCTCCCAGGGGGTGGGAAGAGGCGTTCCCGGTTCAACCAGGTCTTTCCATTTGATGTTATTCTTGTCGAAAAGGGCAGTGATATTGGTTTCCCAGGGTTCAACAGTGATTGCCGGAACTTCATAGGCTACAGAAGAAGTATAATACTCATCGGCGAGGGCGGCAATATGGTGCCCCAACTCATGGATCATGATATACTCAGCAAATTTATTATCAGAAGAAACGGTAGTGTAGAGGTTATAAATCCCGCCACCTCCATAGGTTTGTTCATTTACCAAGTATGACCATGAAATCATAGGGAACGGCAGAAGCCACATTCCTGACGGTTCTGTTATCGTAGGTCAGTACATATCTTTCCGAGTCAAAACTACTATAGTGAGCGGAAAGTGGAGTGCGTTTAAAGATATGATGGTGTGGTTTGGCTACACCTGATTCCATGGCTGGGGTTTCAACCGTTCGAACGTTAAAATCAGCCTTTCTCGATTTAAAAGGTTCAGCAGAAAATAATGCCTCTGTTAATCGTTTAGCATCCTGCTGGAATTTACCCATCTCCTGTGTAGTATATCCATCACCAAGAATCACCAGGTCTACCTTCGATTCAGCCGGGCCGTTTTCGAATACTACCTGCGATTGAAAAGTGTGTGGCAATTCAGCATTGGTAACCTGTCGGGATGCCGGATCAATAATGGTAGACCAGATGGGTTTGAATTTGTTTTCAGCATCTCTTTTCTCCATTTGAACGATAACTGGTTTCAGAGGCCAGGGAAACCGAATGGACTCGTGAAATGTGCCCCAGGTGCTGTCGGCTTCAGGAGTAGTCTGCCATTCGCCAAATACACTGGCAAAGCCTCTTGAATAGAGGAGCTGATGGGTTTCTTTATCAACAACCTTAAACAGGTAAAGCCCTAATTCCAGCGCGTCGATAAGTTGTGTTTTGCTCCCGGGCCAACTGCCATCTGATACCACCTTATCTACAGAAAAATGCTCTTCTTTCTGATTACCGTTGTGGAAATAGTCGAGGCGCAGAGTATTTGCTGCAAAGAAGGTTTCATACGCCGGGTTTCCTTTATTGATAACCTCTATGCCGGATACTGACTTGTCGTCCGGATTCTTTTGAGTTGTGGAGGTTTGCTTGCAGCCGACTATGAGAAGAATTAACGAACTGAACAGAATCGCATTTTTCATCTTTATTGGTTTTGTTTGAAGATCAGTGACAAATTATAGTGTAAAGTAATACAAAAAAGAAGAAGAGGGAGACTGTAGTAATAGTGAAAATTCAATTAAGCAGCTTTTTCCGAAGAAATGGCCATTTTCCGATGGTCAAGTCCCCAGGCAATCATTGCATCCAACACGCTATGTAAGGAGCGCCCTGACTCGGTAAGTTCATATTCTACCATAACAGGGATGGTATCAAAAACCGTTCGTTTGACAATGCCATTGATTTCAAGGTCTTTCAACTCTTTTGAAAGCATTCGTGGGGTAATTCTCGGTATTTCCCTTTCCAATTCCCTAAATCGCTTCTTCCCGAACAATAAGGAACCAATAATGGGTAGTTTCCATTTGCCTACCAGTACATTTAAGGTATCATTGATGGCTAAAACAAAATGAGTTGGGCAACTCTTTACTTTATTCAGGTCTTCTATTGAGCTCATAATTAATTGATATTAAGATCGCTATACAAAAGTATAGTGCTATACAAAAGTATAGTGGTTACAAAAGTATAGCAAAGGTATGTATTTTTGCAATCACAAAACAATTGAAAAAAATATTTTATGATAATGATTACAGGCGCAACAGGAAACTTCGGGAAAGCCACTATCGACTTTCTCCTGGCCAGGGGTGTTCCAGCCACAGAAATAACGGCCTTAGTGCGTGATACTGAAAAAGCAAAAGACCTGACACAGAAAGGAATTTCACTCAGGTTAGGAGATTATCGCGATTATTCTTCATTAGTTGAAGCTTTTCAAGATATTGACAAACTGCTTTTGGTTTCATCTTCTGATATTAATGACAGGGCTAGCCAGCACACCAATGCTATAAAAGCTGCCAGGGAAGCAGGAGTCGGTCATATCATCTACACAAGTTTCCAACGTAAGAACGAAGTAAATTCACCTATACAGTTTATTTCAGAAGCTCACCTTGTAGCTGAGAAAGAAATCAAAGCCTCCGGACTGACTTATACCATTCTGCAAAACGGACTTTATGCAGACATTATTCCCTGGTTCCTGGGAGAAAAAGTGTTTGAAACCGGTATTTATTTACCGGCGGGTAATGGCAAAGCAGCATTCACACTGCGCAATGATATGGCCGAAGCAGCTGCAAATATCCTGGTTGGGAAAGGACATGAAAACAAGATCTACCAGACAGCTGCAAATGAGACGTCTTCTTTTGAAGATGTAGCTGGAATTCTATCTGAGATTTCTGGAGCACCAGTAAGATATACTGATGCTTCCCCTGAAGAGTTCAAAACAACCCTTACTTCTTCAGGTGTACCCGAAGGAATCATTGCCATGTTTGGCGGCTTCAGTGAAGCAATTAAACAAGGGGAATTCGATTTTGAAAATAATGACCTGGAAACCTTACTAAACAGAAAACCCGTTTCGATAAGTGATTATCTGAAGGCTGTATACCAGGAAGGATAAGATCGCAACGAAACAAAACATTATTCACTTCCGAAATGTTAGAATTCATAGAACTATCATCTTAATATTTCGGAATCGAGACAAAATCTAATCAAGTAACCCAATTAAATCTTTGTACTATGAAAAAAGCAGGAATAATAACCGTAATCGTGCTGGCTCTTGGATATTTATCCTTTACAGTAGTTGAAAAATCTACCTGGACCTATGATAAAGCCCACGCAAAAGTCGGGTTCAGCGTAACACATATGATGATCTCCGATGTGGAAGGCTATTTCAAAAATGCCACTGCCACACTTACCACCACTAATCCCGATTTCACAGATGCAGTTGTCGAATTAACAGCTGATGCATCCTCCATTTTCACAGATAACGAAAAGAGGGATGAACATTTAAAATCGGCGGATTTTTTTGACGCTCAGAAATATCCGACCATTACATTTAAGAGCTTCTACTTCAAGAAGACCAAGACTGCAAATACTTATTATGTGAAAGGCAATCTTACTATGCATGGTGTAACAAAACCTGTTGGACTGAATGTAGTTGCCAAAACAGGTGTGAATCCTTACAGTAAAAAAGAAATTGCCGGTTTTAAAATTACCGGGTCATTGAAAAGGTCCGATTTTGGAATTGGTGGTGAAACTCCTTCAGCCATTGTGAGTGATGAGGTTCAGATCATTTGTAATGCTGAGTTCTCAAAAGATTAATGCTTTAGATAGTCATCAGGTGCCATTCTGGTTTATATAGACGAGAATGGCACCTTGACTGTTTATATCCACAAATAACTGTTCCAAAATTTCTGAATTCAAGAATCCAAGAATTTTCAATTTTATTGAAATGACAACGCAGAATAAACTTCCAATCCGTTCCATCGACCGGATTATAGCTCCTCCGGCACCCCATATGGTTGGGGATGGTTTCAGGGTGCACAATTTTATTCCGGGTGCCATTCCCGGTGGGATGGAGAGAACCAATCCTTTCATTATGCTTGATTATGGATCGAAGCATTATTTTCCACCCAGCGAAAAACCCCGGGGTGTTGGTGTACATCCTCACAGGGGTTTCGAAACCGTTACCATTGCTTACCAGGGTAAGGTCGCTCACCATGATAGTGCCGGCAATAGCGGTATTATCGGGGAAGGAGAGGTTCAGTGGATGACTGCTGCATCGGGAATATTACATAAGGAATACCATGAAGAGGAGTTCAGCCGGATGGGTGGTAATTTCCAGATGGTGCAATTATGGGTAAACCTGCCTGCAGCACATAAAATGTCACCACCTAAATACCAGGCTATTACGAAAGAGATGATAAGCCGGCATGAGTTGCCGGGTAAAGCAGGATCTGTGGAAGTGATTTCCGGAGAGTATGGAGAGGTCAAAGGACCGGCAACTACTTTTACCCCGGTTCACCTGATGAATGCAAATCTCAAGGCTGAAGGAGAAGCCATATTTTCATTTCCGCAGCATTATCTTACAGCTTTGCTTGTTATCGAAGGAGAGATCATCGTTAACGAACAAAAACTTGCTGAAGAGAACAGATTCGTCCTGATGGCAAATGATGGTAATGAATTCTCCCTTCGGGCTATTTCACCTTCAATCGTTCTGGTAATGAGTGCCGAACCGATTAATGAACCCATTGCTGCTTATGGGCCGTTTGTGATGAATACCCGCGATGAATTGATTCAGGCTTATGCAGATGTGGAAGCTGGTAAATTTGGTTTTCTGAGTGAGTAATATATAAGAAGGAACTGCTTCCCGTTATTTTACTTTACTTTGCAGGATTATTAAGCCGATATATGTTAAAGACAATCAGGGAAAACCACTCCTTACTGCTCCAAAAGTTCCCACCCAGTGAAGCCTGCAGTTGTGAGATTTGTCAGAGTTATTGCCAGCGTCCCGGCTGGTGGACAGTTGCACAAGCGTCAGATGCTATTGCAGCCGGTTTCGCAAACAGGATGATGCTGGAAATGGCACCCGAAGGTACCTTTAGTGTATTATCACCCGCCTTCAAAGGCAATGAAGTAAATTTCGCACTTGAGGTGTATGCCACACAAGGCTGTACTTTTTTTAGTGGGGGCTTATGTGAATTATTCGGCACAGGACATGAGCCACTGGAATGCAGATTTTGTCACCATGAAAGAAAAGGTGAAGGCCTGGAATGCCATGCTGAAATTGAAAAGGACTGGAATTCCCCGGATGCCAAGCGCCTGATTGTTCAATGGGGCAACCTCACGGGTTTCTGGGCCAGGCAAGGCTTAATCGTTAAGGAAAAACCCTGATATAGCCAAAGTTTATCCACGAATCCGCCAGGCGGCGGATTCGTGCGCATTCGTGGACCCCAGGCTTTTCCCAATATGAAATTATTTCAGTACAACCGTAATTATCGAATGGGCCGGGCTTTTAGCTTTCACGGCTTTTCCATCCAACCATACATAAAACTCCTTTTCTGCAGCCGTTTCATTCTGGATTACAGAAACAATGCTTCCATCAGTATTCACAAAGGCAGTGGCCAGTAAGGCATCGTCATTTGATGAACAAATGATTCGCTTAGCCTCGGGGCGGACAAATTTCGAAAAATGGCCCAGATAGTAAAAGGAATTCATGTAATGTAACTCTCCGGTTTTGGTATTTCCAATCACAGGGGCAAAACAGAAGTTCTGCACATGATTTGGCCCACCGGTTTCATCCAGAAGTATGTTCCAGTCAATCCAACCGGCAGCACCATTATTGAAATCATGAATCATTGACCGGCCATAGGTTTCACCCCAATGCCATTCAAAAATGCTATCGTAATTAAAAGGATAAACGCATCCTTCAGTAAATAGCATTGCCTTATCGGGGAAAGCTTCAGCATGCAACTTTACATTTTCGAAATGATCGCCGGTATACCAATGGAACCCGGTTCCCCAAACATATTTGGCAGCATCCTTATCGTCATACATCACCTTTGCCCTTTGATACATAAGCCCACGGTTATGATCCCAGATGACGATCTTTGTATCCCTCAAAGGAGACTTTCTGATGGTTGGGCCGAGGAAATTTTTCACAAAATCACGCTCTTCTTCAGCGGTATAAATACAGGATTCCCAGGTTTGAACGGCCATCGGTTCATTCTGAACAGATAATCCCCAAAAATCTATTCCCTCTTTTTTATAGAATTCCATAAAGCGGATATAGTAATCCGCCCAGCTTTGGTAATATTCTTCTTTTAACTTGCCACCCTTTAACATATTATTATTATCCTTCATCCAGGCCGGGGGGCTCCATGGAGAAGCAAACATTTGCAGTTCTGCTCCTGCTTTATCCAAAGCGGCTTTTATTAATGGGATCCTGAATTTCTTATCATGGTCGATATTAAAGGATTTGAGCTCTTTGTCACCTGCATTTGCATAAGCATAACTCTCACTGGAGAAGTCACAACTATTGATATGAGTCCTGCAGAGTGAATATCCGATTCCTTTATCTACAGAGAAGTAAGCCTGAATCAATTCATCCTGTTTTGCTTTTGGAAGCTTGTAAAAGGTTTCGGCTGAAGCATCAGTAAGGGCTCCACCAATGCCTACGATGGTCTGGAACGACTTATTCGGATCCAGCATTATTGTTGGAACATGTTCCGAAGGTTGTTTCAGCTCTTCAAATGATAGCTGAGGCATGAGTGTCAGACGCAATGAATCAGCAGGAGCCGTTACATAAATCTCGGCAGTTTTCATTGTTGAGGAAGTGGCACCGTTATTGCCTTCCTGGCTTCCTGATTTACAACCCAGGAAAAGCACCAGGGCTGACATGAATAAATAAATGCTGAAATTCTTCTTCATATCGTTGTAGATTTTGTTATTGCTTATATTTTAATGTCTATTGAAATACCCTGACATAATCGACGATCATCGATTGAGGAAATACTGTGGAAGCATTTGGACTTCCGGGCCAGTTTCCCCCAACAGCTACATTGAAGATGAAAAACTGAGGCAAGCGAAATGCATCATATTTTATTGTTGAAGGTGTCACGGTATAATAACGTTTATAGTCAACAAACCATTCAATTGAATTTTCCTGCCATAAGATGGTAAATACATGAAACTTATCATGATAGTTTTCACTCTGGTTTACCTTGTAGGAGCCTCCGATATATTTATGCCCGCCATCATTGTAATGGATGGTACCATGTACTTTATCTGATTCATGTCCAAGGTATTCCATAATATCAATTTCCCCGCAAGCTGGCCAGCCAACACTGGAGATATTCCCGCCCAGCATCCATAATGCAGGCCAGATCCCTTGTCCGATTGGCATTTTGGCACGTATATCAATCCTTCCATACGTGAATTCTTCTTTCCCTTTAGTGGTAAGTCTAGCAGATGTGTAATTTCCATTATAAGGATTCTTCAAAGCCGTAATAGTCAGAAAACCATTCTGTAGATTCGAATTAGCAGGTAAATCGGTATAAATCTCCAACTCATTATTCCCCCAGCCACCGCCACCAATTTCATAGTTCCAGGAGGTTGTATTTAATGTAGCATCATCAAATTCATCACTCCAGATCAGGCTCATCCCGGGGTAATTATCAGGTGTAATATACCCATCTGCATCCTGAAGTGGTACATAATTATCGTCGTCCTCAATGGTAACCTTAACCTGGGGAATCAGCATTGTTGTATTCTGTAAATTGCTGAATTTGACCACAAAAGCACCATCTAATTCAAGATAGGTATCTGAAAGAATGCTAATTTCAATTACTTTGGAAACTTCACCAGCTAAAAAGATGAGTGGTTGATCAGTAACTGCAACAAAATCCTCTCCTGCTTTGGCAGTTGCATCCTCTGTTGACCAATTGAGAGATACATCAACGGTAGTAGCTTCTGACAGGTCTACAGTAATTATAGCCTTTTTCCCGTCGATATTGCCTTCTGTCACTACAACATCTTCAGCAACAAGTTTAGGGATTACAGGGGGTGCTTCTGATTCTTTCTTACAGGAAAGAAATAATACTCCTCCAATCAGAAGGGCTGATAATATTAGAGCTATGTTTTTCATCTGTGAGTGAATTATTGGATTGTGTGATCAGTGCTATAGAATTGTGAGTTTTGAACGCCAGGTTTCGTTTCCATTTGTAAGTTCAAGGATGTATAGTCCGGAAGAAAGAGTATTCAACATGATGGTATAATTTTCATCGGCACTTTCCAGGGTTTCTTGCCTCAGCAGGGCTCCATTTAATGACATAATAGAAAGGGTTTTATCATTCCCTTTGGATTCTGGCATCTCGATTTTCAGCTTATTCTCATTTTTATTCAGAGGATTAGGGAATATCCGGATGTTCTTATTCGGGTTTACTACTGTATCTTCTTCTGCAATCTTTGTAAACCTGTACCAATTGATATTGAATTCAGGTTTCATAATTTTTACCCGGAGGATTCCCATTCCTTCATTCAGGTTCATTATAACAGAATGGGTAGCCCAGGTTTGCCAGCCTCCTGTAACAGGAACATCCAGTGTTGCAGAATTCAGTAGTGTTCCGCTTTTATCAAGTTGCTGGAACTCAAGAATGCCAGCCGAACTTTGACAAGCAACACGGGCATCAAGGGTATAGGTGCCGCTTTTTGAAACCCGGATTTTGTAATCGAGGAAGTCCCCGGTATTTGTATATCCGATGTTTTGTCCGCCCCCTGCATCTGTTGTGGTTTCAAGCTGTAATCCCCGGTTATAACTGAATGCTTCTGCTTCAATTTTTCCCGGAACAGCCAAGTGAACAGGAAGATTATTGATTACCTGCAGATCAGTAAAAGTTGCTAAAAGGGATTCATCTAAGGCCATAATCCCGGAACCGGAATAATTCAACTTGATATTATCCCCATCCATTAATTCTTCAGATAAACGAATAATTAACTGTTGAGGGTTGAGGCTATTGATTTTTACCGAACTGACGGATACAGTCTGGCCATTCACATTGCCCTCGAAACCGGTACTACTGATAGTTGCAGGATTAATTGATTTGTTGAGGGTAAGATAAATGTCTTGTGTTTCCTGGTATGTTTCAGCGGATAAGGAGCGAAGGGGAACATCTTCAATCTTTTTTGACAGAGAAAACCTCATATATCCCAAATTGGCTCCTCCTTTATCAATGTATACCTGGAGTTGATTAATACCTTTATATAGTATCAGGTCTCCTGCCTGTAAGGTCTTCCATGTTTGATTTCCACCTGTTGAAGTTAGCATAAGGGTTCCGGAGATATCACTTCCATTGCTTTTTATTCGGATCCTTGGAGTTGCCAAAGAAGAAGAAGCATATCTGAGATCCATATTATAGGCAGCCGAGGAGTCGATTTGAACTGTGTATTGAATCCACTCAGTATCCTCTGTCCAGCCCACATTGTAATCATTGGACTGTGGATCGGAATCGAAACAGGTTTCAACATCCACTCCATCATTTCTATACACCCATCCATTATTCCAGGAGGTATAGGTGCCGGAACTTACATGATAATCTGCGAACTCTTTATCTTTATAAGCAACACCATTTTTGCCCATATCAAAATCGGAGAAATGGATGAGTCCGGGGATATGATGATTGGCATATGGTTTGGCTGATGCATCATTAACCTGTCGGAACATTGCATCAATAATATCTTTCCTGAAGATGCAGTTTTCAATTTTAGAATTTTCAGCCAGTTGCATCATGGCATTTTTAGCAAATTCGGTACCCGGTGTGGCACCCCCGTTTTGCCAATAATCCAGTAAAACCTGGTAATCACTGTTCTTTGGTATTGTAAGGGGATTTACTACTGAACTGACCTTTTTCATCGGCCACCAGCACCATCCAATTGAGTTTTTTTCACACAACTGAATAGCATCAGTAAACCAATGATTTGAATTTTCACCGGATTCTCCAAGCCAAAGAGGTATGTTATGGGTATTCCGGATATTGATCATTCCCTGGATAGAATTCTGATCGTTGGTTGACCAATACTTGTGGAAGCTGGCAACCATATTGTTATCCCAGGGAGGGAGCAGTCCATTATAATTATTTGCCCAGCAATTTCCCTCTATGATGATCATGTGCTGCTGATCAACCTCGCGAATGGCCTGTGTAATTGCTACCAGTAGTTGACGAAGAGGAACATTGCTGGATTCAGAACATCCGTTTTGATTAGCTCCAGCTGTGAAGTTCCAGTTCGTTTCATTGATAAGGTCATAGCCACCCATCCATGGTTCATTAGCATATCTTTCAGCCAGTTTTCTCCAAAGTGCGATGGTTTTCTGTTTATTGGCTTCACTCTCCCAAAGAGAAGGTTTAGCCGGGTCATAATCTGAAATTGCCATATCCTTGCCCTGGCCTCCGGGTGCTGCATGCAAATCAAGAATAAGGTAAATCTGGTTCTCCGAGCACCATTTCAGAAGACTGTCAGTAAGGGTAAAACCTTCTTCCAGCCAGGTATTCTCACCGGCAACGGGTTCTGCTTCAATGGGAAGAGTATAAAGGTTATAATGCATTGGGAGCCTGACGGAGTTGAAACCCCAGGAAGCTAAAGAATCGATATCTGTTTTAGTACAATGATTCTGATGCCAGGTTTTATAAAAATTTTCAGTATTCTGAGGGCCTATCAGGCTCTGAATTTTTGCTTTGATCTCTCTTTGTGGATTTGCGAAACTGCTGGTTTCCATCATGTAACCTTCCATGAGCATCCAGCCACCTAATCCCATACCCCGAAGGATTACCTCATTGCCGGCTTCATCAACAATTTTTTTACCACTGGTTTTGAGGTTTTGAGCACTCAAAACATTAATTATCAGCAGGAATACGAGGATCCCTGCTGATCTTAATGCTTGTTTTATTTCGAAGGAAACAAAGGATGTTGTCATTATTCAGACTAGCTTTTTATGAGTTATTTGAGAAATTCCAGTAATACAAGTAACACATCATTTTAGTATCCCGGATTTTGAATCAGTTTAGTATTTTTATCAAGTTCCGATTGTGGGATAGGCCACAATAACCTGTTTTCGTTCAGGTTATAGCTCATATTAACGCCACCGAACTCTGATACTGCATTGAGAACAGCGATAGCCCGGCCGGTGCGCTTTAGGTCAAACCAGCGATGTCCTTCGAAAGCCAGCTCTAATCTTCTTTCCTTTTCAATCGCCAGTCGCATTGCATCCTGTGTGGAGGCTGTAGTATTTGGAAGATCAACCCTGGACCGGATTTGATTAACAAGTGCAGCAGCACCCGGAGTATCGCCGGTTTCATTGAGGGCTTCAGCTTTCAATAAAATGACATCTGCCAGTCTGAAGAAAATGTAGTTCTGTGGACTGGGAGAGGTATAGGCCCTGTATTTATAGGCAAAAGGATAATTGGTTTGTGGCCAATGCTGATCGGTCCATGAACCGGTTACATCCATGAATGTTATAGAAGAATTCTTCCTGATCACATCACCTTCGTCATTAAAGGCTTTCACGAGGTCATTGGAGGGAATATTAAACTTTTTCCAGTCCAGTCCCATAAACATACTGGCTCCCCAGTTGCCACTGCTGCTGGTGCCTGCATAATTGATTTCAAAGATTGATTCTGAAGAGTTTTCAATGCTATTATCCCATAGTTGATCATATTCAGGGAGGAGTGAATAGCCGCCGGAAATTACATCATTACAATATTTCAGCACTTTATTCCAGTCATGAGGTTCAACGGTGGCATATACTTTGGCTAACAAAGTATTTACGGCCCCCCTGGTAACATAACCTTTATCCTGGGCTGTAATTTTGGCAGATGATACGGCTACTTCCAGATCCTTGATAATCTGGGCATAAACCTCTTCCTTAGGGTCACGCGCAGGGAACATGATAGGGTATATTTCAGGTAATAGCTCGGCACTGATTGTTTTGATTTCCTGAAGCTGCAAAGGGACATCGCCCCAAAGCTGCACTAACTGAAAATACATGAATGCCCGAAGGAATGAAGCTTCACCGATGATCTCATTCTTCCTGGACTCGGTAAGTTCCGGATCTGTAACATCCTCAATGTTATTTATTACTGCATTGGCTTTCCCAATAGCTGCATACAAGTAACCCCAGTCACGACTAACATTGGTGTTCAAGGCATCAATATTGTAATCATCGATCTGGAAATTTGCAGGATTATCTGCACCGGCATAAGCATCATCACTTTGAGCATCACCATTCACAAAATAATCGAGTTCGAAATACTCATTTCGCAAATCCCCATATACTCCCTGAAGGGCTGATTCAACATCCCCTGCTGAAGTGAAATAAGTTGAATCTTCATTATTCACAATGATTTTATCATTCTGAGGATTGAGATCCAGAAATTTATCGCAAGAAGTTAATTGTAAGGCCATTACAGGAATTACAATCAGTAGGTATATATATTTTTTCATGATGGCAGCTATTTTAGAATTCAACGTTAAGACCAATAATCAATGACCGGGATTGAGGATAGGTCCCATAATCTATTCCCATTTCTGTAGCACTATTTCCGTAAGCATTTACTTCAGGATCAAATCCACTGTAATTTGTGAATGTCAGCAGGTTCTGACCGGTAACATAAACCGATAGTTTGTTAAAGGCTTTTATTTCATTAGGAGTAAAGACTTTATAGGATAGGGTCAATGACTTTAGTCTTACATAAGAACCATCCTCAATAAAACGGGAGGAATTGCGTACATTGTCCATATTACCAACTTTAGGAATATCCGTGTCAGTATTCTCCGTAGTCCAGCGACGAAGTACAGCAGTTGATTGGTTTTTACTATCGAACATTCCTTCAAGATCAATTCGGGTAGCATTATAGATATCATTTCCATAACTTCCCTGGAAGAAGATATTGAGGTCAAATCGCTTATAGCTGATATTGTTTGTGAACCCAAAGATGAAATCAGGCTGGGCATCACCAATTACAGTACGGTCGCCGGTATCAAAAATGCCATTGTCATTAACATCTTTATACTTCAGGTTACCAGTTAACGGATCAACACCTTCTGAAATGTAACCATAGAAGGAACCCAGTGGTAACCCAACTTTTACAATGGCAACATCTGAATTATTGCTATAAATTCTCCCAAAATAGTAGACATCAGTATACTTTAATGCGGTCACTTCATTCTTGTTGAAGGAAATATTAAAGTCGCTGTTCCACCTGATCTTTTTGTCGATGTTGACAGTGCTAATATTTAATTCCAATCCTTTATTCACAATTTCCCCGACATTTGTTTGAATTGTTGTAATAGGCAGGTAGGATGGAAGTTGAACATTCATCAGCACGTCAACTGTTTTTTTCATATATACATCAAGATTTAATACAAGTCTTGAGTTAAATGCGGTAAGGTCGATGCCAATATTGGTTTGAGAGGTAGTTTCCCATCTGAGATCGGGATTTCCATAGGTATACTGGTAAAATGCCGGGCCTAGCAATGGGTCATTGGGTCCAAGTGTAATTCTTGAGAAATTGGCAAGTCCATACTGAGTATAATTTGGGATTCCTTCCTGGTTGCCGGTTTTACCCCAGCCTCCACGTATCTTTAGGTCATCAATGAAATCAATGCCTTGCATGAATTTTTCAGATGAAATCCTCCATCCTGCTGAGAATGATGGCATCGTTCCCCAGGGGTTGGCTAGTTTTGAAGAACCATCACGACGAATGCTGCCAGTAAGATAGTATTTGCCCATATAATCATAGGATGCCCTTCCAAAAAAGGAAGCAAGCGCCCATTGCTGTCCTGAAGTACCTCCTGTAATCGTATTGGCAGCCCATAAGGTTTGAATCGACACATCTTCAGGGAAATTGCTTCCTGAGAGATAAGATTCTTTGTATGCATACTTTTGGATACTACTACCAATTAGAGCAGTGAAAGTATGATTATCTGAACGCAGAGAATAATCAAGGGTGTTTTCCCAAAGAACGGAGCTGCTATTACCTTTAGAGGATGTTCCTATTCCATGCTCTTTGCGGCCATAGCTGGTCCGGAACGGATCCAGGTAATAATCCCATTGGTGAGTATTCAGATCCACACCTAAACGCGATTTAAGAAACACATCCTTGTATAATTTGGCCTCAGCATTAAAACTTCCAAAAACCTTATTATCAGAGGCTTCCTGATCAGGGCCTTCCATATATGCTACCGGGTTTTCCCATGAAGGTTGGAAGGGATTGGGGTCAAACCATCCGCTACCATCACTCTTGTATATCTGCAAAAATGGAGGAGTATTCAGGGCACTCATAATTACACCACCCCTGCCGGAGCTAAGATTATCAGGAGTGTCCTTCGACTTCAGACTTAAGATACTGATATTGGTTCCAATTTTCAACCAGGGATTCAGATCATTATCAAGATTAATCCTAAATGAATACCGATCGAATTTGGCAGGTTGTACTATTCCCTGTTCTGAAAGGTAACCACCTGAAACAAAATACTTCATTTTTTCACTGCCACCGGTAGCAGATAATTGATAGGACTGGTTAAACCCAGTTCCAAAGACCTCTTCACTCCAATTGGTATATTTGGTCCAGAGGGGGCTGTAACTTCCCGGTGAAATTTCTTCCAGTAAATCCCGATAGTCTTTTGTACCAAGGACTTCAACTGTTTTTCTTAATTTGGAGACACCATAATAAGTGTTGAAACTAACCTTTTGGTTATTGGTTTCACCACGCTTGGTGGTAATGAGGACAACCCCATTAGCAGCTCTTGCTCCATATATAGCTGCAGAAGAAGCATCTTTGAGAACACTCATAGACGCAATATCAGTTGGGCTTAATCCACTGATATCTGTGGTTGGGAGGCCGTCCACCACATAAAGCGGTTCATTCCCGGCTAAAACTGATGTGGCTCCTCGAACACGAACCGACAAACTGGAACCTGGTTTCCCTGATGGTTGTGTCACTTGTACACCGGCTGCTTTTCCCTGCAAAGCCTGGGCTGCAGATACCAATGGACGGTCCCTTATTTCTTTTTCACCAACAACTGAAACTGCGGTTGTTAAATCCTTTTTTTTCTGGGTGCCATAACCTATGATCACCACTTCATTTAATTGTTTGGTTTCTTCGAGCAATACAATATTTATACTTGATTGATTAGTGATAGTAATTTCCTGGGGCACAAACCCAATATAGCTGAATCGTAAAATACCTGCATTCAGGTTGATTTTGTATTTACCATCCAGATCGGTTGTTGTTCCGGTTGAAGTGCCTTTAAGTTGAACAGTAACACCTGGCAGACCCATGCCACTTTCATCAGTAACCTTCCCGGAAATCAGCCTTTCCTGAGCCAGGGCTGTGAGGGAAATGGTCAGGAGAATTATCAGTGATAAATATTTCATCATGGATTTTATTTTTTAATTATTGATCCGTAAGTCACAAAAAGCTGAAATACAGATATTTGTGTTAGAACTTTTGTTAATGAAACCCTCTATTAAAAAATCAAGAGTGAGGGAGTATCCCACTCACTCTTGATTATAGATGGATTAATTGCAAGATTATCTTTGCAGGATTGTTGACCAGGAAGCTGAACCATTATGGTCAACACTGATATCACAAGTTACGAAAAGGTATTCTTTAGCACCGTTTTTAGCATAACCCATTACTTCATATTTATTGACAGTAATTCCACCGTTTGGCAGGTTTGCGCTGCTGGTGTTTTCACCACCGTAGAAGCCCTTCATGAAACCGATAAATGCAGCACCTGTAGCACCGTTTGTCAGTTCAATGATAGCCCTGTTTCCACCTGAAGCAGGAGTGAAGGCATAGGAGTGGATTCCACTTCCGAATGCCGGGCCATTGCCTGCACTTGCGGCTATAGCTGCGTCATCAATACAGCCGTGTGGATCACCCCACCAGCCATCATTACGGGCAGAACCACTGGTTTTGTATTCATATACGCCACCTGCTGAGAAAATAAACTCATCATCAGCCATACATGACCAATCATCAGCAGTACCGGCCATAGTTCCATCAAGGTTAGCTTTAGGAACACTCCACCAGCCAGCGTCACCCATTCCACCACCAACAAATATTGTCAAGTTGTCAACAATAATTTTCCATGCACCACCCTGAAGATCAGCTTCAGTGAGGACATCAGATGTTACGAAAAGTGCTTTGGATGCAGTTGAAGAGCCATTGGTATTGGTTGCAGTAAGGGTAACAGTGTATGGTCCACCACCGGCATATGTATGAGTTGGGTTGGCTGCAGTTGAAGTTGCTCCATCACCAAAATTCCATTCATAGGTAACAGCACCGGTAGTAGTATTAGTGCAGTTAATGGTTAAACCTGTTACATCCACGGTGAAACCAACACTTGGTTTGTTCCCTGGAATTGGAGGCTCCTGTGAAGGATCATCATAATGAACAAGAACATATCTCCAATATCCTAATACTGCAGGATCAGCTGGTTTATCTTTATATTGTACTTCTATCACAAGAGTATCAACAGCTCCATCATAAAGACTTACGATGTTATAAGTAACAGAATCCTGCATCATTGGAGTTAACTCATATACTTCACAATCTGTTGAAGTTTTATAGTATCCGATGTAGGCGCCTTTACCAATAGCGGTAATTTTGTTTTGCTGAGCATCAATTCTGAAGTGGTGTGAACCATCTCCCCAAGCTGAAAGGTCTTCACCTGTTGCTCCAACCATATCAGTTGTTTCTCCACAAGTGTTTGCCGGATCGAAAATACCATCACCCTCTCTCCAGAAATTACCACCAGCGGCAAATGTAAATGAACCATCACGGTTGAAAGTCCATTCATCATTAAGAATACAAGGACGATTGGCGAGTTCATCATTATTATTTCCAACAGCCCACCAAATGGTTGACCTGTCAATTGGTCCAACTTCCAGTGGGAAAACTCCGGTGCTTACATCCCTTAAAAGCTTCCATGATTTGGAGGTTGCACCTACCAATTTTGTCAGCATTACATTAGGGTCAGAAATGGTAATTTTCTGTGCATAAGTATCAGTGGCACCACCTGAAGAGGTAACTGTCATAGAAACATTGAAATCTCCTTCAGCGGTGTAGGTATGTTCCGGGCTAACTTCTGTTGAGGTAGTTCCATCACCGAAAGCCCAGGAAACAGTAGAGTAATTCTGAGAGGTATTCGTGAATTTTACCAGTTTATAATTGCTGGCATCAACTTGAAAGGTGAAACTGGCAATTACCTCAGCTTCTTCTTCCTTCTTGCAGGAAGAATAGATTAAGGGAATAACCAGGAGCAGCAATACTGCCCATGTGTACTTCTGTAAGTGTTTCATGTTTAATTGGTTTTTGAGGTTAGTAATAAAAAAATAGTACTTGATTGAATTTTCTTTGGTTTAGGTTATGATTTGTTTCATGCAAATTAATTTGGTTAACGATATTTTATTTTTCTGAATGGCTTATTTCCATACATAAGTCGCTACAGCACCACCCGGCAAGGTTGTAGTTGCTTTCCTGGTTCCGGATTGAATACTGAATGATTGGGAATCGGTGTTTTCATTTAAAACTATTAACACGGTTTTTCCATCTGGTGTTTTAAATGCAACATTTGACAATTTTGATGGCATTGAAGATCCAATCCTCACTGAACCACTTTTTACAAATCCGGAAGCATGCCCAATAATATAATAGGAAACATTTCGGCTCACGGAGAGGTGAACAGTCAATGCGCCTTCGCAATTGGTGCATCCGCCATTTGTATGAGGTTTATAATATGGATCAGAGGCAAGGTTCCACTCAATTACATTTTTACTCCAGTTTCTTGTAGCTCCAATGATAAGATTCTTAATATGCCATTGCAGATCCGGACCAAAATTGCTGGGTCCGCCTACCCATTGTTCGGTAAAGTAAACGTTCTTGTCAGGATGTTTGGTATGCACCTGTCCTAATGCTGAAATGTTCCCGGCATAAAGATGGAAACCGGATCCATCAATATATTTCCGAGCTTCTGAATCATCAAGAATATTGGTAGCATATTCAGGGTGATCACAATTGTGGTCATAGACAATGATCTTCGTTTTGATGTTCTCATTCTGAAAGGCTGGACCGAGGAAATCACGGATAAACACTTTCTGTTCATCTGAAGTCATCACCATGCTAGGGTTATTATTTGGATTTAGAGGTTCATTCTGAGGAGTAATGGCATCAATCAGGATTCCTTCTGTTTCCATCCCCTTAATATATTTAACAAAATACCTGGCATAGGCATCATAATATTCTGGTTTAAGACTGCCTCCAACAGAATATTTATTGGACTTCATCCATACAGGAGCCGACCAGGGAGATCCCATAATTTTAAGTCCGGGATTGTACTTTAATGCGGTTTTAAGCATTGGAATCAGGTTTTCCCTGTCTTTATCCAATGTGAAATTCTTTAATTCAGGATCAGTTTGGCCAGAAGGGACATCATCATATGAGAACACAGTGGCATCAAGATCTGAGGCCCCTATGCTTATTCTCAGGTAGCTGATGCCAATACATCCGCTATCAGAAGAAAACAACTCATGCATAATGGATTCACGGGCTGATTCAGGTAAATTATTCAGAACATATGCACTTCCGCCTGTCATTGCAAATCCAAAGCCATCAATGGTCTGAAAGGATTGTGTTGTATCAATTATAATGGTTGGGAATTGGGTATTTACACTTCCGAAGGATAATGCCTGTAACTGCTTTCTAAGAAGGAAAGTCTTGTCAGAATAGGTTATCCAGGCTTCAATATCCCGATTTGCAACGGATATATTTGTATCCGGATCTTCCGTATTTGGATTTCCTGATTTTCCACAACTGAAAGCTGAGCCCGATGCAATAAATAAAAGCATCAGACCAATCAGAAAGTATGGACAAGTTTTCCTCATTATTTTATTACTCATTGGTTATAATAATAACGTCTGAGTTGGATTTTATCACTATAAAAGTACAATTTTTTTATATCGGTTTGCAAGCGGATTGGTTTGTCAAGGCTTAATTATCAATTATACTGCGGATTATGATAGAATCAAATTACAGATTGGCTTAAAAATAATTGAATTATCTACTCCTTTTTAGCCATCTATTTAGTTGTTTAAAAAACATGAAATCATTTATTAGTAGCAAGGCTTTTTGCACAATTCCATTTTTTCTTTCTTGACAAGGGACTGGCTGAAATGGTCAGCCAGTCCCGATCAACAACAAATTCAACCTCAAAACCAGTCTTAACAATCGTTAAATTCCAGTCTCTATCTTAAATTCCTGTAGTCATCAATAGTTGATCGTATTGATATAAGCAGGAGTGATTACAAACAATTAATTATAATTAGGATTTTGCTGCATTTTAGTGTTATTGAGTTCCGATAACGGAATTGGCAGAATTTCATGTTTGCCGGCTACAAAATTCTTAAATGCCAATGCAGAAGCGGCTTTTCCTGTGCGAATCAGGTCAAAATACCGTTGTCCTTCGGTGGCAAGTTCAAGTCTGCGTTCCCTGTAAATATTTTCAAGGGTAGCAGCAACCGGGCCTAAACCTACACGTTCCCTGACTTTATTCAGATAAAATTCAGCTTTTGTCAGGTCCCCACCTCCACGAACAAGCGCTTCAGCTTCCATAAGATAAGTATCTGCAAGCCTCATTTCAATGATGTTATATGGATAATTCAGAACGAGGTCACCTCCACCGGTTGAGAAGAATTCAATAAGGGGGGCATATTTTTTCATGAAGAATCCCGTATTCTGATATCCGGCTACGTAATTGGCAACACCGGCAACTTTCAGACTATCAACGTTTATGATAGTATGGGAGTAGCGGGGATCAGTTTTGAGTAAATTTACCAGATCCAGCGTAATTACATTAAAACCATAACCTTCTTTATAAGTAGGGCCTGTATAGCCACGGGGGCCTATCATTTGCACCAGGACATTCCCTTCACTGAGGTTGGAATAACCACCCCAGTATTCATTTGATAAGGAAGTATGGGAAATTTCGAACAATGATTCACTGTTGAACTTATTATCCGGACGGAAAAGAGTGCCATAATCAGCTACTAATGAATAGTTGGCTGAAGTATTTACTTCTTCAAGTAATACTGCAACTTCAAGCATTCTTGATTCATCATTCTGAGTGAGGATAACCTTCCCAAGATAGGCTATGGCTGCCATTTTTGTTACGCGTCCATTTTCGTCTGCGGAAACTACTTCTGGAAGATCAGGAATTGCTTCTTTCAAATCTTTTTCGATCTGTGCCCATACATCTTCTGGTTTTGCCTGGGTGATAGCATACATTTCAGAGGCAGACAGAGGTGTAAGTACGAGGGGGATATTTTTAAAGAGCCTGATAAGGTCAAAATAGAAGTAAGCCCTCAGAAATTTTGCTTCGGCAAGGTAGCGGGCTTTCTTGGAGGCTGTCAGGTCTTTAACTCCATCAATTTTGGATAAGAGTACATTCGCCCGGAAAATACCTTTATAACTTCTATCCCAGAATTGTCCCTGAGGACCAATTCCCGGATCAATGGAATAGTTACTCCAGGCTTGCCAGTCTGGAATATCAGAGGCATCTCCTCCTCCGGCAAAGCAATCATCAGAAGCACAATTTAACATCCCTATCCTGCAGGAATATTTATTGTTTTCTATCTCCTTTCCTAATGCATCATAGATGGCAACAATGCCTGACATGATTTCAGCCTCATTTTTATAGTAGTTGGGCTCAAGATTGGTACCCTTGGGAGTTACTTCAAGAAAATCCTTGCCACAGGCTGTAATCAACAGAATTCCAGCAAGGAATAAGAAAATATATATTGCGAGTCTTTTCATTTCAGTTTAAATTAAAAGGTTACATCAATACCAACAATAAACGAACGGGCTTGTGGGTAAACAACGCGATCGATACCATAACTACCGCCACCGATTTCAGGGTCAAATCCCTGGTATTTAGTGAAAGTAAGCAGGTTGTTTGCTCCCATATAAAGACGAGTTTTCTTTAGACCGATTTTTTCCCTCATATTAGCAGGTACAGAATATCCAATTTGAATGGATTTAATCCTTACATAGGTGCCACTTGTCAGGTAAAAACTGGAAGGTCTGCTAAAATTCTTATTTGGATCACCAGATACAATTCTAGGGAAATCAGTAAGCGGATTTTCACTTGTCCAGCGATCCAGGGCATCGGTTGTCCAGTTTGCATAAGGAATGTCAAGTCGGCGTAAGCCATTGAAAACCTGGTTACCAGCCACGCCCTGAGCAAAGACCATCAGGTCAAATCCTTTATAAGTGGCTGAAGCCGTTAATCCAAATGACCAGTTTGGTGTGGGATCTCCAATAAATGTTCTGTCGTCACCAGTAATTTTTCCATCTTCATTGATGTCGGCAAATTTGAAGTCTCCAAGCTTTGCATTGGGTTGAATCGTGTTCCCTGTGAGAGGATCAGTGTATCCCAGTATTTCTGATTGTTTTCTAAAGACGCCCAAAACTTCATAACCATAGAATGATCCAATTGCATGGCCAACAGCAGTGCGGCTGATAGTGTATTCACTTGCCTGGAAACTTGCTCCATCAATATATTCCTTTTCACCAATATCGGTTACTTCATTTTTAACATAGGATGTATTTCCTTTAATATCAAGGAAAACACCTCCCAATTGACGGGTATATCCTAGTTCTAATTCAAATCCTTTGTTAGTCATAGAGGCAACATTTTGATATTGTCCACCTTCAGCTCCAACATATCCCGGCAGATCAACAACCATTAGCATATCGGTAGTGTTTTTTGAGAAGAAATCCAATACCAGGGTAATATTCTCATAAAGGGTTGCTTCGACACCAATATTGCTTTGAATGGTTTGTTCCCATCTCAAATCAGGATTGGGAGGTGCATCAGGGCTATAACCAATAAGTTGATTATCATAACCATAGGTGTAGTTTCTGCCACCTCCAACAATAGCCAGATAGGCGAAATCTTTGAGCCTGTCGTTCCCGGTTACTCCATAAGATCCTCTTAATTTCAGGAAGTCAACGACATCATTGCTTGGCCAGAATTTTTCCAGAGAAGGAACCCATCCAAAGGATACTGAAGGGAAAATACCAAACTTATTATTGTCGCCAAACCTGGAAGAACCATCACGGCGAATAATTCCTGTAAACAGGTATTTTTCAGAGAAATTGTAATTGACACGTGCAAATAAAGAGGTCAGTTTATATTCGGGATTTTCATATCCATAGCTGGTTTTGTCGGCATCAGCAACACTGAAATTCATTGAAGCTTCTTCAAATGTTGAGGCTGGTATTCCCTGGTAGGTTACACCCATTCCCTTTGAATTGCTAACATAGGAACTTTGTCCAAGGAGTAAAGTAACGTTGTGATTACCAAATGTCTTATTATAGGCGGCTGTATTTTCAAGACTCCAGATGAAACCGGTATTTGTATTTTTTGAATACCTTGTTTCTTCATTGGAATAAGAAGGATTTAACCAGAACAATGGTGAGAAATTTTCACCACCCCAGAAAGCCAGTTTGGTACCAAGGTCTGACTTGAATTTGAGTCCTTTGATTGGCTCTAATTCTGCATAAACATCACCTACAATATTATCGGACCAACCATAATTACCCTGTTGTGTTTGTTCATAAGCCAGAGGGTTTGTCATTTCTTGTCCAACTTTCTTAGAGATTCCATAAGGATATCCGTTTGGATCCAGGATTACATTATGTCCAAGATATAACTCATTGGGAGAGACAATTTTATCAGGATCAGTTTCTACGAGAGGAGTAATGGGATCAAGATTAATAGCAGAAGCCAATGGTCCGCCATACTCAGAATTTGTATTCAGGGATCCTTTGCTCTTAATATGGGAGTAACCGATATTATTTCCGAAGGTTATCCAATCCTTTACTTTATGAGTAGAATTTACCCGGAAATTGAGCCTGTTGTAATTGGATAGTGAAGTGGTTACAATCCCTTCCTGATCATAATATCCGAATGAAGTATAGAAGGTTGATTTTTCATTTCCACCACTTACACTAAGTTCATGTTTCTGGATTCCTGCACTATTATTGAAGATAGCATCCTGCCAATCGGTGCCGGTTCCATAAGATTCAGGATTGGGATAAGGGATTGCTGAAGATCCCGAATTTTTAACCATTTCATTCTGAAGCGTAGCATATTGAGTTGCATTCAGAAGATCAAGTTTTTTAGCTGGTGATTGTGTGCCAAAATATGCGTTGTAATTAACAATCATACTTCCGGCTTTCCCCTTTTTGGTTGTAACAAGGATTACTCCATTGGCAGCACGTGCTCCATAGATTGCGCAGGAAGCAGCATCTTTGAGTACTTCCATGGATTCAATATCGGCTGAATTCAGGTAATCTATGCCGCCATTATCCACTACAATACCGTCTACTACAAATAAAGGATCACTGTCGTTGATGGTTGTAGTACCCCTGACACGGACGGTAGCAGAAGATCCGGGCTGACCTGAACTTGAAGCAATTGTGAGTCCGGAAGTCCGTCCTTGCAACGCATTCTCAATTCTTGAAATTGAAGCTTTCTCCAGATCTTTAGATTTAACACTGGAAATAGCACCCGTTACAACACTTTTTTTCTGGGTGCCATAACCAACTACCACGAGTTCGGAAAGGCCGATGCTCTTTTCTTCCAGAACTACTGAAAGAGGAACACCTGCAAATGCCTGCATTTCTTTTGTGTCAGTACCAACAAAGGAAAATACGAGGGTTACTTCCGGCTTTGGAGCGGTCAGACTGAATTTACCGTCAATATCTGTAGAAGTACCATGGGATACATCGCCCTTAATAATAACATTCACCCCTGGAAGAGTTTCGCCTGACTGATTGGCTACTGTCCCACTGATAGTATATGTTGTTTGGGCAAAGAGAGGGTTAAGTAATCCAAAACTCAATATCAGGCATAGGTAAACATACCTATTTAATATGTGTCTTGGTACATAGTAAAGATTTCTGTTCATATGGTTGGTTTTGTTGTTGAGGTTGCCAGATTTAAAGAAATGCTAAGATAGACTCAGCATTCATAGTAAACAAAAAATCAATGTACATCAAATATGCATCAAACATGCCTGAAATATTACATGTATATTACATCAAAAGTAATGTAATATGAAATTAAATCATAGAATATCAAATTATTATATTTTTTATTTCCCAATTGTTAATACATCAATCACTACACAGCGTATAAAAAGCACCATTTATGTATTTGTATCAGGAGCGTTATCTAAAAACGAACTAAGACTTAGCAGGATTTAAGCTGGGTAACCGCATATTTAAACGAGTAATTAATTTACTCAATAGAAGACTCACATATTCATCATGAACTCAATAAGATTTGCATTTCTATCCAGACCCAATTTTTTTCTAATCCTATAACGGCTTATTTCAACCCCTCTGGTACTGATATTCATAAGTGTAGCTATTTCTTTGCTGGAAATATTCATTCGCAGATAGGCACATAAGCTGAGTTCTCTTGGAGTAAGATCCGGGTAATCGTGTTTAAGTTTTTGAAAAAGGGATTCATGGACTTGTTCAACATGGGTATTGAATACCTGCCATTGTTTTTCATTGTCAATTTCTTTCCCGATGCGTTTTAACAGGGTATTCAACTCAATCTTGTGATGATCTTCTGCCTGGCTGTTTTTAATTTTTGTCAAATCATTTCTAAGCTTATGCAGAATTTCATTTTTCTGAATAATCATCAGGGTTGAATTGGCTAATTCTTTCTCTTTGTGAATCATCTCCAGGTTGAGTTTCTCATTTCTTAGGCGAATCATCTCTTTTTCAGTTATGAGGGCATCCTCCTTAAGTTGCTGTTCTCTCAGTTTGAATTTATTTTTTTGTTCTTCTTGTTCTTTCAATCGGGAATGTTCCATACTCCTGAGGAAGAACCGATAACCAAGGATCAATAAAATGAGGAAAGTCAAAAAATATAGAATCCTGGCTAAGGTTGTCCTGTACCATGGATGCATAATCCTGAACGTATAGGATAGGGTAGGTGTAATTTTGCCAGTTTCTGTCCGGGCCTTTAAAAGGAAGACATATTCTCCGTCGGGAAGATTGGTATATTCCTTACTGGTTTGTGAGGTCCAGGATGACCATTCCCGGTCAAAACCATCCAGTTTGAATTGATATGCGACACCCTGATTGGTATAATAACTGGCCGAGAAAGAAATATAAATGGAGTTATTATTGAACCTGAATTCAGGGATGATTTCCTGTTTTTCGCTCAGACTGTTATGCCGGTAAATGCCTTCAGAGGTGTCACTGGATTGGATTCGGCTGATATGAAGATTAGGAATATAATTATAATCCTGGAACAAACCGGTTACATAATGGGCAAATCCACCTTCAATTCCAATGATTACATTGTTGTTGTTAATGGGATTCACATGTCCATAAGATGGAATAATCTGGCCTTTCAACTCCAGGAAAGGAGCTGTAATGTTTTTGAGGCTACCATCTTCCTGCATCCTTAGAACACCGGGTTGTTGATCCTGGTAATACCAGATATTAAAAGCATTGTCAGGTTTAATATAATCGATGTATTTATTTCCCGGAAGCAATTGGTTAATAAGGCTGTCAGGAACAAATCTTTCCTTTTTGTCATCAAAACGAAAGATTCCATTTCGGGTTGCAACTACTAGTCCGGATTGAAAGCGAAAGAGGTTATTCCCGATGTCTTTTGGTAAGCCGGCTTTTGAGTCATAAAAAGTTAGTTTATTCACTTTTCTTAAAGCTGAATCCGGAGAAATCCGAAAGACTCCTTTATAGCCATGGCTTACCCATATGTCGCCCCGGCTATCTTGTTCATAATAATGCGAAGATTGATCATAGCCCAGCAATTCATTCCTATAAACCCAAAATGCACCTTTCTTTTCCAGTACTGACATCCCTGAATAATGTCCAACCAATACCAGGGGCTGTTTATTCCTTGCTTGTAATAAGTTCCACCCCCCAGGGATATTGGAGACCTTGATAGCATGATTGTCAACTATTTGGAACACACCAAAATTATGGCCACACAGAAGTGTGTTATCAATAATTGCCAGGCTCCACACCTGGCCTTCTGTTCCCTCAATAAGGTGAAAATCTTCCTTCTTTTTCAGTGGATTTACAAAATCAGTCCAGGAAATATGAAATAAACCCTGGTTGGTTCCGAGGTATAAATAATCTCCAAATATGGCTGAGCAATACCCTGATCCTATGTCGAAATAGTTCTGAATATAGGTGATAGGTGAACTAAAGCGGACAATGGAGATGCCATTGTCGAGTCCGAGCCAGATATCTCCTTGTTTATCACTTCCAATACATAACACGGTATTATTCAGAATACCTCTCTCCTTATTGATTTCGAAGAGCATTTTTCCGGAAGTATCACATATGATAAGTCCATTTTGTATGGTTCCGAAAGCAAAATACTTCTCATCAATCATTGCCCCTGAAAAAATTTGATATCGTTTCAGCAGTTCATTCACCGGATTGTTCCAGGCAGTGATTTTTGTACCATCATACCTGAAGACACCTTTTTTTGCAGTACCAATAATAACCTGGTCATCGTTCAATGGTAGAATGGTCCAGATTTCAGTTCCGCTAAAGAAACCACCATCAGGAATTTGCCTGACTTTTCCTTCCCTGAGTTGCATCAGTCCCTGGGTTTCATCATATACCCAAAGGATTCCGTTTACATAGTATGAGAAATGAAATTTTGAACGGGGATATACGATATCAATCTTATTGTCCTTGTAAATGAAAATGGCACGAAATGATTGAAATACGATTCCAAAACTTGTCTTATGAATTCTCCAGATTTCATCAAAATCTGTGATCCTATTTTGAATCAAATGGACTAATGAATGAAATTCAAGCTGACCTTTCTGATTTTCTTCATAATAACCGAATTTATTGAAAGCACCCACATAAATCCTGTTTTCATCGATACAAATCGACCTGTATATAAGCTCCATGTCCCTATATATTGACCAATGAGCTCCATCAAATTCTATGAGTCCATCATTATTGGCAAAATAGATTCTGCCATTTTTGGATTGGGCCATTGACCAGTTCTGGGTTCCCCCCTGGTATTCTGAACGAGGGTGATTCTGAATCCCGGGAAGCCCATATCTCTGTGCTTCTGCGTGCCGGCATAGAAAGCAAAGCATCAGAACTAAAAGGACCAGTGGCTTGGACAGGGTATGATTCATTGTCAGAAAAGTGTTCCCCGGGGGAACAGTGATTTTACTTTTCGAATGTAAACAAATCTTACATTCAAAAACATGGGCACTCAAACTCTATAATGAGAATTGCATTTCACTTAAACTCCTGTATAATCCGTCATCCAGTTTTAGTAGTTCATCATGGGTACCTTGTTCAATGATTCTTCCCTGCTGCAGAACCAGGATATTATCGGCTTGTCTGATGGTTGAGAGGCGATGGGCAATTACAATGGAAGTTCTGCCTTTCATCAGTTTATCAAGGGCATCTCTCACCAGTCTTTCAGATTCAGAATCAAGAGATGAGGTAGCCTCATCGAGGATCAGTATTCTAGGGTTTTTTAATACAGCCCTTGCAATGGCTATTCGCTGCCTTTGCCCGCCGGATAATTGTGTTCCCCGCTCTCCTACTATTGTATCAAGGCCTTCCGGAAACCTGGAAATAAACTCCCAAGCATTGGCTTTCAAGGCCGCATCCATTATCTGTTCCTCTGTTGCCGCGGGTTTTCCATAGGCAATATTTTCCCGGATAGAACCCCCGAAAAGGAAAATATCCTGCGGGACTATAGCCATTTGACTGCGTAACTCTGTAAGAGGAATCGTACGGCTTTCTTTTTCGTCGAAAAAAATATTCCCATCTGTGGGATCATAAAGTCGTAAAAGCAGGGAGACAATTGTTGATTTCCCGGCACCGCTCGGTCCAACTAAGGCTACAAGGGTGTCAGGCTCTATATCAAAACTAACCTCATCAAGTACCGCTAACTCTGTTCTGCTTGGATAATGGAATGAGACCTTTTGAAACCGGATTTTTCCCTCGAAGTTGGTTTCTCCGGATGATAAAGTTTCTGAACTAATAGGTTCAATATTTTCATTAAAAATCTCTAATAAGTCTTCGGTTGCACCAATAAATTTCTGGACCCTGGCGAAAGTATCGGCCATGCCCCCAATTGTCCCGCCTATAAACATAGAATACATCACAAAGGAAAACAACTCACCGGTAGCAAGGTCTCCACTGGCTAAAAGGTTGGAGCCTTTCCAGATAACAGCCACCAATGCTCCGAATAGCCCAAAGATGGAAAAAGCTGAAAAAGCCCCTCGAAGTTTCCCGTTTTTAATACCGGTAAGTGCAATTTCCCGTGTTTTGCTTCTGTAACGGGACATTTCAAAAAACTCATTCGTAAAGGCTTTTACACTCTGGATGCCCTGGAGGGTCTCCTCAACAATTGTATTTGAATCTGCAACCTGGTTCTGGGCCTGCTTCGAAAGTTTGCGGATATACCTTCCAAAAACAACCACCAGGATCATAATTACCGGTATGATGGCTAACATGAATAAGGTCAAACGGGCAGAAGTTATCATCATCAGGCTGATTCCCCCTATGATAATAATCAGTTGTCTGAGAAATTCAGCAAGAGTGCTGGTGAGTGCATCCTGCAATAATGTGATATCAGAAGAAATTCTGGAATTGAGCTCTCCGACCCTGCGGTGTTGAAAAAAACTCATTGGCAATCGGATCAGGTGATTATAAGCACTTTGCCGCAAATCTGCCAGTGTTTTTTCTGTAACCCTGACAAAAAGGAAAACCCGGAAATAGGAGAAAACCGATTGAATAATCAGCACAGCGATTAACAGCAATGCTATCTTGTTTATTTCTTCACCTAATTTTCCCTGGTTCCCATAGTCTACAAGCTGACCTACCAGTTTTGGAAAAACAAGGCTGGCAAGACTGGTAGCCAGTAAAAACAGCAGCCCCAGTCCATATTCTACTCTATAAGGCTTAATATACCGGTAAAGCTGCAGTAGTTTCTTTAAACCACCCAGGGTTATTTTCTTTTTGGGAACTTCATATTTCATTGAGGGCAACTAAAGGGTCAAAATTAGTTATTTACTGAATCGGTGCAGATTTGCGATCCGCCAACCGGTGGAGCAATTCCTTCTCTCGGCATAACTCATTCTAAGCAGGTTTGCGAAAGCAAAACTGCCAAGCATGAGTATAAATAGAACGGCAGAACTGTCATAAAGTTCTGCCGTCATTGGTGATTCAAAATTATAAGAAAGCCAGATCCGGCATCTCTTCATTCATTTTCCATTTCTCTTTCCACGTCTTTATCTCCCCTACCCGACAAATTGATTACAGAGACCTGGTTTTTGCCTTTCAGGTGTTTTACTGCCAAAGCAATGGCATGTGCTGATTCAATAGCCGGGATAATTCCCTCGAGTTTTGAAAGGAGGTAGAATGCATCAATAGCTTCAGTGTCGGTGATGCAGTGGTAAGTAACACGACCTGTTTCCTTTAGGTGTGAATGTTCCGGGCCCACTCCCGGATAGTCCAGTCCTGAAGCAATTGAATACGCTGTTGTAGGTTCACCCTTTTCATCCGTGATACAATAGGAATAGGTTCCCTGGAACACCATAGGTTTCCCCAATACTAATGTGGAGGCCGTTTTGCCACTACCCGGACCTTCCCCACCACCTTCAGCAGCATGTATCTCAACGGCAATATCTTCCAGGAATCCTGAAAAAAGGCCAATCGCATTGGAGCCGCCACCCACGCATGCAAAGATAGAATCCGGCAACTTGTTTTCCTGCTCAAGGATTTGCTGCCTTGCTTCTATTCCAATAATACTCTGGAAATGCCGGACCATCGAAGGGTAGGGGTGTGGGCCAACAGCAGAGCCGAGCAGGTAAAATGAATCAGGGTGTTCGATGTAATAACCAAGGGCAACATCCACAGCATCTTTTAATGAGGCCGTTCCAAGATCTGTAGTGATGACTTGCGCACCCAATAATTTCATTCGCTGAACATTGAGTTTCTGACGGGAAGCATCCCTTGATCCCATGAAAATTTTACAGGGTATTCCAAAGAGAGCCGCCGCAGTAGCTGTGGCCACTCCGTGCTGGCCAGCCCCGGTTTCCGCAATAATTTCCCGGGCATTCATATGTTTGGCTAAAAGGATTTGTCCCAGGCAATTATTGATCTTATGGGCACCTGTATGGTTCAGGTCTTCCCGTTTGAGATATATCTTACTCCCGGTGTATTCTGATAACCGGCTTGCATGATATAGTGGTGATGGTCGACCTACATAATGCTTGAGATAATAGTGGAACTCCAGCATAAAATCGGGGTTCTTGACAGCAGCATAAAAGGCTTCTGATAATCGTGCGAGTGGTGCTTCAAGGACAGGGGGAATAAAACTGCCGCCAAATTGTCCAAAGTAGCCTTCTCTTGTCTGGATAGATTGTTCTCTGTACATAGTTATTGAGTTTTAGGTTAAAAAAAAAGGCCGCCCCATTAGGGAGCGGCCTGGCAAAATATGTTTGCACATGCATAGAATCAGCTGTCCCTACCTGGAGATTTATAACCGGACCACCACCAATTCATGAGCATTATCATATGTTTTCTGTTTTTGTGTCTTACAAAAGTACAAAAAATCTCTGGATTAAGAATCCTCTTATTTATCAGAAGCAATTTTAATTAGAATGAGTTTTTAGGGGGGGAGGAGCTGACAGGCAGTTGTCAGATCATCAGAAATATAGTGATACCATTACTTACTTAGCTTAAATTCGAGAGGAAGATTGAACTGAACCCTTACAGGTTTACCCCGTTGTTTCCCCGGTATCCAGGGGGGCATCATGGAAATAACCCGTTGTGCTTCTTCATCGCACCCTCCGCCTATTCCCCTGAGAACCTTTGAATTAGTGATCATACCATTGGTCTCAACAATAAAAGAAATATAAACCATTCCTTGAATACCAGACTCTTTAGCATTTTCCGGATACTGAATGGTCTCAAGGATGAATTTATGCATTGCGGCAATGCCTCCTTTAAACTCAGGCATCTCTTCAACAACCATTAAAACAGTTTCTTCATCCTGGCTGATTGCAGCCGTCTTTGTTTTGGAAACTGATGGTGCAGACATTTCCCTCAAATCCACCACTTTTTTTTCAGTCCTTATTGATTCATTGGCAGCAATTTCTTCCTTCACTTGTTCAGGTGTTGTTTCTTTTTCCCTGGCTATAACAGGCGTCCTGATTTCATCTGGTTGTTTGTTTTCTGTGACAATGTCATAGTCATTGAGTTCTATATTTTCACTGACAACAAGGCTTTCTGAATCGTCATTTTCAGTTGAAATTGTATTGGAATGAGCCCTGTTGAGTTGGGGTAACTTTTCGGGTTGAACAGCTGTTTGATTTGTTGTAGCAATGGTTTCAGCTGTTTGTTTCAGAGAATCAGCAATGATTTGGGATTCTTTTGATGTTAAAGCCAGATGATCCTTCCTGAGAGGCCGCATTTGTATCACATAATAGATTCCAAGGAAAAGGATAATACTGGCTGCTAAAGCGATCCAGCGGTAAGGACCAGGCATTTTCCTCATTTTTCGAACAGAGGCAGTTTCCTTATGGACGAGCACCCTTCCATGCAAGCGCTCATTGATCTTATTGATGCGTTCAGTATAATTTCCTGCCTCATAGGTTGACGTTGGACGAGCAGCTGGGGAAACCAATGATCCTTCTTTCTTTTCCTGCTGCGACAACCACAAGGATAGTCCCTCCACGGAATCTTTGCAAAATTCACAATGGTCAATATGGTCCTGAACCAATAAACGGTCCGGGCCAGTAAGCCTGTCAAGCGCAAATCCTTCAAGAGATTCAGCGGTAAGGCAACCCGATGAAGTAAAGAGGCTTTTATCTGTAGGATCGTTTTTCTTCATTATTCACGGGCTTTTTCAAGGAAAATTTTCAGGTTTCTTTTGCCATTCTGAAGATAACTCTTCACTTCATTCATGCTATAACCGGTCTGGTCAGCAACCTCTTTGTAGGATTGTTCCTGCAAATAGAAAAGTTCGACACATCGTCGTTGTGCTTCATTTAACTTTCCTATGGCAGCAATCAGCAATCCTTCGTCATCGTTCCTGTTTTCACCCGATAATAGATGCACGGCCTCTTCCGATTCCATAATCTCCGATTGCAGGTCTTTCAGGATTTCCTGCCGGCTGCGCTCTAATGTTTTATGATGTCGCAGGTACATCAGGCATTGGTTTTTGGCAACTGTATAGAGCCAGCTTTTAAAATTCTTTACTTCTGTTTTTTTCAGCTCTTCAAACAGGCGTTCAAAAACCATCATTACCATATCTTCAGCCTCAGCTTCATTCCCCAGGTATTTCATGCAAACCGGGAATAAAAGATGGGTATAACGCTCAAAAAGCAATCCAAGACAGTTAACATCTCCCTCTCGGGCATAGCGATTCACCAACTGCTCATCAGAAAGATGATCAAGTTCTTTCGACGGATGTTTGCGGCTGTTGAAAAGATGTTTTGGCAATTGTGTTGCTTTTATACAAAGGTATTTAAATTCAATAGAATTCATGCCAGCCTTTGTAAATCAGCAGTTCCCGGGCTAACTTAACAGGATATTGCCAATTGCATAATAAAGGTTGCGATTTCAATTTGAATGATGCTTGATTGCAACAGTGCAATTGAATCTGTACTCAATCGCAACGAATTTGCCCCAAAGGGGAGCCTTTGGTTCAAAGCAAGATTCTTGCAGATTGAGTTATGCCGGGGCGCACAGGTATCCTCCGCCAGCCGGCGGATCGCAAAATGATTCAGCAACGGTATAAATCAATATTCCTGCAGACTATCGGCACCACTATCGAAAACCTTCAAGATTTTTAGAACATTTTTGTAAACGTCCGGCATGAAACATAAATTCATTTCTTCTTTCTATTATTCTGGAATTCAACACGATGGATCGATAAATTAATAAAAAAATCATCATCAAAAGACTTGTTGAAACCAGAAAGGCGATCAAGAAAGGTGAGAATGAAAGGATCGGATTGGAGGGGATCATGAATTCCTATGGCATGAGTTTTCCTGGAAGCGGATAATTGGAAGCCTTGTCCTGTCACCCATGTAAAATTGCATTGGCAACCGGGCTTTTGATGATCTGTGATGTTCATTGATGAAAAAGCACGATGGGAAATACCGGTATCTTTAAACCCTGGAATAATGATTACCAGATCGGTAAAGGGGGTATGGGATGAAATGGAGAGTGGTTTATGTCCGGCATTTAGTGCAATACTGGTGAGACTATCGTTAAGATCATACTTCCAGGTTTTACTGGACCGTTTAAATAATGGGGATAAAAACACCCAATGGAGATAAATTAACAAATAGGAATTCATAGGATTAGAATATTAAAAGTTAATAGATACTAAAACGAACTATTACTGAGCAATGGAATCCATCTTACTATTGCAGGTTATTCAATGTCTGCTCGTGAATTTCTTTATTAATAAATGATTGAATATCAGCAACCAGGTTGAAAATTTTGGTTTGATCCATACTTGTAGCCGGCAATTTACTGGCTGATGATAAAGCTGTGATATATTCTTTTAAAAAGGTATATAGAGTTTGGTTATACTCCTTCTGGAAATCGTTGACGGATTGCTCAAGATCCGGCATCCTGGAGGCAATTGATGCACATAGGATAACCCTGGGATCTCTAAGATATTTATGGAATTCTATATTTTTTGTATTAGGATCAGGGAGTAGTGAAGCCAGTTTAACCAGGGTATTAGTATCATTCACTTTGATGGATTCTGATAATTGGATTTTATAGGTTTCAACATTTACCTTCAAATATTTATACCGTTGTTTAACTTGTTCAAGGCTATTCAGGTACTTGTCTGAGGCAAGATTTAATGCATCATAAAAATTGATGTAAGGCTGTAGTTCCGACCTAAAAGATTCAATGTTTTTTTGATTGAAGGCATCTGAAGTACTTGCCGTTACATTCCTGACCTTATTGCCGTTTTTTTCTACAGACAATGTAGTTGTCGAGAAGCCAGCCACCGTGCTGATTATAGCTGCTGTAACAGAGGTAATCGGGTTGGTGTTGGCAATGGTGGAAATCACCGGGTTATTTACCAGTTTTGAGATGACTTGTCCAAAACGCAATTTCTCATTTTCTGATTTCAACTCGCTTATAAAGCATTTTTCTGCAGCAGCCATGATTGTTTCATTGAACCTGAATCCAAGTATATCGCTGGTAGGGTTATTTGCCTGTAATAACTTGGTAAACAGTCCGGTAACAGCTATTTTCCCCGACGTATTCAGAAAGTCAAAATTGATCTTTGAAACATGGTTAAATGCTTCAAAGATTTCAGTCCGGACAGTAACATAAGCCATACTGTCTTTTGTTCTGATCTGGTTTTTTAACTCCATATTTTCCCCTTGCATGGAACTATACAGCTGACGTAATTCAAACAATTGCTTTTGTACATTATCAGAGTTTGTCTGAGTATATACATGTGCAAAAGGAATGACTCCAATAAAAACCGATACAATGAATTTGAACATGAAAAACAGAATACAATCAATTAAAATATAATGGGATTACAGGTAGATGTAATTAATGAACACTTACATCTGTTTCTAATTCCACTCCCCACCAATCCATTACATCAATGTTGATTTTATAGACTTTGATTTTTAGTTCGGGATGAGAAGTGATAAAAGTCTCGATTGCAGCAAAAGTTGTATTGTTCAGTTTATGAAAATATTTAGCAAAATACACTACAATGTAATAATCGTATCCTTCCTCTATCTCAATTATTGCCTGCTGTCCATTTAAAGTAAAATACCGGTCAAGATCCATTCGTAAATTAAGTGTTGAATCCAGGTTGACTTGATTCCTCGGGGGAATTGTATCAAATGTTCCCAGGTCTGACAGATAACCCTCACAAGAAGCCCAGTGAACGATAGGAGAACCAAGATTATCATATACTCTTAGTTGAGACGGCCTAAAGCTTGGTGGCCAACCCGGTTTAAAGGGGGTAGAGCGCAAATATTCAAAAAGCATACTATCGATAGCATAAGTATTTTCAATCGATTGATCAATTTTTACCAAATATTCATTTATGCTTTTTGCAGATTCAATTTTCGGTTTTCGCATTCCGGCTAATCTGAAAATGACGGATTGACAGGAATTTGTAATTGCGAGTACAAAAATTAGAAAGATCATGTAATAAGTTTTCATTTTGTAAATATTAAAAAAGTGGATAAAAGCTGATTACTCGTAATAATCAATTTATTGATAGTTAATAAAATCAAATAATATTAAACATCTAGTAGTTAAAGAATCTTAGCATTACAGACAAATTGGATAATATTTGACTACACCCAAAAACCAAATACAGCATTGATCATTAATTATTGGTAACCAGATATTCGTAATTTCATATCAGATAAATCATAACCCCAGAAATCCATAAAATCTAAGCTTACAAGCAAATATGTCATTTTCAATTCGCTTTCATTATTCAGTTTCTTAATTTCTTCAACCCAGACATTTAAATGCTCTTTATTGAGTTTTTTACCAGCATATTTTGCAAAATAGAGAATTGCATAATAATCAGATTTTGTGAGATGTTTCAGTGACAATACCTGATTTGTTTTTGGATCGAGGATGTGAACAAGTCTGGAGCTGATATTTTCAAAACCTGTCGAATAAGTTTTATTATGCATCAATTGAGTAATAACGAATCACCCGCATGCACTTCTTTCTTATATGGAATAATTGCGCAACGCTCGCCTCGGACCCACGTTTCACAGTCATAAAAGACTTTAATACAAACAAAGATTTTTTCATTTGGCACATTCAACTTATCAAGAAATTCAGAGATTGATTCCTCTGTTTCTAATTTGGGATTTTTGATTCCTACCGCAAGTTTAATTAAAGTGTTGCAACCTGTTAAAATAGATATACAGAAAGTTGATGCAATCAATAAAAGAATTGTTTTCATAAAAGAAGATTTTAGGGATAAAAAAGGGAAATCAATACCATGGCCCTTAAACTCAAATTTCTAGAAGCAAAAGGTTTGCAACATTGGAAACCTTCCATTTACAGACATTCGGAAGATTCATCATATCCGATTGAAGCATTATCTGGATTGCTGGATTTCCCTTGGCAAACAAATCCATATCCGTCCTGGCATTCATCAACAAAGAATTGAAGTTTAGCAAAAAGCCCTAATCTGAATCCAATATAAATTGGCCTGGAATAGGATGATAATGCAGATAAGAAAAGCAGGCAAATAAGAACAATTGAAACTGAATACTTTTTCATAAACAATTAGAGATAAAAGGATTAATAATAGTAAAACTTTGAATAGTTGCTAATTTTTCCACTTTCGCAGTCCATCAACCATTCTACTGAATAGAGAACCAGGCGCCAGCTTATATGAAATCGAATCATACAAAACAGGGTTTAATTGAAATCCTTGCAATTTGAATTTGGGTTAGTTTGATTCATTCCCCGAATTTCTATGAGGATGGGTTGCAGGCCCAATATCATTCACCCGGGAAATCTTGATTCCACTCATTTTTTTAGGAGAAAAGGATGATCATGGATCGATTTCTTCTTTTTCTTTGACCCAGGATCACAACCATGCGTTTTTTCTTCCGACCCCAATAAGAAACCAGGCGATTATTCGTCTTTCTGTTCACAAAAAGTCTGGAAAATGAATTAGAATTCGTTTTTTTCATAGCAGTAAAATTTTATAATAAATAGAAAATACTTCGAAATCTCAATGCAGAATTACACAACAAAAATAAGGAGCTTTTACTCGAAGTGCTCCTTATTAGCTGAAAATATTTATTAACAATTTTGCTAAAGGACTTTATTTAAGTGGATTACCCAACACACTTTCAATCATCTCATATAATTCCGGTTTTCGGATAGGTTTTGAAAGATAATTGTCGGCACCGGCATGCATGATTCTTTCACGCTCGTCACTCATAGCATAAGCGGTTTGTACGATGATACGGGTTTGAATTTTCCGTTCCCTGATTTCCCGCAGGCAGTCGTATCCATTTTTGATAGGCATATTGATGTCCAGCAGAATGATATCCGGGATTCTTTGTTCCAGGAGTTCCATCAGCTGGCTTCCATCATTTACATGGATTAGCTCTGCATGGGTATCCTTGAGCAACTGATTAACATAGAGATAAGAATAGGGGTCGTCTTCGGCAATAATGATAAGCTTACTTGATAGGTCAAGTGTTCGTTTACCGGCCAGGGCGAGGTTTTTCTTCGATTTGGCTTCAATATAGGGAATAGAAAAGCTAAAGGTAGCGCCATCACCTTCATTGGATTCCACTTTTATACTTCCCTGGAGAAGTTCAATGATTCCCTTTGAGATACTTAATCCAAGTCCGGTTCCTTTGTGGGCGCCATTCTCAGTAGCTTGCCGGAATCGCTCAAAAATCAGGTCAAATTTCTCAGGAGGAATGCCTATTCCACTGTCTTTTACAAAAAAACTGAGAAAGGGTGTTTCCGTGCGTGTTTCAATATCATAGCCAAATTCGATAAAGCCGTTTTCGGTGAATTTGATCGCATTATTGATCAGGTTTATAATAACCTGTTGAAGGCGATTAGCATCTGTAATAGCCTTAATATTCTTGTGATTTTCGGGAAGTTTCAGAACCAGGCTCACATTTGGCTTTGTTTTGAGGAGGTCTGAATTAATGAAAGTATAGTAACAATTGCGACAAACATCATCAATATTGCTTTCTCCAAGGAACACTTTAAGTTGGTTTGCTTCAAGTTTCGAGATATCAATTATATCATTAATGAGCTGCATCAATTGATTACTTGAGTTCGAGATGATGAGTGAGAATTTTTGTCTTTCTTCCTCAGTGATATCTTTATCGGACAATAATTCAGAATATCCGAGGATTGAATTCATCGGGGTTCTGATTTCATGACTCATATTGGCGAGAAATGCAGACTTCAGTTTATCACTTTCTTCTGCTTTTTCTTTCTCTTTGATCAGGTTGATTTCCATCCTTTTTTCATTGTCAATGTCAATGATAGAAGTACGGATAACCGGTATTTCTTCTGTACCAAGGGTGGTATCCTTCACACTGATCAGGCGCGCAAAAAACACCTGGTCACGACCGCGATTCATTTTTATATCGCAGCTTTGGGGTTGTTTCTGCATGATAGTTTGCCGCATATGGAAATAGAAGGTATCCTGGTATTCGGCCTGGATAAATTGTGTAAAGGCACTTTTCCTGATCTTGTTATAGTCCCAGTCCAGCAGAGAACAGCCGGTAGCATTCACATCGATAATTGAATAGTCTTTCCTGATTAAAAGATAACCTATAGGTGCAGTATTAAAAAGATCGGCATAGCGGTTCTTGATAAGTTCTAGCTCGGTTTGTGCTTTATGGAGCTCCTCATTCTGGTGTTCTAGTTCGATTTGGTATATATTCAACTCTTCAATCAAAGATTCAAGATCCTTTGTATAATGTGGTTGATCATTGATACCCCGCTTGAGCAGCAGTTGCTCTGCTTTATTTCTCAGTAGTGAGCTGTTTTTCTTGTCCGCTTTCATAAACAGGAAGGTTTGCTGTCAGGATGTTTGTGGTTCTGTTTTATTTTTGAGATTGTAATACTTCTTCTCAATTACTTACAAAGCCTGGGCTTTGTTATCATCTTCTTTTCCATGCACCTCCTGAAGAAGTTTTTCTGAAGTAATATTCATAATGGCTCCCGAGAAGATAAGTGGTTTCGCTCCGGAGTCATATTTAATAACCCGTCCTTTATCTTTATACCAACAATATGATCCATTACGTGCCAGAATCCGATATTCTGCTTCATAGGAATCCGATTTGCCAGCCAGGTGTTGCTTCATTGTGTTCATCACCCGGTCCCGATCTTCTTCATGAATAAGATTGATCCAATCGCTGAACAATGAGCCGATTTCACCCTGTTCATATCCCAGCATCGCACTTCTTGCATCACCTGAAGTAACCATATTGGTTTGGCAATTCCATTCCCACCATGAAATACCACCAACTTCCATTGCCATGCGTAATCGCTCAGATAATTCATGAACAAAGGTTTCTGATTTTCTGAGAGTCGTTGTATCCACGAATGTTATAATGATTCCAGCTACTGCATTTTCTGCTGTCCGATATGGAATAATACGCATCAGGAACCAGTTCTTCTGCTTGTCAGGAACTTCAACATGTACCACTTTAAGACTATCAATCACCATATTGACATCATCAATAAAGTTTTTATAAAGATGATCGAAAGATAAGTGGTGAATTGGTCGTCCAATATCTGAATTCAGGATATGGGTAAGGTCGGAGGCTACCTTATTGACTTTTCTAATAGTAAGGTCCTGGTCGAGGAAAAGGGTGCCTATGTGAGTGTTTTTCAACAAGTTATCCATATCGGCATTAGCTTCAGTCAACTCTTCGATCTTTTTAAGATGCTCAGAGTTAACTGTATAAAGCTCCTCATTTACTGATTGAAGTTCTTCATTCGTACTTTGAAGTTCTTCATTGGACGCAATTAATTCTTCGTTTGACGATTGCAGTTCTTCATTGGATGTTTCGAGTTCCTCTACAGCAGCCTGCAGGTTTTCACTTTTATATTGCAGCTCCCTTTCCAGTTCTTCAATTCTTTCCTGGTACTGTAAATTGAAATCAATTTTTTTAGAGGAACGAAGCGGAACTGCTTTACTTTTCTTGTCTTTTTCAATGAATGACACGATATAGAAGCAGTCTCCATTCTTTTTATCAAGGATTTTTCTGCTGGAGATAGTAAGGAGTTTATCCGTGATTTCAGGGACTTCAATTTTTTCCAGGACGACTTCCTGAGAGGTTTTTTCTGCTCTTCGCAAAAGGCTGCTAATAAGGATGCCCAATTCTTTTGGAAGCATCTTTATGAGGTTCAGACTCACTTGTCCTACCGGCAGTGAAATATATTTATTCACCTGGTGAATAGTGTGCACAATATCCAGATTTTCATCCACTAATACAGATGGAGGGGCAAATTCACCTAAAAGGTCACTAAAGATTCTCTCCAGGTTAAAAGTCTTGATTTTCCCACGGGAATAAAAAACATCCGCATTCTTCAACTCGGCCCTTAGTTTCTGGGTTGAGGCAGCAGCCATATTGTCGATTATATAGGGCCTGAAACCAGGTGATTGCCTGTAAATACGGGATTTATTATCGATTATTGAAAACCCTTCTGACATATTTCCCAGCGACTCACTACTTCCAAGGAATAGAAATCCCTGTGGCACAAGTGATAAGTAAAACAATGCCAGCACTTTCTGCTGAACATTATTGTTAAGATAAATTAATAAATTTCGGCAGGAAATGATGTCAATTTTTGAGAAGGGAGGATCCTGAAGCAGGTTGTGTCTTGCAAAAATGACCATGCTTCGGATGGAGTCATTCACCTGGAAACGTTCACCTTTACGAGTGAAATATCTATTGATAATATCAGGTGAAATATCAGAAATGATACTATCAGGATACTGTCCGGCTCCCGCATATTCAAGGGAATTAGAGTCAATATCCGTAGCAAAGATTTTAACTTCTTTATGTATCGAATTCTTATGCATGAATTCTTTAAGCAATATCGCAATGGAATAGGCTTCTTCCCCGGTGGAACATCCGGCAACCCATACTCTTAGTGTTTCATTAATTGCGGTTTGTTTGAACAGGTTGTTTAACACCTCTTCGGAGAGTTTGTTATAAGACTCCTCGTCCCGAAAAAATCGGGTAACCCCAATGAGCAATTCATTGAACAAGAGGTGAATTTCCCGTTGATTATCAGCCAGAAATCGCACATAATCATCTATTCTGTCAAATCGATTGATGCTGATTCGCTTTTCCAGTCTGCGAATGATGGTGTTCTCCTTATAATTTGAAAAATCTACTCCTTTATGATCACGGAGGATAGAGATTACTTTGGAAAGCTGGTTCTCATCTTTATTTATCTGATGTTCAATTTGTTCAGTTTTACGAATAAGAGGGTGTTTCACATAATTCACCAATTCATCTGCAAGTTTTGCTGGAGGCAGAATGAAATCCACCATGCCTGTTGAAATAGAACTGCGTGGCATTCCATCGAACTTGGCAGTCTGGTCATCCTGAACCATTGCAATTCCACCATATTCTTTAATTGCACGGATTCCAAGTGTTCCATCGCTGCCTGTACCTGATAAGATAATTCCAATAGCACTCTTCTCCTGATCTTTTGCAAGGGAGCGAAGAAAGATGTCGATAGGAAGGTTTAAAGATCGCCCGGGAGCCTGCTCATTTAGGAGTAATTTTCCATGAAAGATGGTCATGTTCATTCTCGGGGGTATGAGATATATGTGATTTTCCTCAACCAACATTCCGTCTTCCACACGATGAATGGTCATCTTAGTGTATCGCGCCAGTAGTTCATCCATAAGGCTTTTGTAGTCCGGAGATAAATGCTGGACAATGACAAAAGCTACCCCGGGATCTGGTGGCATATTTTTAAAGAATTCCTGCAAAGCTTCTAATCCACCGGCAGAAGCCCCTATCCCTACTACGGGAAAATCAACAGCAGAAACTGCTGTACTGTCATGGCTTTTCCTTGTATCGCCTGATTTATTCACCTGTTGATTCTCCATAATAAGCGACTAAACAATTATTTTTCAGTTGAATGAATACTATTTAACAAAGTATAGTTCATGCAGTTTACAAGTTGGTCAGGTAGTTTTTGTTTAACCTATTTGACTTTAAATTCATCAAAAATCAAAGCCATAATCAATGGGTAAAACCAGATTTGGTGAAAGATGTTATTGATATCAAGAAAGATGGACTGGTTAAAAAAAACCTTCTCCACATTCAGATGTCAATGGATTATTGCAAACAATTTAACATACAAGCATATAAATTGTTTGGTGGCAATTACACATATTATTCACCTATTATTTGGAGATTTAGTACTGAAATTATTGGAATTAGGATTTAATTCTTTCTTTGCATTTTCAGATCAGGTTTTATCCACCTAAATACTCAACTCTTTTAGAATCTGTATGACTGTTTCTAAGCTAAATAGCGGCTGGATTGTCTTTGGGACCTTTCGGCCAGATTTCAAAAATGAAGATAACTGATAAGAAATTATTTATGACCTTTTATGGAATTCGAATCAGGCTTGCATCCACTAACAAATAAATATAGTGTGAACCTTAAAATGTTATGTCATGGAAGCCAAGAAATCCAGTAAAGCAGATCTCGAGATTCGCAAGAATCTATTCCTGGAAGCAGGGCTCATTATTTCTCTCTCTCTAGCACTGGTTGCTTTTGAGTGGAAAAGCCCGGTTAAAAATCATATTGAACTTACTCAAGGAATTATTAAGGATGATATCCAGGATATTATTGATATTTCTACTCATGAGATGCCAAAACCTAAAGCTATCCCACAAACATTCACCCGTATTGATATTGTTGAGAATGAAATTAATACGGATGATTATGATCCCTTTAATGCAGAAACTTCTGAAATTGAAGATATCCCGGTTTTCGTACCAACCTTAGCTAAGGAATTGCCGGATGAAAAAAGTAATTCCTCTGATGAAATATTTGTTGGTGTTGAAGAAATACCAGATTATCCGGGTGGAGGAGATGCAATGAGAAAATTCCTTTCTGAACATTTGATATATCCGGAAATGGCTAAATCTGCAAATATTCAGGGTACTGTTTACATTGCATTTGTTGTGGAGAAGGATGGTAGTATGACGGATATTAAAGTTTTGCGTGGAATAGGAGGAGGCTGTGATGAAGAATCTGTTCGGGTATTGAATATGATGCCAAAATGGAAGCCAGGCAAACAGAGGGAACAACCGGTTAGAGTTAGTTTTGGTATCCCAATTCAGTTTCGCCTGAATTAATTTTCCAGGGGCAGGTATAAATTCCTGCCCTAATTACTCTTTTTCAGACAATTCTCTGAATAATTAGGTTTCTGGATAGTTTTGAATTGCATTTCTGTATCCCCAGCCTTTAGGCTGGGGTTTGTCAAAGACATAAGGATCCGGCCTTTAGGCCTGACCTATGTGCCTTGTTTGTTGAACAAATTAATTGAATTGAATTCTGGTTTACAGGAATTCATGGATATTGTTCCTTTGAAAATTACCAGAGATTTATGAACCTTTATTTTATCGTTGTCGAGCATTCTCCATCCGATAAGTCAGGCCTAAAGGCCATGGTTTAGTTGATTTACTTATCCCCAGCCTAAAGGCTGGGGTTTCAAGATGAATTCACTGGTTTTTTTTCTGAGACCAGCAGGAAGACCTGGTTTCTGAATTGACTAATAAATCTATTTCTTTATAAATCTAGCTTTTTATTGAACCGCCCATTGGGTAAAATTTTGTTATGATTTTAATGGCGGAGCCGGGATATGATATCGTCGCCAAAACTTCCAGGTACTAAACGAGGTGTAAGTGATGATTTTATTCACGACCGGGATTCTCATTAAATAGTGGAGAATCCAATATCCTGCCCAGAAAATGAAAATAATAGCCGACCACTTTCCCAGGAAAAGCAGGACTTCTTTCAAAATTCCATTCATCGGGCTCCATTGGTAGCTTATTCTTTCCAGGAGGTCTGCAAGCCAGGGATTAATGGCGTAGGTTGAAATTGCCAGGAGTATAAATATGAAGGAATGAGCTGTTTCAATGGCTCTTTGAGGGCAGTAATTCATACAATGCATACAGCTTTCACAACTGAATTTCCAATAGGGACGTTCTCCATACATAATGATGGAATGTGTCGGACATTGTTTCACACATAACCCGCAATTATTACAGTTATAATTAGCAACAAAAGTTTTTGCTATGAGGTACCTTCCAATAAAATAGTACCCCAAAGCAATAGGTGCAACCAATATGTCCAATGGTAAGAGGATAAAGGATTTCAGAAATACTTTTCTGCCTTCCAATACTTCTCCTGCAAACCAGGTAGTAAGTCGCTTACATCGGTTTACCACAGATTCCACGACTTTAGGTCTGAGACCAGGATGAAGGGAAATCCAGTTTGAGGGAAGGTCAACAGGATACATGGCTTTTAATTTGTATCCTTTTGCCAGCATGATTAATGCGGGGAAATACATTGCTATGCCGCTTAAGCCGGGAAGGAATAATTTCCATAACTTCATTCCTGCGCGGGTATTTCCAATAAAAACATCTGATCCTTTCAACCCCTTAAACTTAAGTAAGAATGCAAGCATGGAATGTGGCATATTGAACCCATGTGTGGCAGAAAAGAACCCGATAAGTGTCCGGCCTTTTAAAGTGTTCATTACTTCAGGATCAAACTGATCATAGGATGAAATAACCACATGAATCCCCCGGCTCTCGGCTGATGCTCCGATCCACTCACAAACTCTTTTAGAGTTACCTGTTCCCGAATAATAGATCAGGAGCAAGTGATCATATTTATTCTGCATATGTGGCTGACTTGTAATGTTCTACAAATTGTTGCTGAAAGGACAGGATCAATTCATCGGGATTGAGTTGATCATCAATTAATAAGTAAGCTAAAGCGCCATCCATTGCCGAGATCAGTGATAAGGCCAGTTGCCGCGCATTCAGCGAGGTTAAATCACCATTTATCATCCCTTTGGCATAAATTTCTTCAATAAATGCCAATTCCTGTCTGAAATAATCCGTGTAATCACCCAGAAGAGAAGGATCAGAAAATCCTTTATTCATGCTCAGGAAAAAAAACCGGAGTTCTTTCCTGTGTTGATCCCAGTACTGAATATAATCCCCGATATATTTCTTCAAGGCCGGAATGACCATATTATTCGAACCAAGCTCTTCAAACATCTGCATAATCGGGGCTGTGAATACCTTGTTAGCATTTGAAAGGATTTCGTCTTTGTTTCTGAAATGATGATAGAGGCCACCTTTGCTAATCCCGGCTTTCTTAGCAATGGCATCCATGGATGAATTTTCGTATCCCTTTTCAAGGAACTCTTCCACAGCAGCAGCTATGATGGATGAAATCCTGATGTCTTTTGAAAGTTTTTCTGTCATAACGATTCAATATTTTCACAACATACCGACGGTCGGTATGCAAAGATATAAACAATATAAGAATCTACACATGCAACATATTCAAATGTTTTTTAATTGAACTCTTTCTAAATTATTGTTAATCCGATAACAACCCATAAAATCAATTAATTTTGCCACACTCCTGGGCACGCCCTCCCTTTAGTATCTAATAATCAACGAATTAACAATATGCATAAAATTAGTGAGCATCCCATCCTGGAAATCCCGGTATCTGAAAAAGTTACATTTTTATTCAACGAAAAAGAGATTATCGGAGAGAAAGGGTTTACGATTGCTGCAGCACTACACCAGGCTGGTTTTCCGGTGCATAGCCATAGCCTCAGAAACCGTGAGCGCAGTCTTGAATGTGGAATTGGTAAATGCGGGGCCTGTGAAATGCTGGTTGACGGACAGGTACGAAGAATCTGTATTACCAAAGTGGATGAAATAAAGGTTGTTTCTGAAATACCACATTCCCATTCTCCTTCAGTACAGGTTCAATCCCCTGATAAACCCATTAAAATCCATAAAACAACTGTTGTAATTATAGGAGCTGGTCCAGCCGGACTTGCATGTCGGGAAGAATTGCTGAAACAAGGCATTGATAATATTGTAATCGACAATAACGACAAAATTGGCGGACAGTTCCTGATGCAAACCCACCAGTTTTTCTTTTTTGAGAAAGAGAAGAAATTCGGAGGGATGAGGGGATTTGATATCGCTAAAACGCTTGCTGGTGACAGTCATGAAGGGATATTTCTCAATTCTACTGTTTGGGATATCCTTGAAGGCAAGAGAATTGCAGTGAAAAACATCAATACTGACGAGATTTATTATGTAGACGCTGATCATCTCGTTGTTGCTTCAGGAGCTGTTCCTTTCATGCCAACTTTCGAAAATGATGATCTACCGGGGGTTTATACCGCAGCCGTGGTGCAGAAAATGATGAATAGTGAGTTCACCCTGCTTGGAAAGAATGTTTTAACAGTGGGCGCCGGCAATATTGGATATCTTACATCTTACCAGCTGATGCAGGCAGGAGCAAAAGTAAAGGCCATCCTTGAAGCTCAGCCATTTGAAGGTGGCTTTCCTGTTCAGGCTAACAGAGTGCGCCGACTTGGTATTCCCATCATGACATCGCAGATTCTTTTAAGGGCTATACCTAATGAGGACCATTCAGGAATCATTGGTGCTGTTGTGGCTGATTGCAGCAATTTTACCGCAGTCCAGGGAACAGAGAGAATAATTGATGGAATTGATGCCATCAATATTTGCACAGGGTTGGTCCCGGATGATCAACTCCTGATTAAAGGAAATGAAATTTTCGGCAGACATTGCTATGGAGCAGGTGATGCCATAAGAATTGGAGAAGGTACAAGTGCTGTAGTCAGGGGAAAGCAGGTTGCTTTCGAGATACTTGAAGAAATGTCGGAACCTTACAATTATAACGAATACCTGTCCGTTTCAAAAGAGTACATCGATTCGCAGCAACATCCGTATAAAGTTATACAGGAGCCATATCTTCCCTCTTCCGGACGAATGCATGAAAAGCCGTTTGTTCTGATCGATTGTCTGTATGGTTTTGCCTGTAATCCATGTGAATTTGCCTGTCCCCACGGAGCGATTACAAAAACATCCACAAGCACTGTACCTGCTATTGATTTCGAAAAATGTGTAGGTTGCATGGATTGTGTTTACCAATGCCCCGGGCTCGCGATATTTGGCTACAGTCTTAAGAAGGATTGGTTGTTTTTACCTATTGAATATCATATCCCTGAAAAGACTGAAGTTTTTCTTGTTGATAACCAGGGAGCAAAACTTGGTACCGGAATTATTGAAAAGATCCTTAAAAAATCAAATAAAACGGATATCGCCCGGGTAAAAGCATTAGATATTAGTGGTGAGGAATTAGTTAAAGTAAGGGGATTTATTTCAAAACAGGAATTTCCTGAACCCGTAACCATGACGCCTACCCTGTATTCAAAAGAGCAGGAGATGTATGTTTGCCATTGTGATGATGTTACTCTTGGAGAAATTGTAACAACGATCGGAGACAGGAAATTTATTTCTGTGGATGAGATTAAGCATACCACCCGATTGGGAATGGGAGCATGCCGTGGAAAGCGTTGTATCCGGAGACTGAAACAGGTGCTGCGAAACAAGGGGATTTCCATTGTTGGTGATGCAACTCCCCGGGGTCCATTAAGCAATCAGCTTTCAATGGGTGAGTTATTCCCAAAAACAGTCAGGGAAGAAGTCATCATCCATAGCAAAGGGAAATCGGTTAAAAAAGTAGAAGCACGAACCGTAATTGCCGGTGGTGGAATTGGTGGAAGTTCTGTCTTCAGGTATTTCGCAGAAGCCGGGAATCAACCGGTCCTGATTAATTTCGGACGAGGCGCTTCCTGGAGAAATATTGCAGGAGGCAGGCCAGCTTTCAGCCTTCCTGAAATTGCTGATATTGCAAGGCATAACCTGGAAATATTCAGGGAGCTTCAACAAATCAAGGACATTAATCTCTTACAAACTCAATATGTAAATTTTGCCCATGATGAAGCAACTTACAAAGCTTTAGATGAGTCCAGGTCATGGTCAGATGCTTTCATGGTAGATTCCAAAGATTTCTCCCATAAGATTTCTCCTTTTATCAGCCCTGAGCTTAAAAAAACCTATAACGCGGCATTAATAACCCGGGATTGCTGGCAGGCAACACCAGGTCGGGTGATTGACCTGATCAGGAGGCTTGGTATTGAAAATGGCGGGAAAATTTATGAAGACTGTCAACTTCTGGATGTAAGGAAGGAAAATAATAAGTTTATAGTCCTGGTAAAGGATCATGAAAAGAATTTTATTGAGTTCACAACAGATCATTTTGTAAATGCCCTTGGACCGGAAAGTGAAAAGTTTACACAGCAACTGGGAATTGAAACGGGTCTTTACCCTGTTAAGCACCAGGCCTTCATTACCCGCAGGCTGCCATATCTGGGAATGAATGGAAACCCCTTGGATATGTTGATTGACAGAAGGAAGTATAAAGGCTTTTCGGCAGTGTATGGACAGCAACTGGGAGAAACAGGACAGGTGATTGGTTGTGCATCTCCTTTGATAGAGCACATGGAAGCCGACAAGAATCTCAAAATCAACTCAAAGGAATTCCTCGAAATTGTCTCAGAAGTCTTTGTCTCCTGGATTCCCCAATTATCTTCAGTTGGATTTCAGGCTGTTTGGGCCGGATACTATGTTGAACCCCGGATGATCATTGATCCTGAATTGGGATTGTTCGTAGGCTTAAGAGGACAAGGATTTATGTTAGGACAGTACCTGGCAAAACTATATGTGCAAAAAGCACTCGGTAAGGAAGTTCCATCTTACTTTGAGCAGTTGAAACTCAAAGGTGACGGATTACTTGAAAAAGCTTTTAAATAAGAATTTCCAAACAAGCAAGTTCTGTTAAATAGAAAAGGGGCAGCCATATGTAGCTGCCCCTTTATGTTTTATCGATTTAAGTAACCTGATTTATGAGAAGAGTTTCTTGAAAACACCCGGGTCTTCAGTTTCTACTTCATCGGTATAATATCCATGTGAAGCCCCATAACCATAACCATAACCGTAGCCATAACCATAACCGTAGCCATATCCACCATAAGCGGATTTTTCAAGATTGACGTCGTTTACAAGGACAACAGCATTCTTAATCTCCCTGTTCTCAACATCGGTAATAATTGCATTAAACATCTTTTTATGGGTATAGTTCTGGCGCACAACCATGATGGTAACATCTGCGTATTTCATCAGTAAGTATGCATCAGTAACCAATCCGATAGGAGGAGTATCAAGTACGATATAGTCATACATTCCTTTAAGTTTTTCAATCAACTCATCATTGCGGGAAGTTGAGATTAATTCTGTTGGATTTGGAGGAATGGGACCTGCAGTAATAATATCCAGGTTGTCGAATGGTGTCTTCTGAATAATTTGGTCAATAGTGGCTTTACCAATGAGGTAAGAAGTGATACCATAGTCGTTGGATAACCCAAGATCCTGGTATAATTTCGGTTTACGAAGGTCATAACCAATGAGAAGTGTTTTTCTGTCAAACTGCGCATAAATGGATGCAAGGTTCATTGATGTAAACGACTTTCCTTCCCCCACCGTTGAGGAGGTAACCACAATGGTAACCTTTTCGCTCCCTTGTGTTATGAAGTGCAGATTTGTTCTTACTGCCCTGATGGATTCAGTAAGAGATGATTTTGGATAAATAGCACCAACGAGGTTGGTATTATGACTATTATGCAGGACGTGGCCAACAATCGGCAGATTGGTATGGTTTTCGACATCCCTTTTCTCAATGATGGTATCATTCAGATAATCTTTACCAAGAATAAAGAGAATAGGAATAATGAAACCAAGGAGAAGAGCAATTGTGAAATTCAGGGTGGTTTTTGGATAAACCTTCTCTGTGAGATTCGCTTCCGCAATATCCAGAATTTCATTATCAGCGCTGTTGCTGGCTAGTTTAATCTGTGCTTCTGAACGTTTTTCCAGTAAGTAGGTATAGATCTGGTTATTCAGGTTGACCATACGCTTAATACCTAATAACTGACGTTGTGTTGCAGGTAGTGATTTAAACTTATTGGTAAGTTGTCCGATTTTTCCATTCAAATCCCTGATGGTAATATCAGAAGTATTAACTGTGTAAGAGATATTTTCGAGAAGTGATTTTTGTGCACTTCTAATTTTATTATTAAGAGCGATAATTACAGGGCTGGTCTCACGAAGGTTTACCAGGCGCTGTGAACGTTCAGAATAAAGCAGAGTAAGTTCATTGATAAGAGAGTTGAGTAAGGGATCCTCAATTCCAAGCGAAGAAGGAACCGGCATCTTATCGATGTCATCATTGTTCTTTTTCAGGTAATCCTGAAGATATTTATAGTATTTTGATTTTACCAGCAATTCCGCTTTCTGGGATTCTAATTGTGTGAGATAAGAATAGGTTTGCTGCGATTGTGCATCTATATCCATGATCTCTTTATTCGATTGGAAATTCTGCAATTGTGATTCATTCGATCGCAATGTGTCACCAATATCTGTAAGCTGAGTATCAATAAAGTTGATGGTATTAAAAGCGATCCGGTTCTTTTTTTCAAGGCCAAGCTGGATGTATTCTCTCGCAAGAACATTAAGGAAGTCAACGGATTTAAGCCTGGAATTCCCATTATAGGATATTTCAACGATCATAGCATCCTTGTTGATCGGTTCAATAGCAAATCCTGAGAAATTGGTAACAAGGGTGTTTAATGAGTTAAACAGGAACTGGTAGTTTTTCCCGATATCAGTTGCAGGATCAAACTTATCATTCAATTCAATTTTAAAGGAAAAGGCAGAATCTGTTACAACATCACCAAATGCAATCTTCTTCTTCAATGAAAGCGATTTGATCTTAATTTTCTCATCAACTTCTGTAAGTTTACTATAATCATACAGAGCAATTTCCTGACCATCGGCACTTAACTGAAACTGATTTTTAGAAAGAATGGTCACATTAAACTTTAAGTTGCTGACAGGTTGTATATGAGTTGAGTCGAAAACAACCGTGAATGGACATTCCTTGTAAATTTCATTTACCACAAAGTTATCTTCCTTGAAATAGGATACATAAAAATCCAATTGTCGGATAGCACGAGAAATGAGGAAGCGGGATTTTAAAATGCCGATCTCAGTCTGTAAGTCCTGTGTGCTTGTACTGGCACCCAATCCCAACATTTTCTGAGGATCAATCATATTCATATTCCTTTGTTCTCCCTTGATTACCAAAGTAGTTTTCACTTTGTAAACCGACTTGGCAAACTTGTTGAAAAGGAAGGCCAGAGAAAGTGAAACCAGGATTGCTATTACAAAAAGATACCAATTAGACAGTATTTTATAGAATAGCGCTTTATAATCAATAGGTTGATCCTTTTGCTTTAATTCAGGATTAAAAATAGGTGAAGTGTCCATTCTTCCGTATTGTATTATTTAACAGTTAGATTTTAAAGAAAGTAATCAAGGCGAGCATTGTCGACAAACTTGATAGTATCAAAGCATATGGGAATGATTCAAAGGCATATTGCTTGTACTTGAGAGGTTCAACGTATAATATATCGCCTGGCAGCAGGTAATAATATTCAGAGGAGATGATGTCTTTTTTAGTCAGGTCCAGATTGACAATAAGGGTTTGAGCACCTTGTTTCCTCAGTAATTTCACAGAATTCCTGTTTGAATAAGTGGTGAGGTCACTGGCAAGAGCAAGTGCCTGGAAAATGGTAACTCTATGCTGATTCACAATATATGTCCCGGGGTTTTTAACTTCACCAAGGATAGAAACCTTGAAGTTCGCCAGTCGAACAACAACGCCCGCATTATTGACCTCCTTAAGCATCAATAGCCGGATATTTTGTTCTATGTCGGTCACAAGTAATCCTGCCGCAGGAATTTTTCCCAACAGGGGGAAATTGATGAACCCTGAATCACTCACAAGGTAGCTGGTAAGGTAGATATTTTGCTCGTAAAGGGCTGTATTTCCGTTTCCACCACTCATTTCTGAGTAAATCATATTTGCATCCTTATCCATAGTAAAGAGGCGGATGTAAAGATAATCTCCGGGTTGGATTCTATAATCCTTTACTTTATTGTCGATTAGATTACTAGGCTTTGTATCGCTGGAATCTTGCAGATACTTGATTTTTTTCTGAGGAACACAGGAATAAAACAGCCCGGTAAATAAAACTAATAGAATAACAAATGACAATTTGATGCTTGGGGTCTTCATGGTTGTGAAAGTAAATGAATAAGCGTTTTTTACTCGGTATAAAGTTACAAATTAGGTTAAATGAATCATCAATGCTGTATTATTACTATAATATATTGATGAATCACGAAAAAGTAATTAATTTATGCATACTTTTTATTGTCAAAAGGCTATTGGGCGGAGCCTTTTAAGGTAGCAGCCGTGCAGCTTTCAATTTTTACCATTACATAATCTCCGGGCTTATAATCTCCTTTTCTGAAAACAACAACCTTGTTCTGTCCTGTTCTGCCATAAAGCTGATCCTCTGAGCGCTTGGAGATCCCTTCAACCAATACTTCAAATATTTTACCAATATCCCGTTTATTGCTTTCAAGGGAAAGTGTTTGCTGTAAGGCAATAATTTCGTCGAGGCGCTTACTTTTTATCTCTTCCGGCACATCATCTTCAAATTTCTTCGAAGCAATGGTGTTAGGCCTTTCAGAGTATTTGAACATGTAAGCATAATCATATTTTGCCCAATCCATTAGAGAAAGTGTCTCCTGGTGGTCCTCTTCCGTTTCACCACAGAAACCGGCAATGATATCCGTAGAAATGGCACAATCAGGCAGGTATTTCCTGATGGCTTCCAGTCGTTCTTTATACCACTCCCTTGAATAACTACGATTCATGAGTTTAAGGATTCTTGAACTACCTGATTGAACAGGAAGATGAATGGAGTTACAAATGTTAACATGAGTGGCCATTACTTCAAGCAGATCGTCAGAAAGGTCTTTGGGGTGTGAAGTGGCAAATCGGACCCTCAAAAGAGGATTAATCTTTGCTACTTCTTCAAGTAATCCTGGAAATTCAAGGGGGATTCCCTCTACTTCCCAATGATAAGAATTCACATTTTGACCGAGAAGAGTCACTTCCTTATAACCTTGCTCAAACAATGAACGGGCTTCTTCAATGATACTTTTCGGATTACGGCTTCTTTCTTTTCCCCGGGTGTAAGGAACGACACAATATGCACAGAAGTTTTCACAACCCCTCATAATACTGATAAAGGCGGTGACTCCATTTGAGCTTAGGCGGACAGGATTAATATCAGCATAGGTTTCATCAGCTGACAACAAGGTATTAATGGCTTTTTGTCCGGAGTCCACCTGTTCAAGCAGCTGAGGAAGGGAACGATAACCATCCGGGCCAACAATCAAATCAATATGTTTTTCTTCCTCAAGTAATTTCTCTTTCAGTCGCTCAGCCATACAACCCAGTAATCCGATCTTCAGGGATGATTTTTTCCGTTTCAATGCATGAAGCTCATTAAGGCGATTACGGACACGTTGCTCAGCATTATCCCTAATAGAGCAAGTATTCATTAATATGAGGTCAGCCTGTTTCATGTCTTCAGTTGGCTCATAATTATGCTCCTGTAATATAGACCCGACAATTTCGCTGTCAGAAAAATTCATCTGGCAACCATAGGTTTCAATATATACTTTCTTCCTTATTTCCACTGTGAGTATCAGATTTTATAATAGATGCCTGTTTAGCAGGGTAAAGTGCCACAAAGATACTACTTAAATAAATACCAAATTACTTTATAATAGACTGAAAAACAACATGATGGTTAATTTATCTGAAACGATTCTATTCAATAGGCTTTTAATGGTGCATAAGAGAAATCCGTTTTTTGCTTGAATCACAAATTAAAATGTTGTAAATTAATTGTTTTACTTTGCAGATTATTCTCGGGAAAATTGAAAGGCTATGAGTAAGAATCTAGTAATTGTTGAGTCTCCCGCCAAGGCAAAGACCATTGAAGGTTACCTGGGCAAGGATTTTATTGTAAAATCCAGTTTCGGACATGTTAGAGATTTGTCGACGAAAGATCTGGGTATTGATGTGGCAAATGGGTTTAAACCCTTATACGAAATCATGCCTGATAAGCAGAAGATGATTCGTGAACTCAAGAAAATGGCAGATGGTGCTGAAACGATCTGGCTGGCAACTGATGAGGACCGTGAGGGGGAAGCCATTTCCTGGCATTTGTCAGAAGTGTTAGGTTTGGACCCGGAACGGACCCGAAGGATTGTTTTTCATGAAATTACTAAAACAGCTATCACTGAAGCTATTGCAAAGCCACGTAAGATTGATCAAAACCTTGTAAATGCCCAGCAAGCCCGAAGGGTTTTGGATCGTTTGGTTGGGTTTGAATTGTCACCAATTCTTTGGAAAAAGGTGAAACCCTCTTTATCAGCAGGTCGTGTGCAATCTGTTGCAGTCAGGCTGATTGTAGAACGAGAAGAGGAAATTCGTGCATTTAAATCAAGTTTTTCCTTTAAGGTAACAGGCATCTTCGACGTAAACAACGAATTCGGCACTGCCAAGATCAAGGCAGAACTGCCTAAAAGGTTTGCCACCAGCGATGAAGCTTATAAATTCCTGGAAATTTGTTCAAAAGCAAATTTCTCAGTAGCCGATATTGAGACCAAACCGGGTAAACGTACTCCGGCTCCTCCGTTTACAACATCAACTTTACAGCAGGAAGCAAGCCGAAAACTGGGATTTTCTGTCTCCCGCACCATGACCATTGCTCAGCAACTTTACGAAGCCGGAAAAATCACCTATATGCGTACCGACTCCGTTCATCTTTCACAGATGGCCCTGGGAATGGCAAGGGATACTATTATTGAGCAGTTCGGGAAAGAGTACCATAAATCAAGGCAGTACGCAACCAAGAGCAAGGGTGCACAGGAGGCCCATGAAGCTATCCGTCCTACCAGCTCAAATCAGTCATCGATTGATGGTGATGCCGCACAGAGGAAATTATATGAGTTAATCTGGAAACGGACCATTGCTTCTCAAATGGCAGATGCAATTCTTGAAAAAACCAATATTTATATAAATATTTCTACTGCAAAGGAGCAATTCATAGCTGCAGGAGAAGTGATCAAATTCGATGGATTCCTGAAAGTTTATATGGAATCAACAGATGATGATACTGAGAATGAAGAAGGAATCCTCCCCCCATTAAAAAAAGGAGAAATCCTTGGAATGGATGAGATTCAGGCAGTACAAAAATATTCACAATCCCCGCCAAGGTACAACGAAGCCAGCCTGGTAAAGAAAATGGAGGAATTGGGAATTGGCCGGCCTTCCACGTATGCTCCAACTATTTCTACCATTCAGAAAAGAGAGTATGTATTGAAGGAAGACAGGGATGGTTTTAGCCGCGATATTGAACAATTGGTTTTGAAAGCAGGGAAAATCAAATCCGTGATCAAAGCCGAGAAATATGGGTTTGAAAAGAATAAACTTTTCCCCACAGATGTTGGTGAACTGGTTACCCGTTTCTTGTTGCAGTATTTTACTGACATTATGGATTATAATTTCACGGCGAATGTGGAAAAAGAGTTTGATGAAATCGCTGAGGGCCTGAAAAAATGGAATTCCATCATCAGTGATTTCTATGGCCCGTTCCATAAAAAAGTGACTGAAACCCTTGAAAGTAAAGAAAAGGCTAAAGGTGAAAAACTTCTAGGTGTTGACCCGGCCAGTGGGAAGAATGTTTTCGTTAAGATAGGACGGTTTGGTTCAATGGCTCAGATTGGAAACAGTGATTCAGAGGAAAAACCACGTTTTGCCGGCCTTCGAAAGGGTCAATCTATAGAGAATATTTCACTTGAAGAAGCGCTGAAGTTATTTGAATTTCCAAGACCTATTGGGGAGTTTGAAGGAGAAGAGCTGATCGTTGGGATAGGCCGCTTTGGCCCTTACGTTTTACATAACAAGAAATTCTTTTCTTTGAATAAAACCCAGGATCCTAATACAATTACAGAAGCTGAAGCAATCACACTGATTGAAGAGAAGCGCATCGGCGAAGCCAACAGGATGATCAGGGAATATGCCGAACGTCCTGATGTCAAGGTTATAAATGGTCGCTTTGGCCCTTATATTTCCATTGGCAAAGAGAATTTCAAGATACCCAAAGGAGTTGTTCCGGCTTCCCTCACCTTACAGGATTGCCTGGATATTGCCAAAAATGCACCCCCTTCAACCAAGAAAAAGGGAGCAGCTTCCAGGGGTAAGAAATAGTTTTTCCTGATAAGAAATGCTACTTTGGATCATTAATTTTTCTGATGGTCTTTATTCATATTGTATCTGCTTCATCAAATAAAATCTGTTTCTTTGTTTAAACACATTTTCTTTCTTCGTTCTGAACCAAATCATTTAAAATGAAGGATATTGCTATTTACTTCCAACCTGTTACCAGTCTGGAACCCACTGAAATAACAAGTACTACCTATAAAAAACTAGGTGAAGTTTTCTCAGTTTATACTGATGAACATAATTTCCCGTCTCTTTCAGGCATCGATATTGCAATTGTTGGAGTGAATGATGACAGGAATGCAGTAAATAATGAAGGCTGCAGCAGAGCCGCAGATGCAGTGCGTCAATATCTTTATAAATTATTTCCCGGCAATTACTCCATCAAACTGGCTGACCTTGGAAATATCAGGAAAGGCAATTCGCCGGAAGACACTTTTTTTGCATTAACTACGGTTGTTCAGGCCCTCTTAAAAGAAGGAATAATTCCCATTATCATAGGTGGGGGACAAGATCTGACTTATTCAGCCTATAAAGCGTACAAGGAGTTAAATCATATCATTAACCTGGCTGCCATTGATAATTTATTTGATCTTGGTGAAACCGAAGGGAAACTGAATTCTCAATCCTATCTCAGTCACATTATTTTACACAAGCCTAACTATCTCTTTAATTTTACCAATATAGGGTACCAGACTTACCTGGTTGATCAGGGGGCTGTTGACCTCATGAAAGACCTGTTTTTCGACATATGCAGGCTTGGAGTTGCACAGGCTAGTATTGTTGATATTGAGCCACTGATCCGCAATGCAGACATGCTTACTTTTGACATGTCTGCTATAAGGCAATCTGATGCTCCTGCTAATGCCAATGCCACACCCAACGGGTTCTATGGAGAGGAAGCCTGTCAGATCTCCCGTTATGCAGGCATGAGTGAGAAGATGAGCTGTATCGGGTTTTATGAAATGAATCCTTTATTTGACAGGAATGGTCAAACGGCTCATCTCTTAGCACAGATGATCTGGTATTTCATTGATGGGTTCTATCACAGGCAGCAAGATCATCCCTCAAAAGACCCAGCTGGCTTTATTCGCTATAATGTTCAATTGACCAACCAGGAAGATGGAATTGTATTTTTTAGAAGCAAAAAAACAGATCGTTGGTGGATGGAAGTGAAATGCTCAGAAAGTGTCAGGGAAAAATACCGGCATCACTACCTGGTACCATGTGCCTATGCCGACTATCAAACCGCATGTGAAAATGAAATGCCTGACCGCTGGTGGCAAGCCTATCAGAAGTTGATGTAACCTGATCAGGGTTACTTCCCGATAATTTTATCCGGATTTTTACTGATGAAAGCACTCCAACCGGAGTAATTTGTGCTTTCTGAACCAACAGAACGCTGGAAATAGTGACAACAGGCAACAGCGACTGCATCTGTGGCGTCAAAATACTTCGGCTGTTCTGCAATAACAAACAAGCGGTTAAGCATTGCTGAAACCTGTTCCTTGGATGCATTTCCCCTGCCAGTAATAGACTGTTTGACCTTTCTAGGTGAATATTCAAAAATCGGAACATCCCGATAAAGCGCTGCAGCCATTGCTACTCCTTGTGCCCGGCCTAGTTTAAGCATACTTTGAACATTCTTCCCGAAAAAGGGAGCTTCAAAAGCAACTTCATCAGGGTGGTAATTATCAATCAACCCCAGCACTTTTTCAAAGATGCTTTTCAACTTTAAAGGATGTGAATCCAGATGGTCAAGTTTGATCACATCCAATGCAATGAGTTCAATTTTCTTACCTTTATCCAGAATTAAACCAAATCCCATAATATTCGTTCCCGGGTCAATTCCTAAAATGATTCTTTCTGAAGGCATTAAAATGGGTATTAATATTACGTTGATTACTATTCTGAATTTCTTGCATTGATGACCTCAAAAGTACATAAAACTCTGAACATCCTGCTGCGGCTAATTATTGTCCTGCTTTCTCTGGGCTTTATTTACTGGAAGATTTTTGCAAAAGGTGAAATACAGGAGTTGAGAATGGCCCTTGAATCATTTGGATCTAATTCCGCATTTTTTGAAGGCTTGATAATCGTTATGCTTTTAATGCTGGCCAACTGGGGAATTGAGGCAATCAAATGGAAACGACTGGTTTCAGAGGTGGAGAACATCAGCTTTATCAAAGCTTTTCAATCCGTAATCACTGGTGTAACCGTCAGTATTTTCACCCCGAACCGAACCGGGGAATTTATTGGGAGAGCATTCATCCTGAAAAAGGGAGATCCATTACAAGCTGTGCTTTTAACCCTTGTTGGAAGTTTTAGCCAGCTGCTGGTCACCCTCCTTGCCGGTTCAGTTGCCTTAGCATTCACATATCGTCTTTTCCTTCCGGCTGGAGTTCTCATTCCTGCCTGGACACATGTTGGGATTATGGCCGGATTACTTTCCGGGGTAGTTATATTAATTACTATTTTTCTCAGTATACCGGAATTTACAAAGTTTTTGGAAACGAAATTTAAGACTCGGCTTAAGCGAATTTCCTTTTATTTACAAGCATTACAAGCCATATCTCGCAAAGAACTGATATTGATTCTTTCTTTGAGTTTCCTCAGGTATTTTGTCTTTAGCCTTCAATTTTACCTGATGCTGCTTATTTTCGGTGTCTTTATCCCTTTATCCTCCGCAATTCTTCTCATCCCTGTGATATTTATTACATTAGCTGTGATACCTACTATTGCACTTTCCGAAATAGGGGTCAGGAGTTCTGTAAGCCTTTTTTTTATAGGTGAGTACATCCTGCAAACAAGAGGGGTGGCTCCGGGTGAAAAGGAATCACTGGCCATTATAATGGCTGCTTGTCTGCTATGGGTAATAAACCTGGCAATTCCAGCAATTGCTGGTGTGCCGTTTGTTTTCAAACTCAGGTTTTTCCGCAAATGATAGTCTTGATAATATTATCAGCTGTAATAGGCTTATATGCAGTCCTTATTGGAGCGCTCATAATAGGATGGCTAAATCTTCCAATAATTCCGAATGAAGGGAATGTGCCGGTCACAAAAGTAAGTGTGATTATTGCTGCCAGAAATGAAGAGCATCATATACACAATATTCTTTCAGACCTTGAAAGGCTTGCTTATCCCCGACAACTTTTGGAGATTATCATAGTTGATGATCACTCTGATGATGATACCGGTAGGAAGGTAGAAGATTTCATTCTTTTTTCAAAGGCCGGTTTTACCCTGATGCGTAATGACAGTATCGGGAAAAAGGCTGCAATTGAAGCCGGTGTCAGAGCCGCGAAAGGGGAGTTGATTTTAACTACTGATGCTGATTGTCATATAGGGGAATATTGGGTAAATACAATTGTTAACTTTTATGAAAACAAACATTCGGAGATGATCCTTTCACCGGTCAATTTTAAACGAGGAAAAAATCTCTTTGAAATGATGCAGGAGTTGGAATTCATGAGCCTTCAGTTTTCAACGGCAGGTGCTGTATCCATTGGTAAACCTATGATGGCCAATGGCGCTAATCTTGCCTACCGGAGGGAGGCATTCCTGGAAGTAGGAGGTTTTGAAGGCAACAACCACCTTCCTTCCGGTGATGATGTTTTCCTGATGCAGGCTTTCAGTAAGCGATTTGGACCTAAGATGGTCAACTATTTATCGGATCGGCAGGCCATGGTGTCCACATCACCTGAAACTACATTAAAAGGATTAATTTCTCAACGTTTGAGATGGGTTTCGAAAACAAGGGGAATAAAGTCCCCGGCTATTCTGATCCCCGCTGTTATAGTATATTTTATTAACCTGGCGATCGTTTCCAGCATGCTCCTGGCACCCTTCTTTTCCCAGGCCATCTTTACATTCCTGTTATGTATCCTTGGGAAAACCCTGATCGACTTACCTGCTTTGTGGCTGGTTACGGGATTTTTTAACCGGAAGAAATTATTATGGTTTGTACCTCTGCTTGAGTTGGTAAATGCTATATATACAGTTTTGATAGGGATTTTTGGTAACCTGGCTTCTTTCAACTGGAAAGGCAGAATCCTCCAAACCAGAAATTCATAAGATAAAGGAGCATCAATCCTGCTGCTTTAGTTCCCGCAGGTAGATTTCAGCAATTTGGATATCGCCTGGAAGAGTGATTTTTAGGTTTTGATATTCTCCTTCAATGAGATGTGGTTGAATTCCCATTGCTTCCAAAAGTGATGCATCATCAGTAAATGAAGGTTGGTATTCCTGCTCATAGGCTTTACGGATCAGGGCAACAGAAAAGACCTCCGGAGTCTGGATTAACCGTAGTTCTGTTCTATCTACCAGTGATACCATCCCGTTTTGAATTCGCCTAACAGTTTCATTTACCGGAATACATGGAATCGCATTGGAAAATTGCTCGGCTTCATCAAACAGTCTTTTGATCAATAACTTGGAAATCAAAGGGCGGGCAGCATCATGAACAGCGACCAGGCCATCACCGGATATAGTGTTTAAGCCATTTCTGACAGAATGAAAACGTGTTTCACCTCCAGGCACAACCCTGTGAGGGATATTGAAGAAAAATTCTTTACACAGAGAGTGCCATTTGTCAATAAAAGCGGGGTGAATGGAAATTACCTGCTCAATCGTAGGACAATAGTCTGCAAAGGCTTCCAGGGAATGCATCAATACTGGTTTTCCATCAAGGAGAAGGAACTGTTTCGGGAGGTCAGTACCTATTCGACTTCCCATCCCACCGGCAACAATTATTACAAATTTTTCCATCGAGGATTCAGTATTAAAGTTGCAGGGCTAGTCCCCCCTCAGAAGTTTCCTTATAGATATCCGGAAGGTCATGCCCGGTTTCTTTCATGGCAATACAGGTTTTATCAAAACTCACCCTATGCTGCCCATCGGATAATATGGCATAGGCTGAGGCATCCATAGCTCTTCCCGCAGCAATGGCATTTCTTTCGATACAAGGGATTTGAACAAGCCCGGCAACCGGATCACAGGTTAGTCCAAGGTGGTGTTCCAGGCCCATTTCTGCGGCATATTCTATTTGTGAAGGGGTTCCGCCGAATAGCTGAGCTGCAGCTGCTGCAGCCATAGCACAAGCAGTCCCTATCTCTCCCTGGCATCCTACCTGTGCTCCACTGATAGAGGCATTTTCCTTGACAAGGTTACCTATAAGCCCGGCGGTAGCTAATGCACGGATAATTTTAGTATCTGAAAACTGGTAAGAGTTCTGAATATGGTATAAAACGGAGGGTACCACACCGCAGGAGCCACAGGTTGGAGCAGTTACAATTTGTCCTCCGCCGGCATTTTCTTCAGCAACAGCCAGGGCATATGCAAACAATAAAGCCCTTTTCTGTAATGTACCGGCTGAACTTTTGGCTTTAATATGATAAGAGGAGGCCTTTCGGGGCAAATGGATACTTCCGGGAAGAACACCTTCATTATCAAGCCCTCTGATAATAGAAGCCTGCATAGTATGCCAGGCATCTTTCAGGTATTCCTGGAACGCACTATCTTCATGAAGCTCAACATATTCCCACAGGGTTCTGCCATTTCGCTGGCACCAATGAAGTATCTCCGTAAGTTTTGAATGGGGATAGATATTTTCGGCAGAGTTATTCGTTTGATCATCCATGATGTCGCCACCTCCAACACTAAAAACGAGCCAGTCATCCAATAATTTCCCGGATTTATCAAAAGCTTCGAATTTCATTCCATTGGGGTGCTGGGGAAGAACAACATCTTTTTCCCAGAGGATATTTACCTTATCAGAAGGGAAGGATTCCCGGAGTACTTTATCTGTAAGGTGACCTTTCCCGGTAGCAGCAAGGCTTCCATATAGTGTGATGCGAATCTGGGATGCGATTTCATTCTTAGCCCTGAATATTTCAGCAGCCAGGCGGGGGCCCATTGTATGACTACTGGACGGTCCAAGGCCGGTCTTATATATTTTTCGGATGGATTCCATATTTTTATAAGGAAGTGTAAGACCAGGATACAAAGTTAAAGTTAAGGACCGGATCTAAGATTATATGGATGTAAAAGTAAGGAATATACAAACCCTGAAGGACAGTAAGGCCGGGCTAAAAAGCAAAACCCCGGTCAACACTTGAAAGACCGGGGCTTTGATATTATTTGGAAGACAAATGATCAAATGATAAGCATAGCGTCTCCGTATGTAAAGAAACGATACTTATGCTGAACGGCTTCCTTATAGGCTTTCATTAAAAGGTCATAACCGGCAAATGCTGCTACCATCATCATCATAGGTGATTGTGGCAGGTGGAAATTAGTCACCATACTGTTGGCAATGCTGAAATCGTATGGCGGGAAGATGAATTTGTTGCTCCAGCCTCTGAAAGGATTCAGATTTCCTGAAATAGCAACTGATGATTCCACTGCTTTCATGGTAGTGGTGCCTACTACGCAGACTCTCTTCCTGGCATCTTTGGCCCTGTTGACAACGATAGCTGTTGGGTCTTCGATGATCAGTTCTTCAGAGTCCATTTTATACTTCGTGAGGTCTTCAACATCAATGGCGCGAAAATTTCCGAGTCCGGCATGGAGAGTTACTTCAGCAAATGAAACTCCTTGCAGTTCCATCCGCTTCATTAATTCACGGCTGAAATGCAATCCGGCAGAAGGTGCAGCAACAGCGCCTTCATTCTTTGCATAGATGGTTTGATATCGTTCCTTATCCTCAGGTTCAATATCTCTCATACGCTGAAGCTCTTCAGGCAAAGGTGTTTTTCCAAGAGATTCGATGGTGCGTTTGAATTCGTCATAAGGGCCATCAAAAAGGAACCGGAGGGTGCGTCCCCTGGAAGTGGTGTTGTCAATAACTTCAGCTACCAGGGCATCATCATCTCCAAAATATAGCTTATTACCAATCCTGATTTTTCTGGCCGGATCAACAAGAACATCCCAAAGACGTGCTTCACTATTCAATTCACGAAGCAGGAAAACAGTGATTTTAGCACCGGTCTTTTCCTTTTCTCCAAGTAATAATGCTGGAAATACCTTTGTATTATTCAGGATAAATACATCGCCATCTCCAAAGTAGTCGAGAAGTTCTTTAAAGGTTTTGTGTTCAATAGTCTGAGCCTGACGGTTTAAAACCATCAATCTTGATTCATCCCTGTTAGGGACAGGCCGCTCTGCTATGAGCTCAGCAGGTAAGTGATACCTGAATTGTGAAAGTTTCATATGGAGTTACTTGCATTTTCAAAAATGGGGTGCAAAAATAGTGAAATTTAGTGTGAAAATCAAGGGTTTATTGGTTTTATTGAAGGGCTTTAACGCTTTTTAACAGCGTTTTTTCGGTTTTTGACCCGACTTTTTCCTTAGAATGCTCTGTAAATAAAAGGTTGATCAGGATTTATTGACAGAATTCTGAACAAATCGCTGGTTTTGAAAACCTACACAATAAGGAAGGATAGCTCATTTTTTTTTTTCTACCTTTGCCCCTCATTAAATCGATCAAATATGTTACGTTCCAGGACTTGTGGAGAATTAACCATTGCGAATGTCGGAGAAAAAGTAACCCTTTGTGGTTGGGTACAACGGTCACGCGACCTTGGGGGAATGACTTTCGTGGATTTACGTGATCGTTATGGAATCACTCAATTGGTATTCAATATGGAGTCAGATTCGGGATTGCGTGAAGCTGCCCGCAAACTTGGAAGAGAATTCGTAATACTCGCTGAAGGAAGTGTTGCAGAACGTAGCAACAAGAACCTGAAAATGCCTACGGGTGAGATCGAAATCATGGTTGGGAAACTTGAAGTCCTCAACGAATCGAAAACCCCGCCCTTTACAATTGAAGATAATACTGACGGAGGGGAAGAGCTTCGGATGAAGTATCGCTACCTTGACTTGAGGAGGGGGCCGGTTAAGCGAAATCTTGAATTGCGTCACCGTATGGCTTTCCAGACCCGTAATTATATGGACTCCATTGATTTTATTGAGGTAGAGACTCCTGTTCTGATAAAAAGTACCCCGGAAGGTGCCCGCGATTATGTTGTTCCTTCAAGGGTGAACCCAGGTGAATTCTATGCTTTGCCCCAATCCCCGCAAACCTTCAAGCAATTATTGATGGTTGCCGGCTACGACCGCTATTTCCAGATTGTAAAATGCTTCCGCGATGAAGACCTTCGCGCTGATCGCCAGCCGGAATTCACACAAATCGACTGTGAAATGTCATTTGTAACCCAGGAAGATATCTTCCAGACTTTTGAAGGATTGGTAAAGCATCTCTTTTTGACAGTCAAGGGCATTCAGATCGAAAATCTCCCCCGCATGACCTATGCTGATGCCATGAAATATTATGGTTCTGATAAGCCTGATACAAGGTTTGGAATGAGATTCGTTGAACTGACCGGATTGGTGAAGGGGAAAGACTTTAAAGTATTCGACGATGCCGAACTCATTGTCGGGATTAATGCCGAAGGTTGTGCTGAATATACTCGCAAACAGCTGGATGAGCTTACTGACTTTGTGAAAAAACCTCAGATTGGTGCCGGGGCCTTATCTATGTTCGATATGCTGCTGATGGGAGCTTGAAATCATCCGTGGATAAGTTTTACTCATCCGATGAGCTGAAAAAATGGGCAGAAGCTTTTGGGGCAAAACCGGGCGACCTCTTGCTGGTGTTAGCAGGAAAAGGCAATAAAACCCGCAAAGCCCTTAATGAACTCAGGCTGGAAATGGGCAACCGCCTTGGCTTCCGAAATCCTGAAACCTTCTCACCTCTTTGGGTTTATGATTTCCCACTTCTTGAATGGGATGAAGAAAGCCAGCGTTTCTATGCCATGCATCATCCTTTTACATCACCCAAACCTGAAGATATTGCTTTACTGGATACCGATCCCGGTGCAGTGCGGGCCAATGCATACGATATGGTGATCAATGGTGTTGAAGTTGGTGGAGGTTCAATCAGGATCTTTAATAAACCCCTTCAACATAAAATGCTTCAATTATTGGGATTCAGTGAAGAAGATGCCCAGGATCAGTTTGGATTCCTGATGAATGCCTTTGAATTCGGGGCTCCTCCACACGGGGGAATTGCTTTTGGTTTCGACAGGCTCTGCTCACTCTTTGGTGGGAGCGAATCCATCCGCGATTATATCGCCTTCCCTAAAAACAATGCTGCCCGCGACGTAATGATCGATTCTCCTTCAAGAATTTCTGATGATCAGCTTAAGGAATTAAGTCTGAAAGTATCGATTTAAGATACCTGCAATCGAGAGGTACCTGTTGGTTCTTTAACCCTATTCATTTATTTGGGGAAAGGCATTATATCTCATGATTTACTCGTCTGATTGATAATGACTATTTTTGCATAAATTTTATCATGCAGGAACAGTCAATAGAAATCATGTCACCGGTAGGCTCATATGAGTCGCTGATGGCTGCCATACAAGGAGGAGCCGGGTCGGTATATTTCGGAGTTGGAAAGCTGAATATGCGCTCCAGGTCAAGTGTGAACTTCACTTTAAACGATCTGGAGAAAATTACAGACATATGTCGTGAAAACGGGATTAGCTCGTACCTGACCCTGAATACTGTGATCTATGATCATGAGATTGAAGAGGTTCAACAGGTTATTGATGCAGCAAAACAACATGGAATTACTGCAATCATTGCATCTGATCTCGCTGTCCTGGAATATGCCAGTCAGGTAGGAATGGAGATCCATATCTCCACGCAATGTAATATCACTAATATTTCTGCAGTTAAATTCTATTCCCGGTATGCCGATGTAATGGTTACCGCCAGGGAGCTCTCTCTTGAGCAGGTTGCTCAGATTACTCGTCAAATCAAGGAACAGGATATCAGGGGACCCAAAGGGGAACTTATCCGGATAGAAGTGTTTGTTCATGGAGCCCTTTGCATGGCTGTTAGTGGCAAATGCTACCTGAGCCTGCATAATCATAAATCTTCAGCCAACAGGGGCGCTTGTCTTCAGGATTGCAGGAGGAAATACATTGTAAAGGACAAGGAAACCGATATGGAACTTGAAATTGATAATGAATACATTATGTCACCCAAGGACCTGAAAACCATTCATTTGTTAGACAAGGTTTTGAATGCGGGAATTAAAGTACTGAAAATTGAAGGGAGAGGCCGATCGGCAGAATATGTTAAGACTGTAACAGAGTGCTACAAGGAAGCGGTTGAAGCCTGGAAAGTGGGAGACTTTACGCAGGAAAGAATTGAATCCTGGGATGCAAGATTATCTCAGGTATATAACCGGGGTTTTTGGGAAGGATATTACCTTGGACGCGAACTCGGAGAATGGTCGCCGGTACACGGCTCTCTTGCTACTGAAAAGAAACTGTATATCGGTGTGGTAGCCAATTATTACAGTAATCTGAAAATTGCCCATGTCCGGATGGATACCCATGAGCTTGAAATTGGCGATAAAATCCTGGTTACCGGCCCTACGACTGGTGTTTATGAATCGGTTATCACTGAGATGATCTCTGATAAGGTGCCAATTACTCGTGCTGTAAAAGGAGATCACCCCACTTTCCCTGTTTCTGTGGTGCTCAGAAAAAATGATAAAGTTTACAAAATCGTACCTGCTGAACCGCTTTCCTGATTACAAAGAACGTCCCCATACAAACATGATTAACTGCAACCACCATACTCATTCTGTTTATTCCGACGGTCATGCCCAGCCTTTGGATTATGTTTTGCATGCACTTGAAAAAGGATTTGATATCCTGGGCTTTACAGAGCACTCACCTTTACCTTTTGAGAATTCCTTCTCCTTTAAAATGGAGAATAAGATGAAATACCTTGAAGAACTGGATAGGTTAAAAATGGAATATAAGGGTAGAATCCAGATATATACCGGGATGGAGATGGATTTTATCCCCGGAATATCAGAGGATTTTGATAAGGTAAGACAGGAATTTGGGCTGGATTACCTGATTGGCTCGGTACACCTTGTAAAACCTGAAGCTCATGAACGTCTGTGGTTTACTGATGGACCCAACCACGAAACTTACGATGATGGATTAATCCAGTTGTTCGGAAATGATATCAGGAAAGCAGTTTCCACCTATTACCGGCAGATCAACCAGATGATTACAACCCAGACGTTTGAGATCATCGGACATTTCGATAAGATCAAAATGCATAATAAGGGAAGATTCTTCAGCGAAGAAGAGCCATGGTACTGTGCATTACTTTCTGAAACCCTTGATCTGATCAGGGAAAAGGGATTGATTGTGGAGGTAAATACAAGGGGTTTGTATAAAAAACGTTCCGATACCACATATCCGGGTCTTGCAATACTTAAAGAGATCAAGCAACTTAAGATTCCTGTGATGATCAATTCAGATGCGCATCTGCCACATGAGCTTGATGGTGCATATAGTGAAGCTGCTGCACTGCTCGAAAATGCCGGAATCACAGAGGTGATGAAATTTAGGGAAGAGGGATGGGTTTCTGAACCGATATATTCCTGAACACCTTACAGCAGTCTTTTCCAACTACTCCCCAAATATGTATGCAAAACATCCGTAAGCTCCTGTTTCAGGGAGGTTGGAGTTGTACCTAAGGAACTGGTGAAAAGACCTTTTAACGCAAAACAGGTGAAAGATCGGCCGTTTCGTTGAGTGGGTCAACGAAGAAGTCAATATCCAGCAAGTTAAAATTCCTGATCACGAGGTTGACTCTTTTGCTCCAGGTATGGGCAGCGGAGGCGTATCCCGAGTTTCGAATGGCTGCAATCCAGAGTTTATGATCAGGATTATTGCGCAATTGCGGATAGAATTTTTTACGGGAGATCACTTCACAGAAATGCCTGTAAGAAGCACTGTCACTTTGATATTCCTTATAATGGGAACGACGGCCTAGTTTATGGATGGCATTGTAGTTTTTACCGACAATACCAAAATGGTTATTGAATTTTTTGCTCAGAACAGAGGTTCCGGCACCACTTTCAACAACGGCAACACCAAGGATAACACTGGCAGGAATTGAATATTCACGCATCAAATCAATCGCCAGGGACTTGTGTTTATTGATATATTTGGCCGTATTATCCTGACTAATGGCTAACGTCCTGATTAACAGGAGAAAGACAATAATAAGGGTGGTTCGGTTTAAAATCATTGTTGGGTTTTAGGATTTGCAAAAATACGAAATATCTGTGATGTTATGAACAGAATGTATTGCAACATGTTCATTCTGTAGTAGATTGATAAAAATATGCAGGAGGTCGTTACAAAGCTTTCTTTAGAGTCACAAAGCTTTCGGGAGGTTGGGTAGTAGGGTGAAAAGTCTATTAAAAAATGTTAAACGGGGTTTGCTATTCTGCTGAATAGAACGTAGATTGGTATATTATTATCGTTTCAGTTCTATCAAATATAATGCAACTTCGAACAGTTTACGCTGTTTATTAATGATTATTTATACAAATCTTTAAGGGTTGAGGGTACTTATTTGGTATCGTAAGCCCATTTGATATATATCGATCCCCAGGTAAATCCTCCGCCAAAGGCAGCGAGAATGATATTATCTCCTTTATGAAGGCGGTTTTCCCATTCCCAGAGGCAAAGTGGAATTGTAGCAGAAGTGGTGTTTCCATATTTTTCAATATTTACCATCACTTTTTCCTTTGGCAGTCCCATACGGTTACCAACGGCATCTATAATTCTCAGGTTAGCCTGGTGAGGCACCAGCCATGCTACGTCATCAGAAGAAAGGTTGTGTTTTTCCATCATTTCAACGGAGATGTCCGCCATTTTGGATACAGCCCATTTGAAAACAGCCTGACCTTCCTGGTAAACGAAATGCTCTTTAGCATCAACGGTTTCATGTGAAGGAGGTTTAACACTCCCTCCGGCTTTCATATGTAGATGTGTAAGTCCCACTCCATCGGTACGCAACATCGAATCAACTATACCAACATCTTCAGTAGTGGGTTCAATCATTACAGCAGCTGCAGCATCTCCGAAGAGCGGGCAGGTTGTACGATCAGTATAATCGGTAATGGATGACATCTTCTCAGCACCTACTACAATTACCTTCTTGTATTTTCCACTTTCAACAAACTGGGTTGCAACGGTGAGCGCGAAAATAAATCCGGAGCAGGCTGCATTAATATCAAAGCTAAAGGCATTTTTAATCCCGGCTTTTTCACTTATGATATTGGCTGTAGCTGGGAATATATGGTCAGGAGTAACAGTAGGGCATATTAATATTTCCACTTCTTCAGGAGAAGTATGGGTTTTTTCCAAAAGCAATTTTACAGCTTCCGCACCCATATCAGAGGATCCTTTTCCGGGCTCTTTCTGAATATGCCTCTCTCTGATACCGATTCGGGTCATAATCCACTCATCGGTAGTATCCACCATGGTACTTAATTCTTCATTTGTGAGAATATAATCGGGCAGGAATCCTGCTACACCGGTAATTGCTGCATTAATTTTTTTCATTCCTCTTATTTAGTAGGATTTGTTAAACAGTGCATTGCCAGGACTTCTCCTGTAATTCAGGTCAAAGATTCTTTTCCCCGACGATTTCCAATAATGCACCTTTAATTTTCGACACCAACCTTGCTTTATAAACATCCCTGCTAAGCAAGATCATGTTTTTGATAGCGATAGGGTTGGAAATTCCATGTCCCATCACAACAGTCCCATTGACACCCAGAATAGGTGTACCGCCATAATTTTCATAATTGAAACGGCTGAAATAGTCATCAAGCAGATTCCTTTTATCCATGATCCGATAAATGGATTCTAAAGTTTTGAGGACAATATTGCCTGTATAACCATCACAAACGATTACATCAGCCCTGTTTCTGAAGAGATCACGGCCTTCTATATTTCCTGTGAAATTGAAGTCGCGGGATTCTTTCATGATATGGAATGTAGACTGGCAGTTGATATTTCCCTTTTCCTCTTCTTCACCAATATTCAGAAGGGCAACTTTGGGGTTTGGGATCCTCAGCACATATCGCGAATAAATGGATCCAATGATAGCAAACTGGTACATCATATCCGGTTTTGCATCAGGATTGGTGCCGATATCTATCATTATGCTAACACCCCCGTTCTCCTGGGGTAAGAAAGCGAAAGTACAAGGCCGGATGATGCCTTGAATTGTATTGATACTGAAAATTGAGCCGACCACCATTGCACCACTGTTGCCAGCGCTGGAGAAAGCATCAATTTTTTTATGTTTGAGCAGATGGAACCCAACCCCGATACTTGATTCTGGTTTTTTGATGAGTGCTTTGGTAGGGTGTTCTCCCATACCAATCGTATCAGGAGCATGTACAATATCAAATGCTGCCGGATCGACATTGCGCTCCAGAAGCATATCACTGATCATAGTCCCGGGACCGATCAAAGTGATCCGATCCGAGTTTTGCAGCTCTTTTTGTGCTAAAATAGCTCCATCAATGGTAGCTACAGGCGCAAAATCGCCCCCCATTACATCCAAGCCGATTCTCATCTAAGAATCTTTTGGTTTATCGGTAGTTGTTGAAATTCTGCTATCAATTAGGCAGTGGTATTTTTTTCGATGGCCAGGCGACCTCTGTAAAAACCACATTCAGGACATACGCGATGATATAACACGGAAGTTCCACAATTGGAGCAAGCTACAAAAGTAGGAGCATCTATTTTGTAATGGGTTCTGCGTTTTGCCGTTCTGGTTTTAGAAAACCTGTGTTTTGGATTTGGCATTGTATTTAAGTATTAGTAGTTATTTTTTCTTTTTCTGTTTTTTTTCTTCCTGATTACTATCCTCAACAGAAGACTTAAGTCGGTTGAGAACATCCCATCTGGGGTCTGTATCTGTATGTGCTGTCAGTTCATTAAGTATTCTAAGTGTTTCCTGGTTGCAGTCTGAATGGCCGTTTTCATCTTCCGGATGTACAATTCTAACCGGTAACATCAGGTGAAGGTACTCATAAATATAGGGCGAAAGGTCAACTTTATATTCTGTAGCCGGGATTGTGATCATATCATCACTCTCTTCAGCATATTCTCCTCCATATTTAACAATCAGGTGTTCATTTCCCGAAACCGGCATAGAAAACTCCTCTGCACATCGGTCACAAGTCACTTCAATGGTTCCTTCCAAATGAAAGGAAAAAACCAGCATTCTTTCCTGTTTATCCAGTTCTACCAACACTTTCACATTCCCTTGATGCAATTGGGAATACTCAAAGCGTTCAAAGAACAAATCGTTGACATCGAACTCAAAATGATGATTGCCAACACTTAAGCCAACAAAATGAATAATAAAGTCTTTCAGGTAATCCACAAAATGACTTTTTTAATTGAGGGGCGCAAAATTATAAAATTGTCGTTAAAATAACAAACTGTTGTTTAGCAGCAAATTAAATATAAACAGTAATTTTGCATTCGTTTACTTAAAATCAAGTTGTGGAGCAGGCAAAACAAAATGTTTCTGATGAGCTGATTAGCCGGCTGGATAAAGAAAAGAGGCTGAAACAACGGTCAAAGGTGATCTGGTTTACAGGTTTACCTTGCTCCGGGAAAACTACATTGGCATTGGGGGTGGAAAAGCAGCTTTTTGAGCAGGGATACCTTTGCCAGGTGCTGGATGGCGACAATGTCAGGAAGGGAATAAATAATAATCTTGGCTTTTCGAATGATGATCGCCTGGAAAATATCAGGCGCATTGCTGAAATCTCAAAACTCTTCCTTTCTGCCGGTGTTATTACAATCAATGCATTTGTGAGTCCAACAGAAGAAATCAGGGAATTGGCAAAAAAGATTATTGGCGAAGCTGATTTTATTGAGATATTTTTGAATCCATCCATAGAAGTATGTGAAAGGAGGGATGTGAAAGGGATGTATAAATTAGCCAGGGCGGGTCAGATTTCAGGTTTTACAGGAGTAGATGCTCCTTTTGAAATCCCCGGGCTACCCGACCTTGTGATAAATACAGATCAGGAAAGCATTGAAACCTCCATACACAGGATTCTTGATTTTATCATCCCGGGGATAAAAATTGATTGATCTTTAATATCCCCTGTTGTCAGGAAGAAAGAAGGTTTACATTACAGTGTTGAAGAAATGAGAGATTATAACATTACCCATCTTGATGAACTTGAGAGTGAATCTATTTTTGTGATTCGGGAAGTAGCAGCACAATTCGAAAAACCAGCCATCCTTTTTTCCGGGGGGAAGGATTCAATTGTGATGACTTACCTGGCCAAAAAGGCATTCTGGCCGGCAAGGATTCCATTTCCTCTTCTACATATAGATACCGGTCACAATTTCCAGGAGACCCTTGATTACCGGGATGATCTGGTTAAGGAATTAGGTGCCAGGCTTATTGTGGGATCTGTCCAGGAAGCAATTGATTTGGGCAGGGTTACTGAAGAAAAAGGATATAATGCAAGCCGAAACCTGCTTCAAACCATCACATTGCTGGATGCGATTGAGAAAAACAAATTTGACTGTTGTATGGGTGGTGGAAGAAGGGATGAAGAAAAAGCCCGGGCTAAGGAGAGGTTTTTTTCGCATAGGGATGAATTCGGACAATGGGATCCCAAAAACCAACGTCCCGAATTGTGGAATATCTTCAATGGAAGAAAACATATGGGGGAACATTTCAGAGTTTTCCCTATCAGTAATTGGACGGAAATGGATGTATGGCAATATATCCTGAAAGAGAATATCCCTATGCCCAGCATCTATTTTACCCATGAGAGGGAAGTGTTCAATCGTGATGGTACATGGCTCGCAGCAGCTCCTTTCATGAAACTCAAACCTACCGAAAATCCTGAGATGAGAACTGTCAGGTGCAGAACCATAGGGGACATCAGCTGTACAGGACTGACACTCTCCACTGCCAATAGTCTTGAAGAAATTATTGACGAAATTGCTGCCACCAGGGTTACTGAAAGAGGAAGCCGGGCCGATGACCTCAGGAGTGAAGCTGCTATGGAAGACAGGAAGAAAGAAGGCTATTTCTGAGAGGAGCTTTCAGCAGACAATCATATTTATCAACAACCCTTTATTTATCAGATACTACCGTGACTGAATTCTCATCAAAAGGATACCTCGATATGGAACTTCTCCGTTTTACTACGGCTGGAAGTGTAGATGATGGAAAAAGCACCTTGATTGGAAGGTTATTATATGACAGTAAATCCATTTTCGAAGATCAGCTTGAAGCCGTAAAACGGGCAAGTATTCAAAGAGGAAATGAATATATCAACCTGGCATTGCTTACTGATGGACTCCGGGCTGAAAGGGAACAGGGTATTACCATTGATGTTGCGTATCGGTATTTTGCAACTCCCAGGAGGAAATTTATTATTGCTGATACTCCCGGTCATGTGCAATATACCCGTAACATGGTAACCGGCGCATCAACTGCAAACGCTGCAATTATTCTGATTGATGCCAGGAACGGAGTCACAGAACAAACTTACAGGCATAGTTATATAGCCGCTCTTCTGCAAATCCCGCATATTATTGTCTGTATAAACAAAATGGACCTTGTGGACTATTCCAGGGAGGTTTTTGAGTCGATCAGGAAAGGCTTTGAAGAATTTGCAGAAATCATAAAGATCCGTGATTACCGCTTTGTGCCGATTTCTGCCCTTCATGGTGACAATGTCGTGGAACCATCTGCCCATATGGATTGGTATGATGCCGGCACACTGTTGCAGGTTTTGGAAAGTATTCCCATTAATCGTGATTATAATCTGGATGATGCAAGATTTCCTGTACAACATGTTATTCGTCCGATTTCTGAGGAATTTCATGACTACCGGGGTTATGCAGGAAGGATTGATGGAGGGATTTTCAAGCCGGGAGATAAAGTTATTGTTTTGCCGGAGGGATATAAATCTAGCATCAAATCAATTGATCAGCTAGGAAAAAGCCTTGATGAAGCCTACCCTCCTATGTCGGTTACACTCCAGCTTACCGATGATATTGATATCAGCAGGGGCGACATGATCGTAAAGGATGATAACCTCCCACAGGTAAGCCAGGATATTGATCTCAAAATTTGCTGGATGAATCCCCGCCCGATGCAGGTAAACGGGAAATATGCTTTAAAGCATACAACCCGGGATGTAAGGTGTCTTATTAAGGAGGTTCACTATAAAGTTAATGTGAACAACCTGGAGAAGATTACTGATGATAAAGAGGTTCGAATGAATGACATAGCTCATGTAAGTATCCGGACAACCAAGCCTTTGTTTTTCGATCCATATCAAAAGAACAGGAGAACAGGAGCTGTCATTCTGATTGATGAAGGCACCAACGAAACCGTGGGTGTTGGAATGATCGAACAGGATTTGGAGTATTAATTCAAGCCTTCTGTTTTTCGGGATTCAGATTAAAGAATCCTATTATCTTTGAAACTGGAATTAAGCAGATTCCGGATTCAAAAATCCCAATCAATTCATCTAATCGTCTAAATATGAAAAGAACACTTTTCCTGGTATTATGCCTCATTGCTGTGGGTATATCAATGCCTTCAAAAGCATGCACCAACTTCCTGATTACAAAAGGAGCTTCAGCCGATGGTTCCTGTATGATTAGCTATTCAGCTGATTCCCATACCTTATTTGGAGAACTCTATCACTGGCCGGCTGCAACCTATCCCGAAGGATCCTTACTGGATATCTATGAATGGGATACAGGTAAATACCTGGGTAAGATCAAACAAAGCAGCAGGACCTATAATGTGATTGGCAACATGAATGAAAACCAGGTTGCTATTGGTGAAACCACTTATGGTGGAAGGGAAGAACTGATTGATACAGCCGGGATCATGGATTACGGAAGCCTGATATATGTCGCACTTCAAAGATCGCGTACTGCAAGGGAGGCTATCGAAATTATGACAAGCCTTGTGGCTGAATATGGATATTACAGCTCAGGAGAATCCTTCAGTATCAGTGATGCCAACGAAGTTTGGATCATGGAGATGATTGGTAAAGGTAAACCAGAACAGGTAAAGGATAAAAAAGGCCGGATTACCTGGAAGTACAATAAAGGAGCTGTGTGGGTTGCTATCAGGATACCTGATGGTTATATTTCTGGACATGCCAACCAGGCACGTATCACTACTTTCCCCTTGAATGATCCGGCTAATTGTATCTATTCATCAGATGTTGTTTCCTTTGCAAAGGGTAAAGGTTGGTTTAGCGGAGAAGATAAGGACTTCAGTTTCAGTGATACTTATGCCCCGGTAGATTTTGGAGGCGCACGGTTTTGTGAAGCCAGGGTTTGGAGTGGATTCAACAAAGTTGCAAAAGGCATGGATGCTTATCTGGATTATGCAAAAGGTGAAAACCTTCATAACAGGATGCCTTTATATGTAAAACCAGACAAAAAGCTCACCCTGCTTGATGCATTTGGATTGATGCGCGACTATTACCAGGATACACCTCTGGATATGACAAAGGATGCAGGTGCCGGCCCTTATGGAAGTATTGTACGTTGGCGCCCTCTTACCTGGAAGGTAGATGGTGTTGAATATTGCAATGAAAGAGCTATTTCGACTCAACAGACCGGTTTTTCATTTATCACTCAATCAAGAAGTTTTGTCCCTTCTCCATTGGGCGGAATCATTTGGTTTGGTGTTGATGATACCTACAGCACGGTTTATGTACCCATGTATACCTGTATGACCAGGGTTCCGGAGACTTTTGCCGTTGGAAACGGAGATATGATGACATTTAGTGAGAATGCTGCTTTCTGGGTATTTAACCAGGTTACTAATTTTGCCTATACCCGTTACAAAGATATGATTCCTGAAATCCTTCAGAAACAAGCTGAACTGGAAGGTAACTTCATCGCAATGGTACCTGCCATTGATAAAATTGCTTTTGAAAAGTCACAGAAATCACAAACTGATGCGGTTCAATTTCTGACTGATTTTTCGGTGAACCAGGGGAATAGCACAGTTTACCAGTGGAAACAACTTTATAATTACCTTTTTACCAAGTATATGGATGGTAATATTAAGACCCCTGTTGCCGGTGAAAAGAATCCCAAGGTAAAACAACCCGGTTATAGTGAAGATTTTTACAAGACAATTGTCAAGGAAACCGGTGATAAATTCAAAGTTATCGGATCAAGCGGCCATTAAGCATATAGCCTGGCTAATTATATAAAAACATTTAAATTATGTACACCCGGCAATAGTTTATTGCCGGGTTTTTTATTATCGGAATTACCCATTGATGAGATAAAAGAAAATCCTTAAATTTGCGTTTATTATCCTGAAAAGCTAAAATTAACTAATTATGGATCAGAAACCTGCAAACACATTAGGGTATAAGATTACCATAGGTGTTCTGGTGGCCATCATTGCTGTAATGGCCTATATGCTCATGAACCAGAAGAAGGAAGTTATCACCATAACAAAAACGTCCAATGAGGAAAAGGTAACACTCCAGGAGCAGTTGGACTCCCTTTTGATGGAACATGAAAAAGTGAAGGCTGCATATGGCGATCTGAACGATTCTTTAGTAGGCAAAGACAGTATCATAAGGGCACGGGCAAATGAAATAAAAAAACTTCTTGGTCTGGGTTCAGAGTTGAGTGTAGTGAAAAAGAAACTGCTTCAATTGCAGATGATTACAAAAGGATATGAAAGCCAGATTGATTCTCTTTATACGGTTAACCGACAATTGAGGCAAGAAAACGAGAAAATAAAAATAGATTATAATCTTGAACAACAAAAAAGTGCAGAATTGTCGAAGGATAAGGAAGAGTTAAACCAGACCATCAACAGGGCGGCTGTGCTAAAAGCATATAAGGTTTCAGCTACTCCTTTAAAATCAAAAGGTGTAGATAAAGAGAAAGTAACAGACAAAGCATCACGTACTGATAAAATCAAGGTTTGCTTTACTGTGAGCGAGAATAAACTTGTAGGAACAGGTTATCAGCGCTTTTTTGTCAGAATTGCCAAACCTGATAATGCTATTTTAACCCGGGGCCCATCTTATACTTTTCAATTTCTGGGACAAACCCTGCAGTTCTCTGCCATGGAAACATTAAACTATGATGGGGCTGCCGCAGATATTTGCACCTATTATGAGCATCCTGCTTCATCAGGGGATTTGCCTAAAGGAAGATATATTGTCAATATTTTTACTGAAGACAGGGAAATCGGGCAGGGAAGCTTTGACCTTAAGTAGCTTTTCATTGTGATTCCATATAGATTTCAGAACGAATAGCAAACATGCATAATCTTACCATTAGCTAAGTAAGAGGATCAGCATGAAAAGGAAGAATGAAATTGACGAATCCGCTTACGGACTACAGTTGTTCGTTGTTGTTCTTTGAAGCGTATACTTTTTTGCCAAGATAAAAAGAGCCTAGTATCATTAAGATGCCTAAACCTCCACCCAGGGGTGCATTTTGACTTGCAGGCTGATTGCCTCCTAATCCATGACCACTATTAGGTCCTCCGTTAGGTGGTGGTGGTGGGACTTGCCCGGTAGCAGTATCGATATTAAAAACAAATAATGCACATACCAAAAGTAAAGCTATGAAAGATAGCCTTGATATCCTTTTCATTTCAAACAGGTTATTAGGTGGGGTTTTGGTTTGATATAAGATCTCCAGTAAAAAATTCCTTACCTTTATTGATCTTATATTCAATCTGCAAAAGTACACCAATCCTATCAGGGAAACAACATTGTGGGTTATTTATTTGTTAAATGATGCAAATTCGTAAAGAAGTACTGATACGCCAAGTTTATTGCATTAAAAAATTGAATAAAATGGAATCTTAATTTATGGTGTCGGGGAGGATCTGATGGACTCTATTAAAAAAGCCCAGAGCCATAAACAATTTCAAATTAGATTAAGCTTTGCTGTTCTTCAAAGGCTAATTCGTGCTCGTCAGTTTAAATAACATCCCCAATTATATATGGTGATAACTATTTAATATTCCTGATCCGAATAAATATTAATTACTATAGTATAACCTATATAAGGGTTTGTTTATTAATAATAATTACCGGGTATGATTATAAAAATCTATTACATAACATAGAGAAATAGATGAAAAAGGGTAGTTTTGTGTTTAATTGATTATAAAGTTGGTATGCCAAAGCATCATCGTCATAAAAGGAATGTCAAGTATTATTTAAAAAAGATATTTCCATTTTTATATCGGCCCAAAAAGTTCCGGGGGAAGCCTGTTGAAGAGGCATCTCCGGACACTAAATTTCTGACTCTGAAAGAGGTTAGGGAAGCTCAGGCGGCTGCGATTTCACAGGGTACTTTTGACACCTCAGCTGACAATACAAAATTTTTTGATTCTGCAAATTACCAGCAACGCCCTCCAATTCCGGTTCATGTCAGAAGGAGAAAACCTGCCAAAAGTACTTTCCGAAGATTATTAGATCAATTTTCTTTTAGCAGGTTTAAAAGGAGGAGGAAATCGCAATCGAAAGAAAAGTATGAAGTACTTTCTTTTGAGGAATTGAAGAGGGCAAAAGAGCGGCTCAATAGTGAGGCTGAGTCTTTCTCCCTCAAACAGGAGGCTCCCCTGCAAATCCCAAATACTGAAAGGGAGCATAGCAGAATTCATCAGAAAAGAAGAAGTAAACCCAGTTCATTTCATAGGTTTACCAGGTTCTTCAGAAGAAAAAAGGAGAATCCTGTCATTCTGCCAGGTGTTGCAGATCTTATTGACACTGAAAAACCCAAACTTAATTTCGGGGCACATATCCGACCTGTCATTATATCAACAGCTGCGTTCATGATCGCTTATCAACTGGTTTGGCTGGTCTACCAGTTTGCTGTCATGGTAGTTGCTTCATTCAATGAGATTGATTCTGTTCTCTATTACTATGAAGTGATGTTTCCGATTGGAAATACCTCACCAAAGTGGACACAATCCAGTATTATTTTTATTACCCTGGCAGGACCCTTGTTTTCCCTGATCATGTGGGCTGTTTACCGGCATGTTATATTGCGGAGGTTTAAAATAGGGGCAACATGGCGACTCTTTTTTGTATGGCTTACCCTAGGCTCCATGATGATGTTTTTTGGTGCATTTGTTGCAGGAGCAATCACACGGCAGGGATTTGGTTTTGTCGTAAACTGGCTATATATGAGTATTGCATTCAGGATATTCTTTTCAATGATTTTCCTGAGTTTTATCATTTGGTTGAGCTGGAATATTGTTAGGTTCCTGCCAGAGTCTTCAGGTTCCGATTCATGGAAAAACAACAGGTTTCAATTTGTCTTTAGCCGGCTCATTCTACCCTGGTTAATAGGTGGTAGCATTATGGTAATGCTTAAAGTGACATATGTTGTACCTCAGCATGATAACATTTTTGATTATGACCTGATTATCCTCGGCTCTTACCTGTTTGCTGTTGTTCCACCACTATTCAATTCAAAAACCAAGCCTCATCATCAGCAGAATAGAAAAACCTATCCACGCTTCCACCGTACATCGGCTGTTAAATGGTCACTTATAGCCATTCTTTTTGTTCTGATAGTAAGATTCGGGATTTTAGATGGTATCCATTTTCTATTGCGCATAGGGCTTGATATGGGCTGGTACCATTAATATTTTCCCACAGTGGTAAAGTTTAAAAGCCTTCACCGGGTGTTTTGAATGGACTATTTCCTGCCAAAATCTGCGGGAATTTCTCCCCAGGCGGCTGTTTCCCATTTGAGAAGTTTTGTATCGTAGCTATTGTTATGGAGCCAATTCAAAGCTTTTTCAATAACCTGGAATAATTCATCATTCTTTGAAGTCCGTTCCAATTTGGTATTGACACGCTTTTGCATTGTCCAGCTTAAGCCATTTCTGGAATCACTATATAGCGGAACATTCCAACCTTTTTGTTGCAGCCAGGCCAGACCAGTAACAATGGCCAGGAATTCCCCAATGTTGGTGGTTCCTTCAGGATAGGGGCCCCGACGGAAAATTTCTTCCCCGGTCCGGGTATATACACCCCTGTATTCCAGTACTCCAGGGTTACCACTGCAGGCAGCATCCACAGAAATACTATCCATAACCGGCATCCCTGTTTTCCTGATCAATTCTGTGTTAACAGGGGTTTCCTTCTTCTTTCCAATATAATTGAACGGATTGTCGCCAAAAGCTCTTTTAGCTTCTTCAAGCGTGAGAAATCCTTTGAATCGGGCACCTTCATAGCCTTCTACCCTTTTCCGGCAGTCTTCCCAGGAATTGCAGATACCCGGCTGTTTGCCTGACCAGACCACGTAGAATTTGTTTTTCTGCTTCTTCATAGAGCTGCAAATATAGCAGCCTTTCTGTTGAATTCCATGTATCAGTTCTAAGGAGGAATCTTCATCCCAGATGTTTTTTTGGTTCTAAATGCCACAAAAAGAGCAGTTTGAAATCAAACTTTATAATTAGGTTATATTTACTAACATTCCCTTGTTTAAGTGGTTCATGTACTCCTTGTTAATACTTTTGTAAAAAACATATAGATGGAAAACTTCACTTATTATAATCCTACTGTTTTGCATTTTGGTCGGGGAGTCCTTGACAAATTACCTTCAACCTTACTTCCTTATGGGAAAAAGGTCTTACTGGTATATGGCAAAGGATCGATTCGTAAAAATGGAGTCTATGACAAAGTGATTGCACTTCTTGAAACTGCAGGTCTTGAAATCACAGAGTATTCAGGAATTAAATCCAATCCATTGGTGGAAGATGTGGATGCAGCAGCCAGCCTGGGAAGGGAAAAAGAGGTGGATGTGATCCTGGCTATTGGAGGAGGGAGTGTTATAGACTCAGCCAAGATTATTTCCATAACGATTCCTGTTAATCATACTGCATGGAATTTCTATACCTATAGGGCAAAACCACAGAAATCAGTCCCTTTGGTAGCCGTTCTTACCCTTGCAGCAACAGGGACGGAGATGAATCCTTTTGCTGTTTTACAGAACGAAAAAACAGGAAGGAAAGATGGTTACCGATCAGACCTAATTTTTCCCAGGCACTCATTTCTTGATCCTGAACTTACCTATTCTGTTCCGCAGAATTATACGGCTTATGGTATTGCAGATCTCATCGCTCATTGTCTTGAGAACTATTTCGGTCAAGGGGAATGCTCTCTTACTGACCGGTTTATCTTTTCCATAATAAATGATGCGATGGATTGGGGTCCCAAATTGATTAATAACCTGGGTGGTTATGAAGAACGGGCAGCCATTATGTATGATGCCACTATGGCACTAAACCTTCTCACGGCCAATGGTAAATCAGGCGGTGATTGGGGCGTACATGCCCTGGGTCACATGCTTTCTTTATTGCATGATGTACCTCATGGGGCTTCTCTTTCTATTATCTACCCAGCCTGGATGAGACATTTCAATGAACAGGCAGGTGAAAGAATCGGGAAATTAGGGGTGAATTTATTTGGGGTTACTGATATTACAGAAACCATTGAAAAGCTTGAATCATTTTTCAGGCAAATCGGTTCACCGGTAAGGCTTTCTGAAGTAGGAATCGGAGCTGATAAATTTGAGGAAATCATTCAATACTGGACCAGGAATAAGGCTGAAGGGAGCTTATATAAATTTAGTGCAGGTGATTATTCAAAACTGATCAAATTAATGGCCTGATAAGCCAACAATGCCTGGGATTGATTGTTTTAAAGACTGGATTCAAAAAAATAACAGGAGATGAAATATATCGGAGCTCATGTAAGTGCTGGCGGAGGTGTTGAAAATGCCCCTATCAATGCCCATGAAATTGGAGCAAAGGCTTTTGCCTTATTCACAAAGAATCAGCGGCAATGGCAATCGGCACCGCTCACTAAGACCAATATTATTAAGTTCAGGGAGAATTGTGAAAAATTGGGTTATGTTCCTTCGCAGATTCTACCTCATGATAGCTATCTCATTAACCTGGGACATCCAGACCCTCTTAACCTGGAAAAATCCAGGGCAGCATTCCTTGATGAGATGCAGAGATGTGAATTATTAGGTCTGGACCGCCTTAATTTCCACCCTGGGAGTCACTTGAACCAGATTTCTGAGGAAGAGAGCCTTGCGATAATAGCTGAATCTATAAATATTACCTTGTCAAAAACCAAGGGTGTTATAGCAGTCATTGAGAATACAGCCGGACAAGGAACTAACCTGGGATATAAATTTGAACATCTGAAATATATTATTGACCGGGTTGAAGACAAGAGCCGGGTTGGAGTCTGTATTGATACATGCCATACTTATACTGCCGGGTATAATATTGTAGATCCGGCAGGATATGAAACCACTTTTCAGCAATTTGATGCTATTGTAGGGTTTGATTTTCTCAAGGGAATACACCTGAATGACTCTATGAAAGCTCTGGCAAGCAGAGTCGACAGGCATGATAGTATTGGAAAAGGTTTGATGGGGATTGAAGTATTTCAGAGAATCATGAATGATCCTCGGTTTGATGATCTTCCCATCATTCTGGAGACCCCGGATGAAACAATTTGGGCAGAAGAGATTTCAATGCTCTATGGATTCCAGGCATCTGTTGTAAAAGAATAGTAGGGGCTTAACCGGTAACCGGGCTTATTCTTTGTGATACAGGAGGACTGTTTAATCTGATTTTTTCAGCTTTGGCCCAATCAAGAGATGCCCCGGTTTCACTGCCGAGGGCCATTTTGGCATTACCACGTGCAATGTAAGCATCCGCATAATTAGGATCAAGCTGGATTGCAGCATTAAAATCCAGCATAGCTCCACGGGCATCATCCATTTTCAACCGCGTATTGCCTCTGTTGTAATATAAAACCGGGTCATGCGGGTCCTTTTTGAGAGCATGTGAAAAGTCTTGCATAGCCCCAACAAGGTCATTCATATAGAAACGGGTATTTCCACTCATTGATAAGGCATCAGTAAAAGAGGGTTTCAACTGGAGTACCTTCTGAAGGTCTTTAATAGCCAGCGGGTATTCACCTAACTGGAAATATGCATTTCCCCTGGAATAATAGGCCTCATAGAATCGGGGGTTATAGCGTATAGCTTTTGTGAGGTCCTCCACAGCACCCGGATATTCGTTCATAGCAATTTTTGCCAGTCCGCGCTCATAATAGGCTTTAGGATTCCGGGGGTCAATTCTTAAGGCCCGGGTAAAATCCCTGATTGCTTCTGAATGATTTTTCGATCGTTTGTGAGACTTCCCATGCAGGAAAGAGATATACGATCGTATCCTGTTAAAGGATAAAATTGAACCGATATAATTAAAAAAATTACCAGAGTGATTCATAATCGTGTATCGCAAAGGGAATACTGAGTACTTGGCAGAAATATGCAGGCGTTTTCAGGATTTCCCGCCCGATAACAGAAAGTGAAATGAGATTGCAAAGGTATAACTGGAATAACTTTGCAGCAAGAATCTGCCTTACAGATCCAGGACAATGTAAAGTTAATCAATTTATACTGAATCTGAATCATTTTCATTCGACTTAGCCGTTTGATTTGGGTAATTGAGTACCAACCTTAACAAAAAAGATGTATGTTTGGGAGTGGATACTCTGGTTGAAGTCTTCTTTATTTAATTAGTCATTCAGCCGTCTGTTTGATCCAATTTAGGCTGCAAAGGGCCTCTTGTTTCCTGAAGTATATACTTGTAACAACAGAAATATAATTCCGAATGTTCAAAAGGTCACGTTATCAATTGGAGTATCGCCAGAAGCTAAATGCTGATAAGAGGCGTATGAGAATGTATAACAAAGCCATGCGCAAGAAGATGAAGGAAGAAGCCCGGCAGGAGAAAAAACTGCGCAGAAAGAACTTCCTGTCGCATCCTTTTCAAAGCTTTAAACTTAACCCTGAGCAAGAGTTGAAAAGGGAATTAAAACAAGAGTACAGGCAAAATAAGCGTTTAGAAAGAAAGAGATGGTTGGAACGGTTCAAGAAAAACCCTTTGAAAACGCTTTTTACGAATGAGAAAAATAAGGATCATCATTTGCTGATGGAGCAGATGAGAGAAGAAAGGAAATACGCTCAAAGGAATAGAATAAAGATCATTGTCCAATCTTTTAAGGATATTTTCCAGACAAGTGAGTTAAGAAACAAATATTCAATTAGCCTGATACAGTCGACAACCTATTTTATTCTCTCTTTTTTATTGATTTATATTATCAACCAGTTTACAACTATGCTGGTTGCCAAGGGGTTTGATATTCCAACAGTCTGGTATTATTACAGGGTTAAATTTCCTTTGTTTGCAGGATCCCAGCTTTATACCAGGACTGCCCTGATCGGAATTTTCGCTTCCGGACCCGTGATCAGCCTGGTAACTGGCTTCATCATGCTGAAACTTTATTTCAGCAAAAGCCTGCTCAACAAGAAATTGAGGCTATTTTATCTATGGGGTTTTGTGAATGGGATCAACTTTTTCTTTGGAGCTTACCTTGTAGGATTTGTTACCCGTACAGAGTTCATTTATGCTTCTGAATGGTTATTTATGAGTTCAATGTTTGATGTGGAAGAAATTGTATTTGCTGTGCTTTCCATCACCATTTCACTATTAATTGGCCGACTTATCACACCGCTTTTCCTTCTGTCATCCAGCTATCCGGTTTTCATTACATCGAAATACAGATTCGCTTATATCCTTAGCAATGTATTCATTCCATGGCTAATTGGGGCAGGGGTTTTCCTGGCATTATCGCGTCCGGTATATTATTTACCACTTACTTTAAAGACTATCACACCTGCCTTATTATTGTTTCCTTCAATTTTGACATACAATTCAATAAGGAATGATAATATAGCCAATACAGGTAAGGTTCAGGCCAACTACTTCCGCTGGAGTATTGTCATCATCGTGATTGCTCTCTTGTTCTTCTACCGGTTACTGCTCAATTTCGGATTGCAGCTTTTCTAGGGGATCAGTTTCCGGCCACTCAGACTTAAAAAAATGAACATAAAAAACTTTGAGTTCAAGGCAAAAGTTGAAAGCCTGGAACCATTCGAACAAATTCTCAGGGAATTACATGCAGATTTTAAAGGAGTTGACCATCAGATCGATACATATTTTAATGTCCCAAAAGGAAGGTTGAAGCTTCGGGAGGGAAATATTGAGAATGCATTGATAAGCTATGAGAGGGAGAATATTGCTGATGCTAAATTATCCAAGGTCATTTTATTCAAATATGAACCTAACGTCGCACTGAAAGAAATCCTGACAGCTCAATTGGGTATATTTACCATAGTTGACAAAACAAGGAAAATCTATTTCATCGAAAATGTAAAATTCCACCTTGACCACATAAGGGAACTTGGATTTTTTATAGAAGTTGAAGCCATCGACAATGAAGATAAGTATAGCATTGAAGAACTTAAACAACAATGCAACAGCTACCTGGAGATATTCAAAACAGGAAAGTATGAATTAATTGATAAATCATACAGTGATCTGATTCTAGCTCTTGTCAAATAAATGCCATCATTTATTCCTCAGGCTCATAACCAAATTCCTTCCCTTTTTTAATTGCCGGAATACCCTTACTCATCCATAAAGGCATAGGTTTGTCCTTCAGATAATGATCGAAAAATTGATTCATTCGAATTGCCAGGTCCATTCGGTTCGGGCGTTTAGTGAGGTTATGTTCATCACCATTATAATTCAGTAACCAAGATGGTTTGCCCAGTCGTCGAAGTGCGGTAAAAAGTTCAATTCCTTGTTGCCAGGGGACAGCCCCATCATTATCGTTGCTCATAATCAACAGGGGTGTCGTGACTTTATCGGCGAAGAATACCGGGGAGTTTTTCAGATACAATTCCCTGTTTTCCCACAAGGTGTTGCCAATTCGGCTTTGTCCCTGTTCATATTGGAACTGACGTACTAATCCGCTTTCCCACCTTATTCCCCCGTAAGCTGAAGTCATATTGCTTACCGGAGCACCTGACATTGCCGCTTTAAACAGGCCGGTCCTTGTAACAAGGTAAGCAACCTGGTAGCCACCCCAACTCTGTCCCTGAATACCCATGTGCTCTGTGTCTACATAAGGACGTTTCATCATTTCCAGCACCCCACTCATAATACAGATATAGGCATCCTCACCGGGCTGACCTGTGGTATAATGAATATCCGGAATAAACACCAGGTACCCATTGCTGTTGTAAAAGGGGAAATTCACAGTTGATCTGGAAGGATTAGGCACATAATGTGAATGGATGGCCTCGGAATATTTCTCATAGAAATACACTATCATAGGATATTTAGCGGTATCAGAGAAGTTTTCAGGTTTATAGAGCAAACCTTTAAGTGAAATTCCTTCGAGAGAGGTCCAGCTAACTGCTTCAACCGTCCCCCACCAGAAAGAGGATTGTTGTGGATTGGTTATTGAAAGCTTTTCAACTTCTGAGAAATCGAGTTTACTGGTCCAGAGATCTGGATATTGTGTATAGGTAGAACGTTGCCAGATTAATTCATCTGCAAGCTTAGCCTTTATTGGATTTGTGTATTCTGCATCAGCTTCCGAGAGGTACTTTAAGCTGCCGGGCTGATTAATAATCAAACTTGAAAACCCTTGTTTCCTGCTTTCTTCTTCCACCGTTTTTATTATTACAGATGAAGCCGGGTTTATGGAGAGTGCCTCCGGATCAAGGTTTACGTATCGGTGAATGACTTTTCCGGCACGCCCGTTTGTTAGGTTAACAGGCCCTTTCAAACCTTTTGGATCAAACTGCCAGATATCATATTTGTCATAAATCAGGACAGAAGCATCGTCGGTGGTCCAACCAGCAATACCATATGGGCCGGGGGTTGAAGGTACATCATGATCCTCTTCATAAAATGCAAAAGGAACTGATTGAGAAATATTCCTGATCTGTGATTTTATGAGGTCCATCAGATACCAAATTTTTTCGTCGCCTTCGTACCATATGAGGTATTTCCCTTCAGGTGAAAGGTTAACAGTGAAGCCTTTTTTAACGAGTGTTTTCTTTTTGATGCCTGTTTTCAGGTCCAGTAGAAATGCATCCTTGTAACTATTGTTTTCCCATGAAGTTTGAAGCAGATAGGGAATCGACGAGAACCCAAGGGCCAATTCCCCGTTACCTTTTTTAATCGTCCTCACCTGTGTAATCAATGTATCTGCCAGCTGGATAATTTTTTTGTCAGGGATACGGTAAACACTCAAATAGGAGCGTTTCAAATCATCTTCGAGTTCTTTCAGTTGCTGGGTTTGGAGCCTGTTGTCCTGCCAGTTCCAAACATCGACCCTCACTTTTTCTTCGTCAAGTAAAGTATCAGTTACCGGTTGCGGAACCTTGGGCATGGTTTCGAAATATAGTTTTGTGCCATCTTCCGAAAAGGAAATTTTTCCATTTTCACTTACTTCCCATTGATTGGGTATTCCCCGGCTTGCAGTGTCGGCAACTTTAATGGGAGACAGTAGTTTTTCATTCCACAACTGCAGGGAAAAACGTTTTACCTTGGAAGTATCACCGGTGAAAAGAAAAGCCAATTGTTTGCCGGCATCATCAGATACCGGTTTTGAAGCGAATCCCGGTTGTTTGAGAATCATTCGCGACTGAAGAGAGCGGGTATCGAAAACATGGACCGAAGTTGTATCAATGGAGTCTTTGGTAAGAGTGATGTATGCAAAAAGGAATCCATTTTTTGAAAAGGAGGATTCGGTAACATTATCAACCGTTAAGACAAATCCTGACAAAGGATTCTGCAGGGTGAGAGTATAGGTTTCCTTATCGTTGAAAGCTCCTTTCGCTTTTTTCTTTTCTGTTTTAGGTTTTTCTTTTGTTTCAATGGAGGTTGAATCAGGTTCGCTGACCTTGCTGAGAGTATCCTTTTCTGCCTCTTTCACTTTAGCTTTTTCGTGAAGCGAAGCTATCCAGGAGCCACCTTCTTTAGGTAGCTGAAAGGATTTCAATCCTGATGACTTATACAGGGAGTCTTTTCCCAGCAGCCAGATTCCCAGGGAGTCTTTTGGCATCTCATCTTTCTTCTTTTTTGCCAGCTTAAGTTTTCTGATTGAATCTTCCGGCTGTTTTATTCTGAATACCAGCAAATCGGAAGAATAGCTGAATAATGCCTCCTGTCCTCTGAAGATTGAATCGTGCATTCCAACTGATATGTTGTGCAAATGAAGCCATCCATCTCCTTTCTGCGGGTTAACTTCATACGACACCCAATTACCATTTGCAGAAATCTGGGGTTTTGACAGCGCTTTCCAGGAATCGTAATCGGTATGGTTCAGGCTTTTTTTCGTGGATGATTGTGCATTGGTTTCCATCGAAATAAGCCATAATAAGGCGATAAATGCTGCGAGTATATTTAGTTTCATGTTCTTTTACTTGAATGAAAAAACTTTGAGGTATTTGCAAGTGTAAAAATCAAGAAAAGAATCCAATTGGAGTATATTCTTTATCATTTTCCCCTTGCTTATCCTACTTTTGTTTCCATGGCCGGAATCACTGACATACTCATCAATTGGTACAGCAATAATAAAAGGGATTTGCCCTGGAGAAATACCAGAGATCCCTATTCCATATGGTTATCGGAAGTAATTCTGCAGCAAACCCGGGTGAGCCAGGGATTGTCATATTACTATCGTTTCCTGGAAACCTTCCCCAATGTCGAAGCTCTGGCCCGGGCTTCAGAAGAGACGGTCCTGAAGGTCTGGCAAGGTTTGGGGTATTATTCAAGAGCAAGGAATTTGCATCATACTGCACGGGTAATCGCTAATGAACGTAATGGAGTATTCCCTATTGATTACAAAGGACTGCTGGAATTGAAGGGGGTTGGAGAATATACTGCAGCCGCCATAGCATCGATAGCGTATAATGAAGCTGTGCCAGTGGTCGATGGGAATGTAGCCAGGGTAATCTCGCGCTTATTTGGCATTCATGAACCGATAAATAGTACTATGGGGATGAAAATCCTGAAAAAAACTTCCAATGAGTTAATCCCATCTCATCAACCGGCTACGTATAACCAGGCCATGATGGAATTTGGGGCCTTATTTTGCAAGCCTTCGAATCCGGATTGTCCAGAATGTCCTTTAAAACAGTATTGCTTAGCGTTTCAAAAAGGTGAAGTGGGCCTTCTGCCGGTAAAAAATGCAAAACAGTCAGCCCGTGACCACTATATTTACTACCTGGTGATGGAATATATGACTGAAGGGAAAGAGCAAATTCTGATTCGCAGACGAACAGCACAAGGAATTTGGAAGAACCTCTACGATTTTCCATCGGTAGAAAGTGCCGGTCCGATGGAAATAGCATCTGTCCTGGAAAAAGGAGAACAGGAGAGGTTACTTACAATCAACGACTATTGTGTTCATTCTGTCTCCGGTATTTTTGCGCATCAGCTTACACATAGAAATATCAAAGCGGTCTTTATCCATATCACTCTGTCGGCACCAATAGTGCAAATCGGAACCAATCAGTGGATTGAGAAAGATAGAATCGGGGAGTTACCGGTACCCCGGCTTATAGAAAATTATCTACTTTCCGGCAGTTTTCTTAATTCAATCAGGCATAGTCTTACCAGGGACCAAATGATATGAACAATGGTTATTTCACAAGGGTTTATACCTAACTTTGCAAGTAAGGTATTTTAAAATTTAAGAGCATATGGCAAGAGGTGTTAATAAGGTGATCCTGATTGGGAACCTGGGGAAAGATCCGGAAGTACAGAATTTTGAAACCGGTAAGAAAGCATCATTTTCTCTGGCTACTACAGAGGTTCAGCGCGACAGGGAAGGGAATGAAAACCAGCATACAGAATGGCATAATGTCGTGATGTGGAGAGGCCTTGCCGATATCGCAGAAACCTATCTCAGGAAAGGCAGCCAGGTATATGTTGAAGGTAAAATCAGGAGCCGTTCATTTGATGGAAAAGATGGAGTGAAAAGGTTTGTAACCGAGATACAGGTTGATAACCTTGTATTGCTGGGAGGACGAAAGGAATCCGGGAATGATAGCACTTCAGGATATCAACAGCCGGCATCATCACCGGCAGTTCAACCCCCAATAACCAATGCTGCATCAAATCCTGAAGAGAAGGAAGATCTTCCATTCTGATAAAAGGGGCGTATTCAGGCATTTGATCATGATACTTTATTCAGGATAAAGGTTTTAGTCAATGTTGAATCATCTCATATTGCCTGTTATTAAAACAAATTGTATTTTTGCCTATAGTTAACTAATTGTAGCACACATTGGAAGATCCTCTCCCTGGCACTCTCTCAATCGTCCAGATTTTCATTACCGGTGCCATCTCTACAGATATTTCAACCTCATTTGGTTTGATTCTGTCTTTTCTGATGGTAATAGTTCTTTTGTTTTGCTCTGCTGCGATTTCAGCCTCCGAAATAGCCTATTTTTCTTTGAGTGCTGCAGATCTCAATGAGATCAAGGCAAAAAAATCAACCACCAATAACCAGGTATTAACGCTACTGAATCGCCCTAAAACACTCCTGGCGACGATCCTGATAGGCAACAATTTCGTGAATGTGGGGATTGTTATGCTTTCTACCTATATCACAGCCTCTCTTACCGATTTTTCAAGGTATCCCTTACTGGGGTTTGTTATCCAGGTAGTAGTAGTTACCTCTTTGATCCTTCTTTTGGGGGAAATCATGCCCAAAGTATTGGCAACCCGGCAAACCATAAGGATTGCCTCTGCTATGGCCCGTCCCTTGGCGGTCATGGTAAAGCTGTTTTATCCTTTAAGTTTCCTGCTTGTTAAATCAACCGGACTTATTGATAAAAGAATCACCGGCAGGAAATATACACTCACAATGGATGATCTCTCTACGGCTATTGATTTGACGGCTGATGGTGAAGCAAACGAAGATGACCGAAAGATCATGAAAAGCATTACGCGGTTTGGAGACATCAGTGCCCGTGAAATTATGCGCCCAAGGGTTGATATTACTGCTGTTGACGAAACGGCTAAGTTCTCTGAACTGATAAAGATTGTTATTGATTCAGGATATTCCAGAATTCCGGTTTACAGGGAAACCCCTGATCAGATTATTGGGATCTTATATATCAAAGATTTACTCCCTCATCTCAGTAAAAATGGCAATTTTGAATGGGTACAACTAGCCCGGACAGCTTTTTTTGTCCCGGAAAATAAACCTATCAACGACCTGATGCTTGAATTCCAGGAGAAGAAAATTCATATGGCCATTGTGGTTGATGAATATGGAGGAACATCAGGAATAATAACCCTTGAAGATATCATTGAAGAAATTGTAGGGGATATTAATGACGAATTTGATTCAGAAAGTGAAGGATTCAGTTTTTCGAAACAAGATGAACGGAATTTTATTTTTGAAGGAAAAACACTGCTCAACGACTTTTGTAAGATCATAGGCATTGAAGATCGCATCTTTGAAGAAGCCAAAGGAGAAAGTGACACCCTTGCCGGACTTCTTCTCGAATTAGCCGGCAAAATGCCCGAATACCACGAGCAAATACCATTTCAAAATTATGTATTCAGAATTGAAGCACTGGATAAACGAAGGATCCGCCGGGTTAAAGTAACCATTCTCGATGATGAAGAGGTGAATTCACAATAAATCCGGCTTATTCACGTAAGTTTATTGACACAACCCCCAGTTTCATGTACAACCCATTGAAATCCCCTGCCCGGTTTCCCTTATTATTCCTGATCACTGCGTTTGTATTTGTTGCTTGCCACAGGGATGATTTTACCCCTAAACCCAGGGGATATTTCAGGATTGCACTGCCAGAAAAAAATTACCGTTTACTGGATTCAATATACCCTTACAAATTTGAGTTTCCCGAATATGCAATTATTACTCCCGATGCGCAAGCCCTGAAGGAAACCAATTGGATCAATATTGATTTTAAAAGCTTCAGGGGGAAAGTGCATATGAGTTATAAGAAGATCGAGAATCCTGGCAACCTGAATATTTATGCTGAAGATGCGCGGACCCTGGCTTTAAAACATATCCCCAAAGCATCCAGTATTGAGCAGCAGCTCATTTCCTATCCGGAGCACAAAGTATATGGGTTGATCTATAACATCAGGGGCTTAGGGGCTGCGTCTCCTTACCAGTTTTATGTGACCGATAGTGTACATCATTTTGTAAGAGGGGCTCTTTATTTTGATGCTGTACCCAATAGTGATTCTTTAATGCCCGTTATCGATTTCGTTAAGAAAGACATTGATCACCTCGTTCAGACCCTTGAATGGAAATAGTCATCAAGGGCTGTTAGCTTCCTTTTACTTATTTGTCTTGTTTTGTTAAAGTTTGGTAAAAACCGCCAGGTTGCTATCAATCACTGTTGCTGTTAGTATGTTGAAACGGTTTTTTTTGTAAGATTGAACTGCAATTTATAATTGAATGGAAACACCCGAATCAACATACACTCTCCTTTTAGACCAGTTTGATCAACAAAGGCTGAAATACCACAGAATTTGCAAGACTTTTACCTGGCTTCGGCTTCTGGCTTTTTCAGGGATACTGATCAATTTTTATTTTGCCCTGACAGCCGATTCCCCTATTCCGGGATTTATTATGGCTTCGGCATTTATCTTTTTGCTGGCTGTTTTCGTTTACTTCAATTCAAGGTTCCAGCATAAGAAAAGCTATTTTGAAACACTTGTTCAAAGATGTGAATTGGAATTGAAAGCCTTGAAATTTGATTTTCTTGGGCTTGACGAAGGAGCTGAATTTGTTGATCATAGCCATGATTATGCTTCTGACCTTGATGTTTTTGGGCATGGTTCAATTTTTCAATATTTGAACAGAACGGTTACACATGGGGGACGAATACAACTTGCCCGGTGGCTTAAGAAACCAGAATTAAATACAACGGAGATCCTTGCCCGGCAGGAATCGGTAAGGGAACTGGGAAATCACACTTTTTGGCGACTGAGTTTTATGGCAACCGGTTTATTAAAGGGAAGGAGCGGTTCGACAGAAAATTTGAAGTTTTGGCTTGAGCAAAAGAATATCTTTTCTAAACATAAATTATTCAGCAAGGGGATTCGGTTATGGCAGGCTGTAATGACCGGAATCCTTTTCTCTGTTTTAATGGGCTGGATGAATTATGCCATACTAGTATTGCTGGGATTAATAAATCTCGGAATAGTAGGGTATTATTTGAAGAAAATCAATGGAATCTCATTGGTTTTTGGCAAGACATACAGCTTCCTGTCAAGTTACTCCGATCTGATGGAAAAGCTTGGTGAGATTGACCTGGAGACTTCATGGATCCGATCCAGGAAACAATCATTACTTGGCAGGAATAGCAATGCACCGGCAGAGATCAGGACCCTGGGCAGAATCCTGCAAAAGTTTGATTCAAGAAATAATTTATTGATAGGCTTCTTCCGGAATGCCCTGTTTCTGACAGATCTGCTTCTTGTGATAAGGATGGAGATCTGGAAAAGCAGGAATTCGGCCAATATTCTCAAGTGGTTCGATATTTTAGGTGAAATCGATGCCCTTATCAGCCTCTCAACATATGCGTATAACAACCCCGGCTATACATACCCTGTACCTGAAAGCGGGGAATTTTCCCTCTATGCCGAAAACCTTGGGCACCCTCTTATTCCACCGCAAGAAAGGGTTTGCAACCTTTTCAACCTTCAGGGCTGGCACTCCATCATCGTATTAACCGGGGCCAATATGGCAGGTAAAAGCACCTTTCTTCGCACCATAGGGTTGAACCAGGTACTGGCTATGACCGGGGCTCCTGTTTGTGCCGATGCTTACGGGTTTTTACCCATCCAGCTCATCACCAGTATTAGAACCAACGATTCATTGATCAAACATGAATCCTACTTTTATGCTGAATTAAAAAAATTAAAGAATATCATTGATGTGCTGGAAAGAGGTGAAAAGGTCTTTTTCTTGTTGGATGAAGTGCTGAAAGGAACCAATAGCAATGATAAACTCAATGGTTCAATCATCCTGGTACGAAAACTATTGAACCTTTCTGCTTCCGGAATCATTGCAACGCATGACATTGCTTTGGGGGAACTGGAAGCTGAGTTTCCCGGACAGGTGCTCAATTTCTGTTTTGAGGCAGATATCACAGATGGGCAGCTTAGCTTCGACTACAAGATGAAGAATGGTGCAGCTAAAAGCATGACCGCCTTATTCCTGATGAAACAAATGGGGATTGTGTCATAGCTCAACCGGCCATTTCTGCAGCATCAAAGGCAGATCTCTTACCAATTGCCGGGAAATTCCTCTGCGATCGTCCCCTGCTATGATCTTATCTGTAAATTTGAATCATAGTTACCGGAACAAATTCCTGTCCATTACTGTTTCATTTGTTAAGAGCTTATTGGCTCCCGGACGTCAATCCAAGAATAAAATTGCGATTTAAAAAAGGATTCCATGCACAAAATTTTTATCCTCATTCTTCTGGTTACACTACCCTTCCTGGCTTTCAATCAGGAATCCACCTATTCCAGGATTAAGATCCATCTCGATGGGAAGAACATTCAAACCCTTTTCAAGGCGGGTATTGAGCTAAACCAAATAAACCAGAAAGAGGGCTGGGCTACGGCTGAATTATCCGATCAGGAACTTCAAAAGGTTATCCGGGCAGGTTTTGAGTTTGAAGTCCTGATTCCTGATATGAGCCGGTATTATGCTGAGCGATATCAATCAGCAGGAACCGGGATGAAAAACCTTGATGCATTTAACACAAGTGCCTGGCCTGTGCCGGCTCATTTTTCACTGGGTAGCTGCGGAGGTTTCCTTACTATTGAAGAGATGCTGGCCCAATTGGATGAGATGCGGGAACTTTATCCGAACCTGATTACGATAAAACAATTGGTGAGTGATACCATTACTACCATCGAAGGCCGGCCTGTTTATTACGTAAAGATTTCTGATAATCCGGATATTGCAGAGACTGAACCCCAGGTACTCTATACCGGTATGCATCATGCCCGTGAACCAATCGGAATGCAGCACCTGATGTATTATATGTGGTACTTGCTGGAGAACTACGCAGGTAATTCAGATGTCAGGGATGTGGTTGATAACACCGAGATGTATTTTGTCCCGGTCATCAATGTAGATGGTTATCAATATAATATCACTACAAATCCATTCGGTGGAGGGATGTGGAGAAAAAACCGAAGAAACAGTGGTGGTGGCGATTATGGAATCGATATAAACAGGAATTACGGATATATGTGGGGTTATGATGATGAAGGTTCCTCTCCTGACCCTTCTTCCGATCTGTACCGGGGGACAGCACCCTTTTCAGAACCGGAAACCCGAATGATGAAATATTTCTGTGAGGGACATGACTTCTTAATTGCCTTAAACTATCATAGTTACAGCAATCTTTTCCTTTATCCCTGGGGTTGGACACCGGATTTGTCACCTGATGAATCCTTATTAAATGCCTATGCTGCTGCAATGACTGCTGAGAATGGGTACACTTTTGGCCCGGGAAGCACAACTATTTATCCTACCAATGGTGGATCAGATGATTGGATGTATGGAGAACAAACCAGTAAATCAAAAATTCTATCCTATACTCCGGAAGTAGGTGGAGGTAGTGATGGTTTCTGGCCAACAGAAGAGAGAATTCTCCCGCTTTGCCAGGAAAATATGCTGGCAAGTCTCACAGCTGCCAGGCTTGTTGGGAAATTTGGCAAGATTAAAGATATCGCACCTCTCTTTATTTACCAGGATAACGGCTATGTCAAATTTGAAGTGAAGCGCCTCGGAATGCAGGAAGGGGATTTTACGGTTTCTATTGAACCACTGGGTGATGCATTTGCCTCATTTGGCTCCCCTGTAACCTATTCAGGAATGGCCTTACTCGAGAAACGAACGGATTCCATAGCCTACCAACTAGCCCCGGTAAATCATGTGGGGGATACATTGCGTTATGTGCTGACATTGGATAATGGTCTCTATACTGTTAAGGATACCGCTGAGAAGATTTTTGGCTATCCTTACCCGGTTTTCACAGACTATATTAATAACAAAAATAATTGGACCGGAAACTGGACCTTGATTAATACGGATTATTTTTCGCCACCATCTTGCCTTACAGATTCTCCATTTGGCAATTATGGATCTAATGCAAATCGCAGCATTTCCCTGGTCAATTCTCTTTCCCTGGGTGAAGCCTTACTCACCGTTCTTGAATTTAAGGCGAAGTGGGCTTTGGAAAATGATTTCGATTTTGTGCAATTGAAGATATCTGAAGATAACGGGACATCCTGGACACCACTGGAAGGAAAGTATTCTAATCCGGGAAGCATTTACCAATTAACCGGTCAACCATTATATGACGGAATGGAATCAGAATGGGTTAGTGAAGCAATTTCCCTGAATAATTGGCAGGATAAAAGCATTAAATTAAGGTTCACACTGGATACAGATGGCGGTACAGAACTCGATGGATTTTATTTTGATGATGTTCAGATCAGTATTTTATTAGACCCTACTGCTATTTCGGAAGCTTCCCCCAGTCGCACCTGGCTGGGCATACCAACCCCTAACCCGGCTTCCGGACAAGTGAGGGTGAGTTACCTGGTGCCATCTAAGTTGGAAAATCCTGTCATGAGGGTACTGGATGCTACAGGTAAGGAAGTCACAACACTTTCCCTGATGCAGAATGAAGGTTGGGCTGAATTTAATGTGAGTAACTGGGCTGCAGGAATTTATTTCATCCGGCTTGAAATAATTGGCCTCCCGGCACAAGTAACCAGATTAGTGGTTTACTAAAAGGGAACGCGGTTTCGATTGCAGGTTCAGAAGCCTGTAAACATAAAAGGCATACACATTTTTACCCCTTCTTACAATGTGGAGAGTATCCGGGGGCATGATTTTCTCATAGTGCAATTCATAAAGTTTTTCAGGTTCCCTGAAATCCAGGCTGGAGGTGATATACCAAGCATCATCATTGAGCCTGAATCCTCCATGCACCTTGTTAATCCAGGCATACTTGTGTATTTCTTCAAGCTTTCCTGAAGCAAGCACATGTCTTTTGCCGGGCCTGGCTGCATAATATTCCAGGTTGGCTGCCGGAAACCAGCGATAGGAGACGATGGGTGATCCTGTTTGAATTTTACCTTCAGCTTCATACTTTTCCGCCAGGATCTTAAATTTTTCACCCATCTGAGTCCATCCATAGATATCAAGTGAGTAATCCCGACGACCATCCTCTTTGCTTTCCAAAGGAATTAATCCAGTTGAGATTTGGAACATGGCAACCGAAAGGATCATGCCCATGACTAATAGCGAGGCGATCATCCATCCCGGGAAAAAAGAAGGATGTTCTCCCTGCTTAATCCGGATAAAAAGGGCGGCAACCGGTATAAGGGTCAGGTAGCCTGGTCCCGACCAATGGGGCAGTGTCCCCCGGAAAAGGGATAGAGAAAGAAATGTTAGTACCAGCGGCAGTCCGGTCAGCAGCAGAATACGAATAGAGGGGTTTCTCTGAAGATTTGAAGATCGGATGACAATAACAATTCCCAGGATCAGCAGCAGCAGGTTAACAGGGTTGTTGTAAAGCACTTCCCCCAGCAATTCAGTTAAAAAACTATCAATATTGAACACCAATCCTGACACGAGTCCCCGGCCTCCCTGGTAGGTAAAACTGATAAAATTATTCCTGAAATTCCATACCAGTACAATGGCGAAGAACGACAGCATGATGAGGTTTGCCAGGTAGAAGTAGCTCCTTTTTAACCAGGAGCGGTTGAAAAGGAGGATAAAGAGTATCATTCCTGCCCACAGAAAAGCCGTAGTGTATTTTGATAGCATTCCAAGTCCCAGTAATATTCCGATCCCGATCATTTTCCTTTTGATACTGCCAGAAGGCTGATTTTCAGGCAACACATCCAGCATCAGGTAAAGTGCAGATAGCCAAAAAACTGTTTGTGGCGTATCAGGCAGGATAAATACACCACTGATAACAAATCCATAGATTGAAGCAATATGGAGCAAAGCGGTATACCAGCCGGTAGTTTCATCACGAAGTTTTGTGCCGATTAGAAAGAGTATGTAGGTATTGAAAGTCCCTCCGATTACAGAGGCCAGTCGCACGAAAAATTCCTGTTGAAACTGAAGGTTCAGGGTAAAAATGCGGATAAGCCATCCCACCATTGGAGGGTGATCAAAGTGGCTGATATCAGGATAAACGGCATAAGTCCAATAATACACCTCATCATTTCCCAACTCGAACATTCCGGCAATAAATCCACGGACAAGGATGGAAATCCCGAGCAGAACCAGCAGCTTTCGCTTGTAATTATGAGGCTGAAGTAATAAGGCTGAAGCCATCCTTTCTTGCATTTGTAAATGGTTGGAATGGATGGGTAAAGATAAAATTAATCGTCTGTTATGTCTTGCTTTTGATTTTGAAAAAGTAGAAGCTGATCAGATAGAAAATGAAAAAAGAAAACACATTGAGAATGAGGGCAATGATAAAGGATGATCCGAATAGAAACACAATTGAGAAAAGGATGAAAATTGAATTCAGGATGATTCCAGAGAGTAAGGCCTTTGACCTGAATTCTGAAAGATGGGGGCTTTCTGTTTTTTCTTTTGAAATGCATAATAGGATCAGACCTGTTAAATAAGAAGCCAGTGCCAGTTCATCTGTAATATTAGCGTTAAAAACAATGAAGTAGCGGGTTCTCAGAAAACTGCTTATCACTGCTAAAACCGGGGCATCAATAGATACACCTCTATCGTAAAGAAAAGTGAAAATGAGACCTGCAACCACCAATGTTATTCCGAGCCATTTAAACCAATAAGGAATCAGGATGCGTTCCATAGAATTCATTTTAATCATTGATCAATTACTATCTTATAGTCTGCTTATCAGATCATTTCCAGATTTTACCATCTTATTCAGAATCCCGAACCTGCGTTTTTCAGAAAAGGGCATTGAATTGAATAGATGATCTGCAACAGGTTTCCAGTCAGCAGCAATTGCTTTTGTCTTGGCTGCCAGGTCTTCACCGGTTTCTGCACAATCCAGGTGTGTTGAATGCACGCTTTTATCATTGGTAAGTTTTACGATAGCATCGGGCACATCCATTAAGGGGCAAGGGCGTAACAGGTTTTCAGAAAAAGGTTTTGCTTCCCTGAATCTCCTGAAAAAAGGGGATTGGAGTGCTTTTGCCAGGGTTGTATCATTAATATTTACATCAGAATAATGACAAAAGGCACAGGGTTCCAGGTCTCCATTTGCATTAATATGGGCAAAATCGCTCCCTGCGGCAACACAGCCAAAAGCTTTATGGCCATGGTTGGCGAAATCGATAAGGGTAAAGTTTGTTCTTTCGGTGTAGTTTTCTATTTTCCGAAGCACATAGGCCCTTTGTTGTGCATTGCAGCAAAGGCTGATTTCAGCATGTATCCCGATAGGCAGGTAGTTGAACAGCCAACCAAACCAGGCACCCTTTTCTTGCATAAAATTCAGGAATTCATCACTGGCAATAGTTTTGTAATTCCCTGAGTGATAGCATGCTGAAAACCCGAATCCGATATCATGTTTCTTCAGCAGGTCCATGGCTGAAATTACTTTATCATAGGTGCCATTCCCCCGGCGGAAATCGGTTTCATCCCGAAAGCCTTCAATGCTGATAAACACATTCAGGTTACTGATTTTCACCATTTCCTTCACAAAAGCTTCATCAATCAGGGTGCCATTTGTAAAAGCTGCAATGCTGATTTTTGGATATCTTCTGCTTAGTTCCAGGATTTCGTTCTTACGCATCAAAGGTTCACCACCACTCAGGATAATCTGACTAACGCCAAGTTTACAGGCATCCTGAAAAAGCTCATCCAGCTTTTCAAAAGATAGATGGCTGCTTTTACCATAATCGGCTGACCAGCATCCGGTGCACTTCAGGTTGCAGGCTGAAGTTGGATCGATAAGAAGCAAGCGGGGAATAGCACTATGGTTTCGGGCATTCATCCAGAACTTCTTCGGCACATAAAATAACCCATCAATGGTGATGAATGAAAAAACCGATTTCACCCGAAAAAACCGGTTCACACGGTAAACAAAATCCTTATGATGTGGAAATGGAGGAATAGGTTTCTTTTCCCCCTGTATAAATAGATATTTCATCCGCAAGTAAGTCCGATCCCCATTAAGGGAATGATGAGTTAAAATGAGTTTTACAAGAGTTTATTTATTCTCTTTACTGGCATATACGGGGAACTTGGCTGTTGAATTGTCATCAAAAGTAAATTCCATGCCTACCATTCCGAATTTGTGATTGGCAAAATACCTGATATTTTTTACGCCCATTTTGTTGTGTGGCTCTTCAACTTCTATGACTTTGATCAGCATAAAACCATAGCCATAGTCATCGTCGGTTGAACGACTCACAACCTTACGTTCTCCTCCGGTAGAGATGGGATACGTGTCACCGACTTCAGCATCATATTTCACAATAATTCCGGGAGCCAGTCCATGAACGCTTTCAATGCCATCGGTAGCAATCTTCATTTGCACATCATCCAGTACAACGTTATTTCCGTTGATTTTAATTTCAGGAAAATTTGCGAGGATGGCTTTAATTTTATCATTGGTGCAAACAGCCGAACCGGAAATTTTGGAAATACCTGATTCAAGCGCAGTAACTGATGCATTTAGATTCGAAACGCCTTCAATTTCCATGGAAGTAGTGGAAAGGGTAGTGCCGACAGTCCCAATTTCCGACTGATCTCCATTCAATTCATTCGGGTCTTCATTTTCGAAGATATTCTTGATTTTTTCGCAGGAAAACAAAAACATGCCCAAAGTAATGAGCAACAAGAAGGTGTAAAAACTTTTCATATAGTGAGATTTGAGGGTTCCCTGGGAAGAATAATAATTATATACTTGAAAACCAACAACAATTGCCAGCAATAAAGATAGGTAAATATGCCTGCGTATGCAATATGTCAGGATCAAAAATATTAATTAATCCCTATTGCAACACTGAACCTTTCACGAAATTCAAATTGGATAAAATAAACACGGATCTTAGGTGGCCTAAGATCCGGTACATTCTAAAGAATAATCAGGTGTGATTCTGTGCAGACTCAGCACCTTACCATTTTGTTGTTATTTTTTCCTGATAATAATAATTTCTTTATCCCCATCCTTGATGCGTTCAACTTCTGAGTTTTCATCCACGTCTTTTAAGTCACGCTTTTTGATGATTACTTTTTTCTCTTCATGTTTAGGGGTCCATTGTGCATGGTTATCATCATTGTAGTAATAGTGATAGTTATTTCCATGTCGTTCAGGCCACTCATTTTCCCTGTCTTCAAAACTGATGATAATTTTCTTCCCATGCCTTTTCTTTTTAATCACAATATTATCGAGGGCGCCCAGATCCTTTAAACATTCCAGCCCGGGAATCATATACTGGTGAAGTGGCGGGAAAGGAGGATGGCCTTCAAACCTGAAGTGTGGGCAGTCCGGAGAGCCCGGGAATTCAGGAGTCCTGATATCTTTCATCGATTGATCCATATATTCTTGAATGTTCAGATCTTCTAATTCCGGGAAATCATGAAACATCATTTTTAATTCTTGTCCGTTGATGCCAAGGAAAATGGTGTCTCCATTTATAATCATTGTATCGGGCAGAGACCCTATTTCGCTTTCTGCAAATTCGGGAATCGTTATCTTGATTTCCTTGTTTATTTCTCT